>JAILHV010000255.1 GCA_024695625.1 Treponema sp.
CAGACCCTCCGTACCGCTGACTGGCTAATAGACATAGGACCCGGGGCTGGCGTTCACGGCGGGCAAATCATGGCAAGCGGCTCCCCTGAATTTGTGGCTTCCTGCAAGGACAGTATTACAGGGCGTTACCTGGCAGGCCTTATTAGGATGAAGATTCCCTCTGAGCGCAGGAAGGGCAACGGTTCTTTTGTTAGCATAGAGGGCGTTAGCGAGCACAACCTAAAGGACATAAGCGTAAAGATTCCTCTTGGGGCATTCACATGCATTACGGGTGTTTCCGGCAGCGGAAAGTCAACCCTGCTCAACGACGTATTCTTTCCGGCCGCAAGCAACAAGATTATGAAGACCGACTATCCTGCCGGTGCCTACAAAAAAATTGCCGGTCTTGAAAACATAGACAAGGTCATAAGCATTGACCAGTCACCGATCGGACGCACCCCAAGGAGCAACCCGGTAACATACATTGGTGTCTTTGACAAAATCCGCGAGCTGTACGCAAGCCTTCCAGATGCAAAGGCACGCGGCTACAAGAACGGAAGGTTCAGCTTTAACGTAAAAGGCGGTCGCTGCGAAAACTGCCAGGGTGCGGGTACAATTACAATCGAGATGAATTTCTTGCCGGACGTTTTTATCCAGTGCGACGTGTGCCGCGGAAAAAGGTTCAACAGGGAAACGCTTGAGGTTCTCTACAAGGGCAAGTCTATAAGCGATGTCCTTGACATGACAATAGAAGAGGCCGCTTCTTTCTTTGACAGCATTCCTCACATTGCAAGAAAGCTCCAGACTTTGAAGGACGTTGGTCTTGGCTACATTCAGCTTGGACAGAGTGCTCTTACTTTGAGCGGTGGAGAGGCACAGCGCGTAAAGCTTGCAAGTGAACTGGCACGGCCTTCTACAGGAAAGACGCTTTACATACTGGACGAGCCTACGACAGGCCTTCACTTTGTGGACATAAAGCAGCTGATGGGGGTTATCCAAAAGCTTGTGGACAAGGGCAATACCGTTGTAATGATTGAACACAACATGGATGTTATCTGCCAGGCGGACTACATAATAGACCTTGGCCCGGAAGGTGGCGACGGCGGTGGAAGGGTTGTTGCAACCGGTACTCCGGAAGAGGTTTCCCTTAACAAGAAGAGCTGGACCGGACGCTATGTTGCAGAAATGCTTGAGCGGGAAAAGGCTAGGGGAGAAGTAAAAGAATAACCCATGAGCCTTAGACCTTTGCAAAGAAAACTGATTGTCCTCGTTTTAATATGTGCTGCCTTCTTTGCATTCGGCATACATGCTTGGGCTGATGACGGTGATTCCCAGCCTTCCGTGATAACGATTCTGAATGCCAACAAGACCGAGTACGAAAAGGATTCTGTTACCAATGAAGAGCAGATTGTCCTTACCGGTGCCGTTGCGGTAGAGGTTACTCAGGGAAACATGCGCACAAAGATAAACGCGTCAAAGATTAGCTACAACCGCAAGACCAATATCCTCTATGCCCAGGGTGACGTTGTGATGGAGCAGACTGGTGGGGCTGCGGGAGACCAGAGGATTACGGCTCAGACGGTTCTCTTTAACACCGTAACCTATGAAGGAATTTTTGACGGAGGCCGCGTAGTCCAGACTCAGAGCGATGCAATCAACTTGCCGTCCGGTTCAACGCTGGTTGTTTCTTCTTCCATGTTCGGAAAGGATTCGCAGAGCACGATTGTCTTTAAGAACGCTTCACTCACATTTTGCGACGACGAAAATCCCCACTGGAAAATCCGCGCTACAAAGATTTGGCTTCTTCCAGGAGGAGAGTTTGCATTTTTTAATGCGCTGCTTTTTGTAGGCGAAATACCTGTTTTATACATGCCGGCCTTTTATTACCCCAAGGACGAAATTATATTCAACCCAACATTCGGTTATGACACAAGGCGCGGGTATTACTTTCAGACTACGACATACCTGTATGGCCGAAAGCCGCTGGAAGAGAATATTGAAAAATCGGCAGACGAAGAAGATGATGATGAACTTAGCAAAGGATTGTACAATTTCATGAAGCCAACAAAACTAAAGGAGCAGAGGCGCGAAGGAATTGTACTCCATAACTTGGACGAGGATTATACAGGCGACACAAGCAATCATTTTAAGCTGATGTTTGACTATTACAGTATTCTTGGAACCATGGCGGGTTTTGACGCAGTATTCAAACCAAAATCATATATTAACAACTTTAAGGCCAATTTGAATTTAGGATTCAGCAACACAGTTTTTCTGGATGATTCTGGAGAGGTTTACGTTCCATTTTCTTCTACCGGAGAAAGGCATAAGGATAAGGCAAATCTCTTGGGTATAAAGACTCCTTTCCGTTACAATGGAAATTTGGATTTGTCCGGCTCAAGCCCCTTTAACTTTAGAATTTCCATGCCCATCTATTCCGACCCATATTTTACGGATGACTTTGGCGAGCGTGCGGAATATATGGATTGGATTACATTTCTTACGAGCGGTGCCAAGGATGAAAAGGAAGATGAGGAGGATGAAGATAAGGACAGTGTAAGCGTATCAACATACACTTGGAATGCATCAGCATCCTACAACTTTAACATTCCCGATGTCCTGAAGCCTTTTTTGCGGAGTCTGTCAATTACAGACATAAGTTCCTCGGTTATTTTCAATTCAAAGACGAACACTGCAATTGCCTCAGAGTCAACCGATGACTGGTATTTGTATACGCCTGAGAGGATGTTTTTTTATCCTTCGCAGGTAACGCCCCTGAAATTTAGTGCGAACATTGAGGGTGCAATCATTAAGTATCCTTTGGACGAAAAGCAGTCAAAGCCCGTTGATTTTCCTTATGCACTTTCAGTTCCTGATGAATTTTCTGATGAGCAGAAGCAGGATGATAAAAATGAAAGCGAGAGCAAAGAAGAGGAATCTTCGGAAAAAACTGAAAAGGCAGAAGAGGGTGTCTTGGCCGAAAAAGACCTTCCCCTTTTGGACGTGCGGTCAGATATAAATCCTACCGAGATTTCTGATTTTGAGTACGAGCTTAAGTATTCCGTTACGCCGCAGTTTTCATCTCAGTTTGCATATGACTCTACGAAGTATTCAAAGCCGGATGACTTTAAGTGGAGCGAGAGGCAGTCAAGCTATTATCAGATAACGTCACCGGTTGTCGTTTCCAGCGGGCTTGCTTTCCGCGAATCCTTGTTCAATATGAACAATGTGTTTACATACACTCCTTTTTACCAGACCCATCCTAGTCTTGATGGTTATTCTGAATCTGATGCCGCTACTGTCAGAAAAACAGACTATCAGGCGCGGAAGAAGGATTTAAGCGTTGAGAATGACGTTTCCGTAAAGCCTTTGATTTTTAACGATGTGTTAAAGAAGTCCAGCATTGACTGGAATACTACAATCAGGCTTATTAGAACTGAATTTATTGGTGATGAGGAAAACCCGGAGTGGGATTATCTTACCGCCGACCTTTCTGATGAAGAAAGTGTTACGGAACATACCCTTAGTGCCACCATCCATGCGGAGGAGGGTAAGTATTTTTCCCAGAAGCTGACACTTTCAACAACGCTGCCACCACAAAAGGACAAGTACGAGGGTGACGTGAAATTTACCTTCCCTTATACGGAACTTACTTTTGCATCGGGTGTTGAAAAAATCGAAGAGACGGAAAGCGATGAACTTGTTGAAAACTGGCGCAAGCTTCCGTTTAAGCAGTCTGCTTCGCTTAAATTCTTTGACGGTGATTTTGCCCTTACTCAGTCATTCAACTATAACCTTGAAGAGCATTATGCCGATTCCTTTAAGGCTGCGGTTTCGTATGGAGGTTTGCAGGTTGCATATACTGCGGCTTATACATACGGATATGATTTTGATGAGGAAGATGGATGGTCCATCAGGAGCGAAAGGGAGTTTCTTCCTGAAACTTTTTCTATTGCCTATACATCCGGGCAAAAAAACTTCCGCTACTGGAAGAAGAGGGTTACATGGGCACCTTCTTTGAGCACGAGTATTGTCTATGACTGCATAAGGCCTACCAACAGCTATTTTAAATTCATTCCTGCCGTTACCTTTAAGATAAATAAATTTGTAAACCTTACTTTTAGTTCGGAATCAAGGAACAGTGTAATATACCGTTATATTCAGGACTATACGAATAACGGAATGACTCTCCCCGGTGAAACAAATGTGTTCAAGGATTTGTACAATTCATTTGCATTCTGGGGTGAAGGCTCAATGCTTGATGAAGGACAGATGAAGCGCCGTTCGTCGGGCTTTAAACTCAAGAACCTGAAGATTACCCTTGCCCATGACTTGCATGACTGGGATCTTGTTTCAAGTTTTGAGGTAAAGCCCCGTCTTATTACGAACGGTGACGGCTCAAAGTCATACAACTTTGAACCTAATATTTCCCTCTCAATCGTCTGGCGGCCTATGAATGCCATGAAGACAGAGATTGTTGACGAATACGGCGAGCTAAAGCTTAATCCTTAGCTTCTTCTTTTGCTGCCTTATTCTTTGCCTTTGCCTCTTCAAAGAATTTTTCATGAGCCTCTATGCTTTCCTGGAGCTTGTCGAGGCCTTCCATGTAGTATTTTATCTTTTCGTCTGATGAGGTTAGGGCTGCATTTTCCCCGCCTGTCTTTAGAGTTTCCCAGACGTATTTGCCAAGCTGGGCAAGAGCCTTGTTCTTTTTCATCTTGAGCTGCTGGAGCTCTATGCTTTTTACGCTCTTGTCACCAAGGTCGGAAATTGCAACTCCGGCAGTCCTTAGCCCCTTCTTTCCGGCTTCGACACCCTTGTCTATGTATTCAAGAATCGTCTTGCCGATTTCTTCCGCCGTGTCCCTGGCTCTTTTTTTTGAATCGCCTTCCTGATTTTCCTGGCTTCCAGAGCTTTCGGTTTGGCCTGTTGTATAGTCAAAGGTTGTTTCTTTTTCTTCTTCTTCAGCCATAATTTCCTCCTGTCTATAAATATAACACCAAAATACCCATAAGGCAACATTTTGTTTTATGCAAGCGGAAATCTGGTTTGTGTTCCGCTCCCAGGCAAATCCGTCTGAAAACCCGCGGTGTCGCGGAATAGGAAATTAAACTCGCTTCGCTCGTTCCGCTCCAATGCGGGTTTTCAGCCGTATTTGCCTTCCGCTGCACACAAACCATATTTCCGCTTGGTTTACAGAATAAAATATTGTAAAAAGAGATTTACATGTTGTATTTATCCCCATTGTTTACATTGAAAAAGGTTTTTGCTATAATTGCGGCGAAAGGATTCAGTTTGATTTCCTGATAATCATATTTTTAAGAGGTAAAAATGAAAGCTTATTTTGACTTAAAGGGTCAGACCGCTATTGTTACGGGCTGTTCCACTGGGCTTGGCGTTCAGATGGCAAAGGCTCTTGCAAACCAGGGTGCAAACATTGTTGCAGTTGCACGCCGCTTGGAAAAAATTGAGGCTGTTGCTGCCGAGATAAAAAAGGACTTCGGAGTGGAAACTCTTGCAGTACGCTGTGACATTACCGACACACAGGCTGTAGAAGAGATGGTGAAGAAGGTGATGGACACCTTTGGAAGGATAGACATCCTTGTTAACAATGCCGGAACGGGTGCAGTTGCCCCTGCAGAAGACATTACCGACGATCAGTTCAACAACGAGATAAACATTGACTTGTTTGGAACCTTCCGTGTTGCCCGCGCAGTTGCAAAGGCCGCAATGATTCCTGCAAAGTACGGACGCATAATAAACATTGCTTCCATGTACGGACTTGTAGGAAACAAGGTTGCTCCGTGTTCCCCCTACCATGCCGCAAAGGGTGGCGTTGTAAATTTAACCCGCGGTCTTGCAGCTGAATGGGGTAAATACAATATAACCGTAAACGCAATCTGCCCGGGTTATTTTTATTCACCGCTTACAAAGGAAACACTTGACTCTGACTTCTTCCAGCAGAATGCCCAGACAATGATTCCTCTTAGCCGCTATGGAAATGAAGGCGAACTTGATTCTGCCGCAATCTTCCTTGCAGCTCCATCTTCTGCATACGTAACAGGTGTGGCACTTCCTGTTGACGGTGGTTACACTTCAATGTAATTTTCTTCCGCAAAAGTTCCCTTGCGTGGTTCTGGAATTAAAATGATTCGCGGAATATGCGCAAGGGATTGGAGTACGGTCTAAAAAATTACATCCCTGTAATTTTTTAGACGCAAGTTTCCTTACGAAAACTTGCTAAGTTTTTTCTGCCAACAACTGACGTGCCGTCCTTGGCACTCCTTTTTTATGCTAGCGGAAGTGCGGAAAGCCCGGTGGCAGCTTGCTGCCATGTGCCCAGAAAAATAATATAAAAGCAACTACATGAGCTGTTCAAAAGAATAGCGCAGCATGTTTAGAAACTGAATCTTTAAAAGCCTTTTTTTGTATTTCCCGGAAAATTTAACGTCGTAGGCACTTTCTGCCTCGGCAACTTTTTTTTCTATAAAGTCCCTTGTGAGGGGAAGTTTTGTGTAGAGAATCTGGTTTTCAATTTCGATGGGATGGAAAACAATGGGACCCGCAAGTATTATCTTGATGCTGGCTATGCTGTCGTTTTCCATGTCTGCCAAAAACACAAAACTTGCGCTGTCCTCCGTAATCCTTCTTGATGGACCCACCCGCTTGAATATTGCAACTTCGCTTTCGTTCTGGGGAACACGAACCTTTGTTAGCAGGTAGCCTTCTGGCACTTCCTTGAAATGGGAGAAGGGAATCATTTTTGAGTCGTTGGGTTTCTTTCTGAATTCCAGGACTGCACCAAGGGCAAGCAGTGGTCCCCAGAGGGTGTTCTTTTGCATTTCTTCTTGACCGGTGCTGGAGCAGATGTTCCCGCCTATTGTTGCCACGTTGCGCACTGATTCGTTTGCGATTGTCTTTATTGCGTCGTAAAGAATGGGGCTCATGTTGGTGCGGCCTACGTCAAGTATGCGGGAGAGCGTTACTGCAGAACCAAATTCGATGAAACGTTCTTTTTTTTCTATTGTACACAGTTCCGGGATGGAGCTTACTGCAAGTACTTTTTCTGCGAAGGGAATTTTCCCTGTTCCTCCACCACGGATTTGGAGTCCGTTTACATTCTTGAGGTGGTAAAAAACATCACTGAGTGTGCGGGCAATTAAAAAGGTTTGGTTACTTTTGGACATTTGAATTTTTCTCCTCGCGGGATTCCCGTATGGCGGATGCCTTTAGGATTCCGTTTAAAAGGGACAGGGTGTCTGTGCAGCAGCAGTTCAAGTCCTTTATGTGGTCCATTATCTTTGATGCGGAAGGGCGGGGGGTATTTTTTAGGATGTAGTAGGCCGTAAAAATTTTACCCGCGTTACAGTATCCGCAAAGGTGTATTTCTGCTTCGGAAAAACCTGATATGATGTCTTTGTAAAGCAAAAAATCTTCTTCCGTAAAGTCAGTGGGTTTCTGGGGGGAAGGCTTCTTTGCTTTTTTGTCATCATTTAGTATCGCCTCTTTCTTTTTTGGGTTGGTAAAGAATTCGAGTGTGGTTACGTTGTTGTCCCTTACTATTCCGCAGGGAATCTGGCAGCTGGGCACCGGTTTTCCGTTAAGAAGCACCATGCAGTTTCCGCAGAATCCGTCCTGGCATCCGCATTTTACGCTGAATATTCCCATGCGCCTGAGTACGTTCAATAGCGGTTCGGAGGGGATTGCATCTAGGACTGTCTGTTCTTCGTTCAGGTTTACTGGAATCTTCATTCTTCTTTTTCCTTTTTGGAATTTTCCTCTTCCGTTTCAAGCGAGGCAACTGCATCCACTTCCTGTACAAGTGCCCTCTTGAATTCATCGATGTAGTTTTCGTTTGACGCCTTGAATATGCTTTCGATGGAAAGGGGAAGGCTGCTTACTGTGTGGTCCAGTGCCTGGGAAAGGGCCTGCGTGTATGCAGCGGGAATTATGTGGAAAACGTTTTCACCGATTTGCATAGGAGGCTCTTCCGATTCAAGAAATGAAATTTCTATGTTCTGGATTTCGTAGTCAAGTTTTTCCCTTATTACCAGTGAGCTTAAAATCCGCTGGATTCCAAGGCGTACGGAACTTTGGGCTGCAACCGGGTTTAGGATTTTTCCTCCGTCAACGAAGACCTGTATCTTCTTAATCTTTTCGCGGAAGGTGCAGGGGTCAAGTTCCAGCTCAAGTATTGCCGCTGCAAATGACGTACTGTGGAAGGGCTGTCCGCTGAAGCTTTCGTTGTTCCAGAGTTTTTTTAGCGAACCAGTTACGGACTTTTCTACGGTGAAGGGGAACTCTGTCTTTTTGCGGCATAGCTTTGTCTTGATTGTTTCGCAGCACTTGCGCAGAAGCTGTGTCATTACGCTGATGTTTGAATATACCGTTTCCGGCAGCAGCGGCTCCTCATCTTCTGTGAATGTTGAATTTATTTTTACGGATGAAACGTCATGGCCGAGAATTTCTGTTACGGTGCGCTTCCATATTTCCTGAATCGTTGCAGAAACAGGGGGGCAGTGGATGATTACGGTTTTGTCTTCCGTGTATGTTGCTTCCAGCGACTGGTTTCCGCCTCCGTATATTTGCGAGCCAAGGTAGCAGGAGCCTGCGTATGAACATGCAAAGCCGATTCCCCTTACGGGCGAGTCGTTTGAGTGTATGAGTGACGTTTTGTTCTTTTCCCTTCTGTACAAGACTTGCTGCCTGTAGGATTCGTACTTTCTTTCCAACTCCAGAAAACTTTTTCCGCTTTGGTCAAAAATCATGTAGAATGAAGGAATTGAGTAGGAGACTTTTTGCGGTATGGCCCTTACAAAATCTTCCTTTTCTTTCTTGAGCTGTATCTCCGTGCCTGAAACTTCCAGGTCTTTTTTTTCAAAGTATTTTTTTAGCTTGAATGAAAAGGGGATGGCTGTTTTCTTTGTGTCTCTGTCCAGAAAGTTCAGCATCCTTATTTCTACCGGCGAAATCCTGCATTCTTCGCAGAGAAGGTTCATCTGGTTTTCCACCGCAAAAAATGCCGCAGAGTCTACCAGCCTAAGGTCTATGGAAGAAGGTTGAGATGCGCTGCTGTTTGCCCTTGCCGTTATGCTTACGTTCTGCGGGTTGTAGCATCCGCAGCTTGCAATTACCAGGCGGTCCATGATTTCCTGGGCAAAGGGGTTGTGGGCTCCAGCGTCAAAGTCTATGTTTATTTTCATGGCGGCGATTCTTCCGCTTTCACTTGCTCCGGTTTTGTGCCTTATCGTTACAGGACGCATTGTGTCCATGTAGAGTTCCTGCTCTTCCCTTGTGTAGACAAGTTTTACCGGCTTTCCCGAGATGTAGGACGCTATTGCAACCTGGCTTGCCACGATTGAATTGTACCAGATGCTGCTTGAGCCCTGGTTGAAGGACTTTGTCTTTCTTATGATTATGTCTTCCGGGTTGAGCGAAAGGGCTGCGCTTAAAGTCTGCCTCAGGTTGCTTATCCACTGGGTTGGAGTGTAGACCGTAAGGGTCTTTCCGTTGTAGTCGCAGAGTGCACCGTTAGGCTCGTTAAAGTCTGGAATGTTTATCTTGTAGGACCATTCGTGCTCTATTACATGGGCGCAGTTTGCAAATACTTCCTCAATGCCGCCTTCTTTTTTAAAGCAGGGGCCGCTTTGAACCTTGCGTTCTGCAAGTACGTCGGAAAATATTTCCTTAAGGCCGTCTTCGTCTTTTTCTTCATCCTTTTTTTTGCTTACGTCAAATCCTGCTATGCCCATTTCCTGGAGGATGCCGAGCGGTGTGTCATGACCTTGCCATTCATCCACCGGGTCTTCGCTTTCCATCTTAATAGATGCTTCCAGGGTTTCTTTGGAACATTCAATTTTTATTTGATTTGAAAGCTCTTCAAGAACCGCTTCGTCTGGTCCTGCAAGAATTCCGACCGGTTCTCCCGGGTAGAGGATTTCTCCTTCGCAGAGGATGGGGACGCGGCCTAGGGTGTTGCCTATGAAGTGCTGGCCGGGAATGTCGTGGGCTGTAATCCAAAAGTAGCCTTCGGTCAGGTCCGGGTAGGAGATTTTTGTTATGCGGCCAGTTTCCATGCAGCGGATTATCTTTGCATGAATCATGTCCTTTAGCTCAAGGTCGGAATAGAATTTTGCCTCGAAGGAAACGGATGAAGGCTTTGAGCTTCTCTTTGTTTCTGTGCCGGGTGCTTTTGTTGCGCTGGATTTTTTTGCGCTGGCTTTTGCTGCGGTGCCTGCTGTTTTTTTAGCGCTTTGCTTTCTTTCTTTTGCGGAGGATTTTTTTGCGCTTGATTTAGCTTCTGGCTTTGCGGATATTTTTGTGCTGCGGTTTGCCTTGGTACCAGTTTTTGTCTGCGGTTTTTCTTTTGTGCTGACTTTTGCCTTTGGCTTTTCCTTTAAGCTGCGGTTTGCCTTTGCACTTGCACTTGCTGCTGTCTTTGCAAACCCTGCCTTTTTTGTGGAAGCACCATGCTGAGAATCTTTTTGCCTTTTTTCCAAAGCCCTTTTCTTGGCTTTTAAATCCGTTTCTTTTTTAGGCATGATTTTTACCGCCAATGTCTTTTATTGTTTCAACAACATAGTCAATCATCTCGTCCGTCATGTCCGGCCAGAGGGGAATGGAAATTGTCTCGCTGTACTGTCTCTGCGCATTGGGAAAATTTTCCGCCGTAAATTCCGGGTAGAGCTTTTTCCAGTAGGTAAAGTTGAAAATCGGTATAAAGTGCATGCTTATTCCAACACCCCGCTTTTGCATCTGAAGGGCAAATTCATCGCGGTCAATGGTAAGCTTGGAAAGGTCAAGCCTCATAAGGTAGAGGTGCCATGCGTTTCCCTCTCCATCCGGCGGCAGCTTTATAAAGTCAAGCTTTCCAAGTTCCTCGTTGTAGCGCCTTACGTGGGCCTTGCGCTTTTGGTCAAAGACAAAGGCTTTTTTTAGCTGTTCCCTTCCCAGTGCCGAAAGAATGTCCGGTATGTTGAACTTGTAACCAGGTGCAACAATGTCGTAAATCCAGGATGCCTTGGGGGAAGTGTAGCGGTCCCATGTTGTGCGGTCCATGCCGTGCATCCTCATCATGGTCATGTGCCTGGCAAGGTCGGGGTCTTTTGTGGTGACCATGCCGCCTTCACCTGTCGTGATTGTCTTTGTTACGTAGAAAGAAAAAATTCCTGCGTCGCCAATTGCACCAGCGTAGCCCATTTGCGTCTTGCTGGGGAATGAATGTGCGCAGTCTTCAATCACCTTTACATTGTACTTTTTTGCAAGCTCCATGATGGCCTTCATGTTGCAGACATTGCCCGCTATGTGGACCGGAACTATGGCGGCAACATTCTTACCCTTGGGGCTTTGTAGAATTTTTTCTATGGATTGGGGGTCAATTGAATATGAATCCTTTTCTATATCCGCAAAGTATACGTCTGCTCCAAGATGGCGTGCCGTTGCCGCGGTAGAGACAAAAGTGTAGGGGGTGGTGATAACAGCCTTTCCCGCCTTTACTCCCAGGGCTTCCATTGCAAGAATCATGCCGCTTGTGTTGCTGTTAACCGCAAGGGCGTATGGCACTTCCACACAGGATGCGAATTCTTTTTCAAAAGCAAGGGTTTCTTTGCCTGTGGTTAGCCAGCCGCTCCTTATTACCCTAAGAACAGCTTCTTCTTCTTCTTTGCCTGTAGAAGCCTTAAAGAAAGGCACTTTTATTTCGTTTTCCATATTTGCTGCCATTACAAAACCACCTTTACAGAAGTTGCCATGTCTATGCGCTTTCCGTCGCTTTCCTCTTCGCGGTAGAATTCATCGAGTGAGGGAACTGCATTCCTTAGTATCCTTACAAGCTCATCCCGGTTCCTGTAGATGTCCGCATTGCCTTCGGTAAAGTAGCAGACCGGGTAAAGCTTTTTAAGCAGCTCTTCCGTCTTGAATGTCTTTGGAGGAATGTTGTTGAGCTTAAGGATTTTCTTGTACTGGGTAGGGGTTGGGTTTTCCTCGCTAAGCCAAAGCGGTTCCGTTAGCCTTTCGCCCCTGCGCGCCCCTATGAATTTTATGTCCATGTCCTTGTAGGGTTCAAAGCCGCTGAATTTTATAATCTGTTCCGCAAGGGTAAGAATCTTTATTGGTTCACCCATGTCCAGAAGGTAGGAGCAGCCGTTTTCTCCTACGCCGCCTGTTTGAAGGACAAGTGAACATGCCTCTGGAATTGTCATGAAGTAGCGTTCCATTGCCGGGTCTGTTACCGTGACAGGGCCTCCGTTCTGAATCTGTTCCATAAAAATCGGAAGGATTGAACCGCGTGAACCAAGCACGTTTCCAAAGCGCACGAACATGAATGACTGCCCGCACTTTGTCTTTAGCGCAGCCTCGTTCACAAGCTTTTCGCTTAGCATCTTACTTACGCCGTAGACGCTTACCGGGTTAACAGCCTTGTCTGTGGAAATGAGCACAAAGCGTTCAGTGCCGCATTCAAGGGCTGCATCCAAAAGGTTCTTGGTTCCAAAGACGTTGTTTTCTATAGAGGCAACCGGGTTTTCTTCCATCATGGGAACATGCTTGTAAGCCGCGCAGTGGAAGATTACGTCTGCCCTGGTATGGCTTATTATGTAGCGCACGTATTCCCTGTCGCGCATATCGCCAATGATTGGGACTACGGATGCCTTTTCTCCCACGCCCTCGTTCTGAAGGATGTGCAGCTCGCGGTAGATGTTTACGATTGAATTTTCTCCGTGGCCAAAGAGGTAGAGACGCTCTGCACCGCCAGAAAGAAGCTGCCTTGCAAGTTCGCTTCCAATTGAACCGCCTGCGCCTGTTATAAGGACGCGCTTTCCCTTAAGGTAGGCAAGGCTTTCGTGGAGGGGGATTATTATTGGTGTTCTTCCAAGAATGTCCAGCGGGTTTATTTCCCTGGCCTGAACAAAGTGGGCCTTTCCGTCTACAACTTGGCTTATGGAAGGCAGGATTTTTATGTGGAAAAAGCCGCATTTTTTTAGCACGTCGTAAATTTGCTTTATGCGGGAACCGTCTGCGCTTGGTATTGCAATGATGGCCTGGTCAATGGCCGTAACGCGAAGAACGCTTGACATTGTGTCTATTGGCCCCAAAACCGGCACGTCTTCGATTTTACTTCCGATTAATTCCTTGCTGTCGTCGATGAATGCCGCCACGGTACCAAAAATCTTCTTCCGCTTTAGCTCTTGGGCAATCATCTGCCCTGCAAAACCGGCACCTATAATGTAAAGCCGGCTGTCTATCTTTCCCATAATCCCCTCTTTTTCTTCCTATTATAGCACACACTAATCTTTTCTTCAACGTTAAATTTTCTTTCTTGTTTGGATGGTAATCTTTAGGACGGTAACTCTGCATGCTCTACGAATATATTCCTTGGCTAATTTCGGCTGGCATGCCTTTGCGCCACCGCCGTTCCGCCCTTCGGTAACCCTCATCCCGCTTGCGCGGGACTAAAGGGGCTCCATGGCGGCGTAGGTTTCTTTGGAAAAAACTTTACAAAGGAAAAACTGTGGCTTAAAATAGTGTTTGGCATATTTTTGGAATGCTGCAGGAGCTTTTGTTTTAAAAACATCCCCAAGGAGAAATCGTAGTGATGAAATTAAAGGCTTTCAGGACTTCTTTATTGTTTTTGTGCTTAATAGAAATCTTTGCTGGCTGCCAAAGCAGTAATTTTGTTTCTAGTGCAGCTCCACAGTCTGCTTCCGGTAAAGGCGGGGAAAAAACTGCGGCCCAAAGCAAGGCCCTGGAAACTCCCTCCGCCATTGTAAAAGGCTCAGAAATAAACGCAATACTCAAAAACTTTATGAAAACATCCAAGCCCTATGTCTTTAAGCCTTCCAGCGTGGAACCCCAGGGGCGAAGCAAGTCTTTTGCCAAAAAGATTTCAAATTCAATCGATGCCGTTATATACCTTGATTCTGACGAAAAGACCGTCTGCTACTACGCAAGGGGCTATACGGATTCCGGCAAGAAAATACCCGCGCCTGCCGATTCGAGCGGAATGTTTGAGGGGTTAAAGTATCTTACGGAAATTGACCTTTCTGGCTTTGACTTTGGCAGTGCCCTTAGCATGAAGAATATGTTCGCAGGCTGCGTAAAGCTAAAGTCTGTGGATTTTACGGCTTTTAAGACTGGCCGCGTTACGGACATGAGCGGTATGTTCAGCAATTGCAAGGAATTGACCAGCCTTAACCTTTCTGCATTTGACACGTCAATGGTAACAAGCATGAAGAACATGTTCTACGGTTGCACAAAGCTTTCCTCTCTTAACCTTTCAAGTTTTTCAACTGGCCGCGTTACCGACATGAGCGGAATGTTCTACCAGTGCTACGAGCTTACAGCCCTTGACCTTTCCAAATTTGACACAAAAAACGTTACGGACATGAAGGAGATGTTCTACTTCTGCGAAAAGCTTCCGTCGCTGAACCTTACAAAATTCAACACGGGCAAGGTTACGGACATGAGCGGCATGTTCCGGGGCTGCAGGGCTATTGCCTACCTTGATTTGTCAAGCTTTGACACCAGATGCGTTACCAACATGAGCCTTATGTTCTACGAATGCAAGAAGCTGGAAAGCCTTAATCTTTACAGTTTTGACACATCCAACGTTACGGATATGAACCACATGTTCTACAACTGCTTTGTCCTTGACTTTGACCTTTCTAGCTTTAACACCGGCAAGGTTACGGACATGAACAACATGTTTAACGGCTGCGGACTTAAGCACAATACCATTGACCTGTCCGGCTTTGACACGAGGAATGTTACCAACATGCAGGAAATGTTCTACTGGAGCAAGTTCAGGGCACTTGACCTTTCTTCTTTTGACACAAGGAACGTTACCAACATGCAGCGTATGTTCGGTTCCTGCCTTAACCTGACATCGGTTAAACTTTCAAGCTTTAACACGGAAAAAGTAAGCGACATGAGCTATATGTTCATCTGCTGCCTAAAGCTTCCAAGCCTTGACCTTTCTTCCTTTGACACAAGGAACGTTACCAACATGGAGCTGATGTTCGAGATGGACTACGACCTGGATCCGCAAAAGTCTGCCCTTGCAACAATTTACGCTTCGGACAAGTTTGTAACAAAAAATCTTCCGGCTGGAAAAAAGATTTTTAACAAGTGCCAGAAGCTTAAGGGCGGTAAGGGAACGTCCTATTCTGATTCCTCTTCCAACGACGCTTCCTTTGCCCGCATAGACGGTGGCCCAGACGCACCAGGCTACTTTACCGCAAAAAAGTAACCGTCCCCTGAGGTTCGACTATGCTCACCAACCGCCCGACAATGGCACGGAGGGATTTTTTATTCTTTCTTGCCAAGCAATAAAGAGCCCATGGAGGGGCGGCTTAGCAGCCCGGAGATTTGCATTGCAAATCTCCGATACCCGGAAAAATCCATGGATTTTTATTCTTCCTTGCCAAGCAATAAAGAGCCCATGGAGGGGCGGCTTAGCAACCCGGAGATTTGCGTTGCAAATCTCCGATACCAAAAAAAATCCATGGATGGATTTTTTTTGGTCATACGCCCGATTGGAAGGGTGGCGGAGCCAGACCGCCGGAGGCGGGCCGGAGCGGTAGCGTAGCCCTGGAAAGCGGGTGACGCATTGGCATGGCTGTCGAGTTAGCCAAAAAGTGAATGGTAGAGCCTTAGAAAGCTTCCGTCCAGAAAATTTTAATTCAAAAACACAGTCTCATAAATAAAACTAAACTCAACTTTGCAAAATCCGATAATTAATCGAGAGCAAAGTTTTTGTTCAAGGGGATATTTATGAGAAGAGTTAAATTTCTTTTAGTAGCCGCGGTTTTTGCCTTGCTTTTTTCTGCAAGTGCCAGCGCTACTGTTGTTGCCTTTCAGCTTATTCAGCATGATCCTTGCCAGAGCGAGGTTAGGGCATCTTCTTATCTTATAGAGAATTCGCTCTTTGATTTCTTTTTTGACAGGGGCATAATCGTAACAAATACTCCTACCGCCGTGTCTACGGACGAATCTGTGGACGAGCAGCTTTACTATGCGGCGCTCAGCGAGGCAAGTTCGGGTTTTTGCAACTATTTTATAGCCCTGACAATTGACTACGATACGGAAAATTCAAGGAATCCCGAGGCTCTAATCATTTCGAACATAGAGAAAATTAGTTGGAATATATTTGATCTAAAGACAGGGAAAAGCGTGGCTTCCGGTTCAAGGAAGACGAACAAGGTGTCTCCCGAAAGGGATAATGAAAAAGGAATTTCTGATTTCACCTCCAAAGTTGCGCAGGACATTTACAACCATTTTAAGACATTAAGCTAAGGATCCGTGGGGAAGGGGAAACAGAATGAAGAAAATATTAATCGCAGTAATAGCTATAAGCCTTGCGGTTATTTTTGTAGCCGCAGACGACTCTTTTTTGTACCTCGACGGCAATGCTTCTGTAGGCAGGGAGGGGGAGCTTCCCAAGGGGCTTTTTGTAAAGGCTTCTGGATATTTGCCGGGGGACAACGTTAGCGTAACAAACCCAATGACAGGGGAGACTTTGGAACTTCTTAACCTTGGTTCCATGGACGCATCTTCCGGTTCCATAATGCTGCTTTCCAAAGAGGCGGCTGAGGGGCTTGGAATTTCCTCGGACGCAAATTTAAAGATTAAGCTAAGCTCAAGAAAGGGGTCCTTTGACCAGAGTGCGGCTGGTGTTGGCATTGTTTCCAGCATTTTACCTGGGGACGGCAAAAAGCCTTATACGGCCAAGAGCGGCTCATATTACGAGAACGTGGACCTGCCTTCTGATGCGGATTCCCCCGACCTGGCTGCCGGTTACGAGACGATGGAAGTGGACGAGGGGGACGGCGATGCTTTGGCTGATGCTCCGGAAAAGGAAGATGACGGCCTTATTTCCGAAGAAGTTGCTTCCCTTGAGCCTCTTGAGCCACTTAGCGATTCTGAGCTTGCAAAAAACGAAGGCACTACCTACGAGCCTTTGTCTGGATACGGCAGGGGTGTAAAAAAAGATTCGTCCTTGAATGCAGATTCATCCGGTGAGAATATAGGAAGCCTTGAGCCTGCAAAGGAAGACGAAGCGTCGGCAATTCCGGTTGGAAGCCTTGACTCAGACTTTGACGGCGAGAAAATTGCCTTTGAGGAGCCGCTTGGTTCTGAATATGTTAGCGAGGACGAGATTGTAAGACCGCTTCCTGCGAATGGACGCATAGCGGCAGCAGATGTTCCCGTGAAAGAAGACGGCATAATGGAAGATGAGGTTCTCGAGGAAGAGGACGCGGAACTTGTGGAAGACATAAGCGAGCCTGTTGCTATAGTAATTCCAGTAAACCCGGATGCAGGGCCTGAAACAGACTTTGCGGGTGAGGAAATTGTAGCTGCAGAACCGGCAGACACAGAGCCTGTTGCAAAGATTGACCTTACTCCGCCGGAAGAGGACAAGGAAGAAGAAGAAGTTGCACCGCTTGAGCCGGAAGAGCCTTACACGCCAATCGTGCTTGTTCCTTCAGAGGACGTAACTCCTCCCAAGGAAGAAAAGAAGCCGGTGGAAATTAAGCCTGCTCCCCAGAAGGAGGCACCGACTAAGGACATAGAAAAGCGCCTGCGTAAGGAAAGCGAACTTGACCGCTCACGCTATTACATACAGATTGCAACCCTTTCCGAAACTTCAAGCGCACAGTCGCTGATTGACAAGTACGGAAAGTACCCGCTTGTAATGATTCAGAATTCCCGCGGGGCATACAGGGTGCTTGTTGGACCGCTTTCCGTGGATGAATACGGCATGATTCTTGAGCGTTTCAAGGGCTACGGCTACAAGGACGCCTTTGTAAAATATCCTGGAAGCCTCTAAAGCTTTGCTTTTTTGAGATTCCCTAGACTCCTGTAAAGAGCACCGTTCGGATAAAAGTTTTTCTTCCGGGCGGTGTTTTTTTTATGCGCTGTTTTTTTTGCGAATTCCTTGTTTTATATAGAATTTTCTATTGACTAAGGCCGTGTAAATTTGTTATCATACACCACACATTAATTTAGGTTGTTAAGGAATCCGTTACTCCTTACGGCCAAGTTTAGAGGTTTTACATGTACGCAATTGTTGAATACAAAGGCAATCAGTACAAGGCAGAAAAGGATGCCGTTCTTCGCGTTGCAAAAATCAACGACGCAAAGGAAGGCGACACAATTACTATTGACACTGTTCTTCTCGTAAGCGACGGTGACAAGGTATCTGTCGGTACACCCTATGTAAAGGGAGCAAAAGTTACGGTTGAAGTTGGCGAAACTTTCAAAGACAAGAAAGTTCTGGTTTTCAAGTACAAGAGCAAGAAGGATTATCACCGTTTCCACGGTCACCGCGAGCAGTACACCTATGTAACTGTTAAGGATGTGGTTTCGGCATAACGGTTCATGACTAAGGTGCTTTTGGTTTGCGGTGCAGACGGTTGCTTCAAAAGCTGTTCGGCTAAGGGGCATGCCTTTTTCGCCGCCAGGGGCAGGGACATAGTTTGTTCGGCGGAGACGCTTCTTCTTCGGACTGCAATTTCTGTCTTGGAAAAAACCGGGGGAATAAAGCTTAGTTGTGATGCTTCTGAACGCGGAAGTCTGGCGTTCAGTGTTGAAGTGCAAGGCCATTCGGCAGAACTTGCTGAAAGGCTCAGGTGCACGGCAGATTTTATTCGTGACGGGATTTCTTCCCTGTCAGAAGAATATCCGGGGTGCCTGCTTCTAAAAGAGATTATTGAATAAAACAGTCCGGTTCTTACCGGCGGAGGATTAAAATGGGACGTACAAAAGGCGGTAGCGGCGCTAAAAACGGACGCGATTCCAACCCGAAACATTTGGGCGTTAAAAGATACGGCGGAGAAATGGTTAAGGCAGGTTCTATCCTGGTAAGACAGCGCGGAACAAGAATTCATCCGGGTAACTTTGTAAAGAGGGGCGGAGACGATACCCTCTATGCAATTGCTGACGGAAAAGTGGTCTACGGCGAACGCAAGGACCGCAAGATTGTTTCCATAGAACCGGTTGAAGCCGCTTCAAACTAAGCACCTTTTATAGTCCGGGCTTTACCGGCAAAGGTGTTTTTAGATTGCAAGAATTCTGTTGAAGATGCCCTGTATGAATTTTTTAGTTCATGCCGGGCATTTTTTCTTTAAAGGATGTGTTTATGATTCAGTTTGCGGATGAGGCACTTATAACCGTAAGGTCCGGCAAGGGCGGAAACGGCTGTATTTCTTTCAGAAGGGAAAAGTATATACCCAACGGAGGCCCCAACGGCGGAGACGGTGGCAGGGGAGGCGACGTGTACGTATGCGTAAGGCGCAACCTTCGCACTCTTGCCCACCTTCGCCACAGGCAGGTCTTTAAGGCCCAGAATGGACAGGACGGCATGAGCTGGAACCGCTTTGGCAAGGACGGAGAAGACGTGTTTATTCCCGTTCCACCTGGAACCACCATCCGCAACGCAGATACGGGCGAGCTTATCCGGGACTTTACGGAAGAAAGCGACGGCAGCCAGATGATGATTCTGCAGGGCGGCAAGGGCGGCTGGGGCAACGTGCATTTCAAGAGCAGCACCAACCAGGCACCCCGCTATGCCCATCCTGGAAAACCCGGCAAGGAGATGAACCTCCGCATAGAGCTTTCCATCATGGCAGACGTTGGCCTTGTAGGCTTCCCCAATGCGGGAAAATCCAGCCTTCTGGAAATGTTCACAAACGCAAGGCCAAAGATTGCCCCCTATCCCTTTACCACGAAGATTCCAAACCTTGGCGTTCTCCACGTGGACCAGGACAAGGACTTCATCATTGCGGACATCCCCGGAATCATAGAGGGTGCGTCTGAAGGTGCAGGGCTTGGCCTCCGCTTCCTAAAGCACATCTCGCGCACGGCAGCCCTTCTTTTTATGATTGACTGCTCCGATGAAAACTGCCTTACCGCATATTCATCGCTAAAGACCGAGCTTGAAAAGTACGGAAGGGGACTTCTGGAAAAGCCCCGCATAGTCCTCTGCAACAAGATAGACATTGAGGGTGCCGGTGAAAAGGCTGATGAAGTTGCGGCAAAAATCCGCAGTGAAGAGCCCGAGACTGCCGTAATAGCGGTTTCCGTACTTGAGAGGAAGAACATAGAAAACGCACGCAGGGCAATAATCTCCCTTGTGGAAAAGATGGACGGCTGGCTTTCCCCCGCAAAGGGAAATGCTGATGTCGAAACTGCCTCTGCAGCCAAAGATGACCCTGATTCATCTGCAAAGAGCAGCTTCCTTGCTTCCCGCTCCGTAGATTCAAGCATGGAAGAACAGTTCCCGGGAAGCGATCCAAGCGAGGGGGCCTATTCATGAAGATGGCAATCCTAGGTGGCAGCTTTAACCCCATACACGTGGGCCACCTTGCACTTGCGGACGATGTTTGCATAACCCTTGGCTACGACAGGATTCTTTTTGTTCCAACCGCAACCCCTCCCCACAAGGCAATGAGGGAGATTGTCCCTGCACAAGACAGGCTTGGTATGGTCAAGGCCGCATGCTCCGAGGACGAGCGTTTTATTGCGGAAGGCTGCGAGATAGAGCGGGGCGGTGTAAGCTACACCTGCGACACGATAAGGATTCTGGAAGAAAAATACAAGGACACCCTGGAAGGAAAGCTTGGCCTAATAATGGGGGAAGACCTTCTGCCGGACTTCCACCTGTGGAACCGGGCGGAAGAAATAGCCCAAAGGTGCACCCTTATCGTTGCCAGAAGACCCTACAAGCAGGAATCAGCCCTATTTGCAAACAAGAACGTGGGCGACTACGGCAAAACCTGCCAGCTTGACTTTGACATAACCAAGGAACCGCTTTTCAACAACTGTGTTGCAATAGAAAATCCTCTGCTCACAATCAGCTCCACGGACATAAGGGAAAGAATTTCCTGCGGCAAGAGTTTCGGATATCTTGTACCGCGCCCTGTTTTTAGGTATATTATAGACGGTAAACTTTATGGATACAAATAACAGTAATTTTGACGAGATTGTAGAAAAAATACGCAAGTTTGCTTCTGCCGCAGAGAAAAAAGATCGGTTTGAGCACAGCATGCGCGTTGCAGAAACAGCAAAAATCATGTGCGACATGTACGGTGTTGACCCCAAGAAGGGCTATCTTGCAGGCCTGGCCCACGACATGTGCAAGGATTTGGATGACGAAACCCAGCTTTCCCTTGCCAGCCATGACGGACAGCCAATTTCCGACGTGGAAAAAGCCAAGCCCTCTCTGCTGCACGGACGTGCCGCGGCGGAAAAACTCCGCAGGGACTTTGGCATTGACGATTCGGACATAATACAGGCGGTTTCAAGGCACACCCTTGGAGGAGCAAGCCTTTGTCCTCTTGCAAAAATCATTTATGCCGCGGATAAGATAGAGCCGGGAAGGCCCCAGTCCACACAGGAATACCGGGAAAAACTCTTTGCCTTAAGCCTCAACAAGCTATGCCTTGCAGTTCTTGAAGAAAACATGGACTACCTGCGCTCAAAGGGCAAGGAAATAGCTCCGGTAAGCTTTAGGTTCCACGAAGCCCTAAGGCGGGACATAGCCTATGACGCAACCCTAGCCATGGACTTTGCCGGGGGCAACTGATGGCCGTTTCCAAGGAAAAGCTAAGCGCACTCTTTTTGGTGGCCATACTAGCAGTAATGATTGGAGCCGTTGTAGTGATGGCTTCATCGCTTACAAGCGACCCTCTGGAAGAAACGCTTGCCAAGAACGAAGTTGTAAAGACCCTTCTCGTAATAAACGACGGCGAGGGGAACGCCCTGGTAACGGACGTTTTCGCCTTTTACCCGCCTTACAACAAGGGTGCCCTCTTTGACATACCGGGCAACATAGGCGACATCTTTGACAAGAGCCTTGGCCGCACGGACCGCATAGACGCAATCTACCGCGAAAAGGGAATGAAGACCTACGTCTCGGAAATCGAGCGTCTTACGGATACCGTAATCCCCTTTACAATAGACATAAACCTGGACAACCTCTCCCTGCTGACCGACCTTCTGGGCGGACTGAACGTGCTGGTTTACTCCCCGGTAGACACCGTTACGGAAGAAGGTGAACGCTGGCTGCTTCCAAGCGGGCAGGTAACGCTGGACGGTGACAAGGTAAGGACCTACGTAACCTACCGTCTCCCCGGTGAAAGTGACAGCGACGTTGATGACCGCAGGCAGAACGTGCTGGTGGCCCTGCTTTCCGCAATCACGGAAAACAAAATGAACGTGCTAAGAAAAAAGGATTTTCCCGTATACGCCTCAAAGTTCGACGCTAGCGTAGAGGGTGACTTGCTCTACAAGCTGCTTTCGCTCATCTGCGACGTAAACACGGACAGCCTTTCGCCCCTCTTTCCTCAGGGAATGCTCCGTACAACCTCCTCGGGCCAGCAACTTTGGTTCCTTCAGGACGGCGGCCAGCTCATCAAGGACGTAATAAAGACAACCCTTGCAACCCTGGTTTCAGAAGAGGAGCGCGGTGGAAGCCGAGTCTATGTAGTGGAAATCCAGAACGCAACAAGCGTAACCGGTTCCGCAAGAAACGCAGCCTTCCTCCTTCAGGGAATGGGCTACGAAGTCCTAAAGTACGGAAATGCAGACGAAGAGATGGAGCACACCCTCATCGTAAGCCACGTCGGTGAATCGGAATCCCTCCGTGTTCTTTCCGACTTCATAAAATGCAAATACATTGAATACGAGGAAGTAAAGCCCGAAAGCTTCGGAAATGAATCGTCGGACGTAGACTTTACTTTGTATCTTGGAAAAGACTGGGATGGCCGTTATGTTCGCGGCGGTTATACAGGAAAAGAAGAGGAAGACTAATATGGAAAATACAGAAAAGACCGAGCAGGACAAGGCTCTTGAAATTGCAAAGCTCATGGAAGACGGCAAGGGCCAGGATGTCCGCGTAATAGACGTAACCGGGCTCAACAGCTGGACAGACTACTTTGTAATCGTTACGGTAACAAGCAGTGCCCACTGGCAGGGACTCTACAGGCAGGTCAAGGACTACATCTCGGAAAACGGCATGGAAATCCACCCCACAGCCCGCAAGACTCCCCAGGGCGACGACTGGAACCTCATAGACCTTGGTTCCGTCGTGGTGCACCTTATGTCCTCCGATGCGCGCGCCTTCTACGACCTGGAAAAACTCTGGCATGCAGGAAAGATTCTAAAATAGTATTTGATTTTTTTCTTGATTTGGAGCCACCTTATTGGTGAAAGTGCCCCTTCGGGGAGGCATCGTGTTACGGGCTTTGCGGGGCTTGCCCCCTAGCCGGGCGCGGTGCTTTCGCACGCACTTCGTGCCCCCTCCAATCCCGGCTAGGCTTGTGGGCAAGAAAGAAATTCAAGGAATATAAAAATGTCAAAACAAAATGTTTATGATAATGAAGTCTTTTTTGAAGGCTATCAGAAAATAAGGGAGAATAAAGTAAATGCAAACATTTTGTTTGAAAAGCCAGCCTTGTTTTCTTTGCTGCCCGAGTTAAAAGATTTGAAAATTCTGGATTTGGGCTGCGGCTACGGAGAAAACTGCAAGGAGTTCGTAAAAAGGGGAGCCGCCAAAGTTACCGGAATTGACCTTTCAAAAAAAATGCTCAGAATTGCCCGGCTGGAAAATTCTGCCCCAAATATTGATTTTCTGAATATTCCGATTGAAGATATTTCATGCCTCGATGAAAAGTATGATTTAATAGTAAGTTCTCTTGCCTTGCACTATGTCCAGGATTTTGATTCCGTCTGCAAAAATGTGCATAACCTTCTTAATGAAAAAGGCCTCTTTGTCTTTTCACAGGAAAATCCCCTGAACACTTGCTTTACAAAAGGAGACCGCCGGGCCAGGGCAAAAAGATATATGCAAACATCTCAAATTATTCGGTTGACGGCAAAAGGTGCTCAAAGTGGTTTGTGGATGAAGTGATAAAGTATCACAGAACTTTTTCAAGTATTATCAACACTCTTGTAGAGTCTGGCTTTATGGTTCAAAAAGTCCTTGAGCCTTATCCCAGCGAAGAAACAATCAAAAAATACCCTGATTATGAGGATAACTTGCACAAACCCGATTTTCTTTTAATCCGGGCAGTTAGAACAAAATAATATACAAAAAAGATGAAGGGCAGCTTTTTGGTAGGAACAAAGCCTGCCAGTAATTAGAAGTCCAGGTCAGCGGGATCTGAGTCTTCTTCTATTTCTTCGTCGTCGTTGTAGAGGTCGTCGTCAAAGCCGCGGCGGCGGTTGTCGTAGCCGTCCTCAGCCTCCTGGTCATCAAAGGGTTCGTCGTAGTCATCATCCTCTTCGTCCAAATCGTCCTCGAATGAACCGTCTTCATCCTCAAAGTCATCGTCAAAATCATCGTCGTCGTAATCATCGTCAGACGGGAAGTTGTCGTCATAATCTTCATCAAAACCTGCAGCCATAGCAAAGTCAAGAAAATCGTCTTCGAGCATGAATTAACTCCTTGTTTTTGAGCCGGACTTTTAGAGTGAAAGCTTCTTTATGGATGACCGGGCCCTCAAGTAGAATGTAAATTTTACTTGGCCTTTTGTCAATCGGTTTTTGCAAAATAATGCAAAATATTGTATTTTTTTAGAAATGCTTGCAAAATTCCCTTTATGCGATTGACATTGATTTATCAAATGCATATAATGATGGAGTATGTGCAAGGGTATAACGGTTTTTGCTCCGGCCAAGATAAACATCGGCCTAAAGGTATTCCCAAAGCGGCAAGGCTGTTATCACGATATAAAAAGTATTTTTACCGTCATTAACCTTCGCGACGAGCTTACGGTTAGTCTCTCCGGGCAAAATAATTCGTGTATCGTGGAGTGTGATAATTTTGCTTTGCCAGAAGAAAACACTTTTACCAAGGCATACAAAGCTTTCTGCGTGCTGACTGGTGTTTGTCAGGGTGTGTGCGTAAAATTGGTAAAGCGCATTCCTGCCGGCGGTGGATTGGGGGGCGGCTCAAGTGATGCTTCTTCTTTTATTCAATCTCTGGACATTTTGTTTGATACGCATTTAACCGAAACCTCTCTAGATGAAATTTCATCTCAGGTAGGCAGCGACGTTTTTTTCTTTACAAAGGCTTTGTACAGCGGTTGTGAAAATTTTACGGCCGTCGTTCAAGGAAGAGGTGATAGGGTAACTCAAATTGAAGGACGTAAGGATTTACACATCCTGCTTCTTTTTCCTGGTGTCAGCGTTTCAACCAAGGATGCTTATTCTTGGATTGATGAACTCCATCAAAAAGAAGGTTTTGCAGCAGGCAATGCTGACGGTGACATACGTTCTTTTGTAGAAGAATTTAATAAACCGGTACGGAAGTGGTTTTTTCAGAATGATTTTACAGCTCCTGTAACCGCACATTTTGGCGAAATACCCCTTGCATTGCAGGCCTTGAGGCAGTGCGGTGCAGATTTTGTCGATATGTCCGGTTCTGGATCGTCAGTATTCGGAATATTTAAAGAGGTTGAAAAAGCGCAGGCTGCGTTTCAAATACTGTCCGAAAACTGGCATGCAGCGCTGGTTTAGCGTGATTACAGGAGGATAAAAATTATGCAGGTGACTGAAATAAAGATCCGCAAGGTTGAAGGTGAGGGAAAGCTTAAGGGCTATGTAACGATTACGTTTGACAACTGCTTTGTCGTTCACAACATCAAGATTATTGAAGGCAAGACAGGAATGTTCATAGCCATGCCAAGCAGAAAGACGGCAAACGGGGAATACAAGGATGTTGCCCATCCAATTAACCCCGATTTCCGCAATGAGCTCCAGGAGAAGATTCTGGGCGAATATGAAGCTGGGCATGTAGAAACGGACGCTAGTGATGCAAATGACTAACCTGCATCTTAGTATATCTTGGGACGTCGTCAAGTGGTAAGACAACGGCTTTTGGTGCCGTCATTCCGCTGGTTCGAATCCAGCCGTCCCAGTTCTAGTAATTAAAGTAGAATTTTTTTTTAAGGAGTTTCCAGAATGGAACAGTTTGTGATTAATGCAAAAGTACGGAAAGAAACAGGAAAAAAAGCTGCCAAGGATCTTCGCGCTGCGGGGCGCCTTCCAGCAATCGCTTATAATGAAAAGGGCGAGTCAATCATGCTCGACATTGATGCCGCAGAATTTTCAAAGGTTTGGAGGACAATCACTCCAACAACACTGATTAACCTTAAGATTGACGGTCAGGACAACAAGGCCTATATCCAGGACACAGAATACGACATCAAGACCGACAAGAACCTTCACGCAGATTTCCACATCGTAAGCGGAAAGAAGCCGATTATGGCAGAACTCAAGATGCACTACACTGGAACTCCTGCTGGCGTTCTCAAGGGTGGCTTCATGGTAAAGCACATTCCTTCAGTTCAGCTCAAGGCTCTCCCGGATGACATGCCTGCTTCAATTACAGCTGATGTTTCCGGTGTAGAAATCGGACAGAAGTTCACAGTTGCAGACCTTCACCTTAGCGATAAGATTACCCTTATTACAAAGCCAACCGCACTTATCGTTACAATCGCACCTCCAAAGAAATAATTAATTCTGGCTGGCGGACTAATTGCCGCTGTCGCTTTATATTCCATATTGGATGAGCAATTCCCCGCCTTTACAGCGGGGTTTTTTGTTTGCGCTCGCTTGCTTTTCCTTCTGCGGAGGACTCTTTTTGAAAGACATAGTTCAGGGCTTTGAAACCAAGGTTCTCTCAGGCCTGCACTCATGCGGTGCAGATTTTCCCCCCTCACTTTGCTACGGGGTGGGGGTAAGCGGAGGGGCAGATTCCATTTCCCTTTTAACGGCCCTTTCCCATGTCCTTTTGCCGCAGAATATAGTTGCCGTTACAGTGAACCACAACATCCGTCCCGCAGAACAGACCGAAGGGGACGCTTCTTTTGTGGAGGCCTACTGCAAGAGAATAGGCGTAAGATGCTTCCGCGTTGACATTCGGCGCGGGGAAGTTGAGCGCGTAAAAAAGGAGCGCGGCGGTGGTATTGAAGATGCTGCCAGGTTCTTGCGCTACAAGGCTTTTGAAGAGGCAATCAGCAGCTTTGGCCTGGACTGGTTTTGCCTTGCCCACAACCAGAACGACCAGCTGGAAACCATTCTGATGCGCTTTTTTTCCGGGGGTGCGGGGGGCAGCCTTTCCGGCATTCCGCAGTCGAGGGACCGCTTCATAAGGCCTCTTTTAAGCATCTCCCGCCAGGAAATAGAAGCCTACCTTAATTCCCAAGGCCTTGAATTCCGCACGGATTCAACCAACAGCGAAAACACCATGCTAAGAAACAGGATGAGAAACAAGATAATTCCCTTTCTTAGTGAAAACATCCCCGGATGGCAAAAGCCTCTGCTTTCTCTGTCACGCAAGATGGCTAGCGACGAGGAATTCATCGCGTCTTCGGCAGTTCAGGCGGCTGGGAAAATCGGCTGGAAGGAGGAAGAAGGGCAGCTTTCCTTTCCTTTGGACGAGTTTTCAAAGCTTCATCCAGCCCTAAGGACAAGGATGCTGTATCTGGCCCTGGATAAAGTTCTTCAGGGCGAGGGCTCCCGGGTACGCATTCCGTATACTTTTATCGAAGGCATTCAAAGAAATCTGCAAATTCTGCCGAAAATAAAGGGTGATTGGGCGGAAAATTCATGCGGGGCAGAGGTAGTCTGCTCAAAGGGTCGCATTTTTGTGCGAAAAGTGCAGAAGGTAGCGACAGAAAGCGGATTTTTTGCTATAATCACAAAAGAAGGCATTGTACGTGCCGGCAAATGGACGCTTGGCGTTTCCAAGTCCGGCGGTAAGATGCACCTTGAGCTTGAGCATGCTCTTTCCCAAAACGCTTCCCTGCCTTGTGGCGTGGACATTGAGGGGCTTGAATTTCCGTTTGCATTCAGAAGCAGGCAGGCGGGGGATTCAATAAAAACTGCTTCCGGTTCCCTAAAGGGGGTTTCCGGCATTCTTGACGGCTGGAAGTGCGGTTCCTTCCGCAGCGAAATTCCTGTTGTCCAGGACTTGAAGTCTCCATCGCAGCCCTTGGTCTGTATCCTTGGTGCTCCTTTGGGGTTTAACAATTGGATTGTACAAAAGGAAGAAAAATGAATAGAATTGTAAAAATCGGTGTTTTTGCTCTTTTTGAATTCGCGTCAGTTTTTAGTGCACTGGCCCTTAAGCCCATAAACACGGGTGATGCATTAAAAGACAGCGCCGCAATGGCAAACAGGCGTACTGCCCTGAGGTGCCTTGCACTGGCCAACGACTATGCCGTCCAGTCAAACTGGGGTGCCGTTGCAAGCCAGGTGGAACTCGGCCTTGCCTATGACGATTCAATTTCAGACTTGTGGTATATGAAGGCCCTTGCCTGCAACAAGAACAGGAAGCCTTCTGCGGACGTGCTTTCCTATGCTGAAAAGGCACTTTCCCTTGACAACTGGGCCAACTACAACTACGACAGTGCCCGCGTCCTCTATGCAGACATCCTCTGCGACACCCTGCGCTACGAAGAAGTTTCTGCAGTACTTGATAAGGCTCCCCTTGTCTTTTCTGCCGACGCTGAATACATACGCGCAAAATCCTACTATAGAATTCACACCCCCGGCTCTCTGGAGCAGGCCCGCAACAAGATAGACAATGCCCGCCAGATTTACCCCAAGGATTCACGCTTCCCGCTTCTTTTCTTTAAGAATGAATCACCTACGGATGACAACGAGCAGGTAAGGAGAATTGCCAATTTCTTCATATCAACGATAAGCCAGTATGCCGCCGCAGCCCCGGACAAAGACGCCGAGCTTGAAATCTATGCAGCCCTCTTTGCAAGGGGAGCAATCCAGACAAAGATGCTCCAGTCATTCTCTGCACGTGGCCTCAAGCACCCCCTCTTTGCGGAGGCAGCCCTTCGCAAGGAACTTATGTCCCAGGAAAAGGCCGTAAGCTACCTGGAAAAGTTTGCCGCAGCAGGCCTTGACTATGACATGCTCAAGAGGTTTGTTGCAGCCCTTAGCGAAAACGGAGCAAAGGAAAAGGCCGCCGCATTCCTCCTTGCCTACAACGGTGTTATTCTGCGGGACACGGACGGAGACGGCATCTACAACATGCGCGTTGTATATTCCCGGGGAAGGCCAAAGACTGTAATCTATGATGCAAATCAGGACGAGATGCACGAATGGCGCATCGCCTGCGATTTTGGAACACCGCTCAGCGGTTCCGCAAACCCCAACAACATGTTCTTTGAATGGGGTGAATATCCCTATCTTAAAGTGGTAGGATTCCGCGATGAAAAGGACAAGACCCTTGCCTACTACGACATACCCCAGGGTGCCCTAAAGTGGACTCCCGTAAAGATTGAAGAAGACAAGGACTTAAGCTTTGGCGGAAGCATACAGTTCTTCGTTCCCCAGCCTAACCTCGACGACTACAACCCAAAGAATTTCGTGGTGCGCTCAAGCCTCAAGGACAAGACCAGCGCCCCTATGTCTGCATACCCGCTGCCGGTTGCCAAGCTTGCAGCCGCCGCATCCCTTGCCCATGTTCCCACAAAGGAAAGGGCAGGTGCAAGCATAATCTTCTACGTGCTTGACGGAAAAATCCAGAGCGGTGACTATATGCAGAGCGGAAAACTCTATGCCCGCGCCCAGTTCAAGAACGACATGCCCTACATGCGTTCAGTAGACGCAGATGGAGACGGTGTCTTTGAAACAACCGAAATCTACGAAAAGGACAAGAATGATTCCATGGACGTCCATTCCATGGAGGACGAGCGCAACATAATAATAAACATGTTCGGAAGCGTAACGAGCGACAATGAACCCTGGTACCTCAAGCAGATTCAGGTGGACACCAACCGCGATTCAGTTCCAGACTTCACGGAGGAATACCTTCCCTACGGCGGAAAGATTTCTTCCTGGGACACAAACAACGACGGCAAGTGGGACATCCGCTTTGAAAAAAAGTCACGCAGTTCAAAGAACGCTCCAAAAGACGAAATTGTTCTTGAGGAGGCCTATTTCTACGACGAGAACAAGGTTCAGGTCTGCATTTCCTCAAAGGCTGGCGTACCTTCATCCGTAACAAGGGGAGGCCGCAGCGTTACCGTAACAGAAGACCCCATGTATAAGTTCTACTGGCTGGGAAAGACTGGTTCCAGCGAACTTGCAAGGGAAGTCCTTACTGCATTAAGCAGGAACCCAACCCAGTGCGTGGCCATGGTCGTTGAATACGGCGGCTTCCGCGTAAAGGGCATAAAGGTGGGGGACAATGCATACGGCATGGTTATGAAGGGCCTTCCTGTAGAAAGCGAAAAGAAAGCAGCAAAGCAAAAGAAATAAAAAGCAAAAATGAAGGATTTGATGATAAAAAAAATTGTCCGCCTCTGCCTGATTCCCCTTGCCCTTGAATTTGCATCCTGCGCGGGAAGCAAAAAGGACAAGGTTCAGCTGTATGAGCCGGTGAACTATTCAAAAAACGACGCAGTTGAATACGAGATAAAAACCATACGCGAGATTCCTGAAAGTGACTGCGTAAAGGCTTTTTGGCGTGCGGGAATACTAAAGGAAAACGTTAGCGGCAACCAGAAGGTTCAGACCCTTTACAACGACATGATGCAAAAGGTTGTGGATGCCTACAACAAGTCCCTTTCGGAACAAAAGTACCTGGATTCACTTGGCTACTACGAGTCATTAAAAGCCATGAACTATCCCCGTCTTTCCCAGCTTGCAAAGTCGGACAGCCAGCTCCGTAACCTAATAAATTCAAAAGTTCCGGGACTTGGCAATGCAAAGCCTCAAAAGTCAGTGTCGCTTTCTTCTACAATAAACGGAACGGTTACCGTCTTTGTAGACAAGGGCGTAAAGGTAGAAAATGGAGTGGGACGGCCGGACGCAATGCTTGGAAGCGGATTCTTTATTTCTAGCGACGGCTACATCATCACAAACCACCACGTAATTTCAAGCTGCGTAGACCCCAAGTACGAGGGCTTTGCCCGCTGCTACATAAAGCTTGCAGAAGACCCGGACACCCGCATTCCCGCAAAGATCGTGGGCTGGGACAGCACAATAGACCTTGCGCTCCTAAAGGCAGAAGTAAGGGCACCTTATGTCTTCACCCTAGGCTCCAGCAGCGACCTTAACGTTGGCGACAAGGTGTATGCAATCGGCTCTCCGTTGGGACTGGACAGAACCCTTACAAGCGGCATCATATCCGCAAAAGACAGGGAACTATTTACAAGCGGAAAAGTCTTCCAGATTGACGCGGCAGTTAACAGCGGAAACTCTGGCGGCCCACTTATAGACAGCCAGGCCCGCGTACAGGCAATCGTATTTGCCGGCGTGCAGAACTACCAGGGGCTTAACTTTGCCATCCCGGTTGAATACCTGCGCTACGAGCTTCCACTTCTTGCGGCAGGCGGAAAAAGACGCCACCCCTGGACAGGCGCTTACGGAAAAACAAAAAGACTGCCCGGTTCAGGCGCAAAGAACGAAGGACTTTCCGTAATGTACGCAATGCCCGGCAGCCCCGCATATCTTTCAGGCCTGGAAGTTGGCCAGACAATCGTTGCAATAGGCGGAACAAAAGTAACATCCCTTGACGACCTCCAGTATTATTTTATGCAGAGAAAAGCCGGCTCCATAGTAAGGGTTACAACCCTTTCGGAAGAAGGCGTCCGCAAGGAACACACGCTTTATCTTAACGTCCGCCCGGATTCCCCAGGCTACGAAGTCTACACCCACGACCTAATCTCCGGCGCTCTGGTTCCAATCCTTGGCACGGAACTTGTAAGGGCTTCCTCCAAGGACAAGCGCGAATATACAATTTCAAGGCTCATAAAAGGCTCTATTGCAGATGTTTCCGGATTCAGCGAAGGTGACCCAGTAAAAATTCTTTCCACCCAGGTTTCCGCGGACAAGACTGCAATTTCCCTTACCCTTTACGCAAGAAAACGCAAGAACGGATTCTTGGACGTAGGCCTGGGACTCGCAGCCCCCTTGGACAGCCCCTATTATTTTTAGGAATTTTTTGGACGGTACTTTTTTTAGCTCTACCATTTTGCTCTTTGGCTAACTCGACCGGAAGTTTTATCTCGTCACCGCCGTTCCGCCCTTCGCTCACGCTCATACCGTCCTTCGGCCGGTACTGCCGGAGCTCCATGGCGGCGTAGGCTTGTTTTTATCTGCTTGTAAAGGCGCATTCTTTTTGCTATATTAAAACCCATGAGAGTAAGCATAAAAGAAGCAATAAAAAAAGATCCTGTTATAAGATTTGTAGGCACACTTATTTTAATTTATTCATTTTTGCTTGCTGTGAATTTAGGATTGGGAATTACTGTAAATAAAAAAGGAATTCATCTGGAACGCGATTACTTTGAGGCAAATGCTCAAGTCGTAATACTTTTTATTCTCATAGTTGTGGTAATCATCCGTTTCTTTTGGATTCAAAAAGAAAGGCCTGCCGGTAAGCAGGTTGTCGCAAGTGTAATGGGAAGTCACGGAAAGAAGCATTTCTGGGAAAAAGATGAAGGGCTCTTCCTAGAGCTTGCCTTTGACATGGATGGAAAACATTTTGAAAGGGAAGTTTTTGCAGAATATACTACAGGGCTTGTTAATATCTTGGAGAAAGGCTCAACAACAATCCTTGTAAAAGATCCCGGCGCAGAACGCATAGTTCTTCTGGAACTCTACACTGACGTGGAAACTGAAATCCATTAACTTTGTGTCATTCTGAGCTTGACTCAGAATCTCTGAAGCTAGATACTGAAATAAATTCAGCATGACAGTGCGCGGTAACTTGCGCCCCTCCATGGCGGCGTAGGATTTTTTTATCTGCTTGTAAAGGCACACTCTTTTTGCTATATTAAAGCCCATGAGAGTTAGCGTAAAAAAGTTATTAAAAAATGACTCTGTTGTAGAGTGGTGCTGGATATTCATTTTACTTGGTATTATTTTTCTTGTCCTAAATTTGGGTTTTGGAATTACTATAAGTAAAACCAAAATTTATCACGGGCGCAATTACTATATTGCCAATTTCGAGGTTGCCATAATTCTTATTTCCCTGCTGGTGGCAAGCATCCGCTTCTTTTGGCTCAAAAAGAAAATTACTGGCGGTAATCAGGTTACTGCAATAGTAAATAATTTGCTCGAAAAGAAATCTTTCTGGAAAAAGAATGCAGATCTTTTTCTTAAGCTTTCCTTTGAAATGAATGGTGCTAATTTTGAAAAGGAAGTCCCCGTAAAATATTCTTCTGACCTTAAGAAAATCTTGGAGAAAGGCTCAACAGCAATTCTTGTAAAAGATCCTGACGCAGAAAAAATAGTTCTCCTGGAACTTATTTGTGACCTGGACTTCTAGCAAGAAATGTATCGCTATCGGTCAAGACCTGGTGGTCAGCTGATGACATGTCTGTGTAAAAAACACCTTAGCAAATTAATCCTAGCCGGGATTGGAGGGGCGGCGTAGCCGTTGCTGGTGGTGAGGTCCCTGAGCGTAGTCGAAGGGCCGACCACCGGCAATGGAGCGGGTAAGGGCCCCGCGGAACCCCGGAAAGCCCGTAAGGCGAGCAGTCCCGAAGGGGCACTATTCAAATGACCTATGCTCCAAAAAAAAATAAGAAATAGCTCCTATAGTCAAAAGTTAATTTGTATGCTATAGTTAATAATCCAATCAACAGGAAACCTTATGAGAGATTTAAAATTCAAGCGCAACTTTTGTATTACCGCGCACATTGACCACGGAAAATCCACGCTGGCAGACCGCCTTATTCAGAAGGCAAAAATAATCGAAGACCGCCAGATGATGAACCAGATTCTGGACAACATGGACATTGAAAGGGAAAGGGGCATAACCATAAAGAGCCAGGCCGTAACAATTCCCTACCGCGCAAAAGACGGAAACGACTACGAGCTTAATTTTGTAGACACTCCGGGCCATGTTGACTTTAGCTACGAGGTTAGCCGTGCAATTGCTTCCTGCGAAGGTGCACTTCTTTTAATAGACGCAACCCAGGGTGTGGAAAGCCAGACCGTAAGCAATATGTATATGGCAATGGAACAGGACCTTACTATTGTTCCCGTTGTTAACAAAATTGACCTTGCTTCTGCCGACATAGAAAGCGTTAAAAAGCAGATAGACCACGACCTTGGCCTTGATTCTGCAGATGCACAGCTTGTTAGCGCAAAGACCGGGCAGGGAATAGACGACCTTATGGAAGCCATCGTTACAAAGTTCCCGCCGCCAGAGGGAGACGTAAATGCACCCCTTACCGCCCTTATTTTTGACTGCCACTATGACGAATACAGGGGCGTTATTGTTCACATCCGCGTAATGGACGGAAGGGTAAAGGCTGGAGACACAATCCGCCTTATGAGCAGCGGGGCAGAGTACAAGGTAGAGCAGGTTGGTCTTTTTAAAATCAAGTACGAGGAAACTTCTGCACTGGAGGCTGGAGACGTAGGCTATATTATTGCTGGCATGAAGACTGTTGCAGACGTGCGCGTTGGCGATACGGTAACTTCTGCTGCAAATCCTGCAAAAGAGCCGCTTCCCGGTTTTAAGGAAGTAAAGCCTGTAGTATTCTCTTCTATTTATCCTATTGATTCAAATGACTATGAAGAGCTTAAGGAAAGCATGGAAAAGCTAAAGCTGAACGATGCTTCCCTTGTTTACGAAAAGGACAATTCGCTTGCCCTTGGAAACGGATTCCGCTGCGGTTTCTTGGGGCTGCTTCATCTGGAGATTGTGCAGGAGCGTCTTGAGCGTGACTTTGACCAGGTTGTTATTTTTACGGCTCCCAGCGTAAAGTACCGGGTAAAGCCTGCCGGCCGCGACGAGATTTTTGTGGACAACCCTGCCGACTATCCGGAAGGAAAAATAGAGGCTTCTCAGGAACCTTATATTAAGGCTTCTATAATTACCCCTTCTGAATTCCTTGGTAGCATTATGGAGCTTTGCCGCCTTAAGCGCGGTGAGCAGACCAACATGCAGTACCTGGACGAAAAGCGCGTGGAGCTTACCTACCACATGCCTCTTGCGGAGATTCTCTTTGACTTCTACGACAAGCTAAAGTCTTACAGCCGCGGTTATGCAAGCTTTGACTACGAGATTACGGACTACCGCCCAACAGACCTTATAAAGATAGACATACTCATAAACGGAAAGCCTGTTGATGCCCTTGCCCAGCTTTGCTTTAGACCCAATGCGGTTGAACATGCAAAGGTTGTCTGTGAGCGCCTTAAGGGAGAAATTGCCCGCCAGCAGTTTAAGATTGCAATTCAGGGTGCAATAGGAAGCCAGATTATTGCCCGCGAAACCGTTAACCCTGTCCGTAAGGATGTTCTTGCAAAGTGCTATGGTGGCGACGTTACCCGTAAGAGAAAGCTTTTGGAAAAGCAGAAGGCCGGAAAGAAGCGCATGCTTATGGCAGGAAACGTAGAACTCCCCCAGAGCGCATTCCTTGCAGTCCTAAAGGAAAAGGAAGACTAGGAAGAAATATTGTCTTCTGAAAAACTTTTTAATTACAAATGATACAAATAGTTAAACAGTATTCAGAAAAATAAGAGTGCAAGAAAAAATGCCAAAAACGCAAAAGAACTTGCACTTATTTCCAAAGCGAACAGTCTATATCTAGATGGAAATTAAAGTGAATAAAAGAATCTGGGTTCTTAGGGCGTTAGCCCTAAGCCGTGCCGGGAAAGGGAGGGGTTAAGGGGGACTTGCAACGAAGTTTCAAGCAGGGAAAACCCTCGCTTCGGAGTAGGGGGGTGTCCCTCCCCTTAGTTCGGGGTCCAAGGGCTCTCCCTTGAAAAGAGTTTTTCAGTAAACACCAAGTATTTTTAGGAAGCTGCCTATTTCTGCCCTGACCCTTTTTAGGAAGGGGGTAGAAGTGCTTGCCTTGTTGCCGTCCGGAAAGTGAAGGAAGAGGTATTCCCTTGGCGAAAGTATGCCAAGTATTTGCCCGCTAAGGGTAGTGCCGTCTTTTTTGTATTCAGAATTTTCTCCCTTTACAAGCAAATCTTTAAGCTGTGTAAGCGCATCTTTTTCTTCTTTTATGTAGCTGGAAATAAGCTGCTTGTATTTTTTTTCTTGGTCAAAGTCTATTTGTATTTTATCCGATGAAGAATTTTTGTTTTGCAGGGATGCCACTGTCCAAACGGATGTTGCCGTGCATTTTTTTAGGTGCAGGTCTATGCCGCATTCCCCAATGTCGTAGAGGTTCTTTTGTCCGCCAAAGATTGCCGCAAAGTTTATGGCGTAGCTTTCCATTATTGGGGATGAATACATTTTGCTTTCGTCCTTGCTTTTAACAGGAAAGGCTGGTGGCAGAAGGGATGCCGAATAGTTTGCAGCTCCGCTTTTTCTTGTGCAGTTTGCAAGGAGCCGTTTTGATGCCGCTACGTTTTTTGCATGTGTCCTTCCCGCTGAATATGAAAAGTCCATTCCGCTAACAAATACGCTTGTTGCAATGCTCTGCCTTATTACAAGTGCAATGTAAACAGCCGTAAGTCCAACGGAGCCGAGCGGCGGTATAAGGTTTTGGATAATTCCCCTTTCTTTTATTGAATCAAGGTATTGGCACTTTGCATATTCAGATGCAAACCAGATTCTCTTTTTAAAAAGGCGTGCAACCTGGGGACGGGAACAAAGGTCTGCAAAGAGGATGATTTGTTCAAAATCTTCTTTTGTAAAACTTGCGTATGACTCCTGGATTGCAAACTGGCTTTCTACCGCAACGATTGCATCCGGCCTTATTCCTCGCGCAAGAAGTGCCTGTGCCGCGGCATCAACCGCAATTATAAAGTAGCGGCCTGCTTCTATTTCTTTTATGAGCGGGGAGTTTTCTTTTGCAAAGGTTTTGTCTAGGCTTTCTCCTGCCCCAAAGACGATTATTGGTTTTAAAACCATTCCTGCCGCTTTCTGTAAAAAAGTGTCCGATGCAGATTCTTCTTTGCCAACCATAGAAAGGTTCTTGAATATGTTGTGGGAAAAGAGCCTTCCCATTTTTACTATTGTGATTCTGTTTTTCCAGTAGGATGCAACCATCTGTTCTGCGGCGTTGCAAATTGAAGTGTACCATTCCGCGTTGAACTGGGTTCCTGCGCTAAAGTCCAGCCTTAGTATGCGGCGGAAACTTCCGGTGGAAATTTTTTCGTTAAGGAATGCTTCAAATTCATCCAGCTGGTCTGAAAAATAAAAATGAACGTTTTCGGATTTCTCTTTAGAGTTCAGCTTGTCTTTTGCAAGGGCATATAATTTTCTGTCTGCTTCGATTGCGCATATTTCATAGCCACCCTCGTCCTTGCTGCCGGCTTCATGCGAATCCTGCAAGGTCTGTGCAATCTCTGACTTTAATTGTTCAAGACCATACCAGAGGCAGGGTGAGCAAATTATGATGATTGTGCCGGGTAAAAATTTTGTGCCTTGGATAAGGGAAAGAACTGAGCGCGTGGGATTGTATTTGGAATAAAGATAGCGCCCTTTGTAGCGGATTGTTTCTGGCATGCCGCTGGCCGAGGATGCTTCAATTTGAATTTCCTCAGGCCATTTGCCGTCCAGAGGGAGAAGGGCTTTTCCTGCACCAACTCCCGTTTGGTTTTGTGTATTCAAGCAGAACCTACTGGGCCTCTTCAGCACCAGAAATGAAGTACTTGAAGTATGTTGTCATAAAGTCGTCTACAACACCGTCAAATCTCTTGAGGTTTGTCTGTGAGCAAGACTGGTCTGTCTGTGCAACGTTGGAGTCAAAGTTTGCGAGTTCTGCCGGCGGATCCTTCTGGATTCCAGTGCAGCGTGCTACGATTACGTTTGAAGCAAGAACGAATGGTTCGCTCATTTCGTCTTTCTTGAGCTTGAACATCTTCTGCAGCACTGAATCGTTTGTGGAAAGGCCTGCAAGTTCAGCAACATCGGAAGGAGTTGAGTTGTAGAATGGTGAGTTTCCGTAGTTTACCGGGAAGGCTGCAACGTCTGCCTTTGTAATGGAGAACTTTTCGCATGCATCGTCAAAAGAAGAAAGCTTTGCTTCGGAGATGAATGCCTTTGCGCGTTCAGAATAGAAGTTTTCGATGTAGCCCTTTTCTGATGACTTGAGGTACTCAAGAACTGTGTTTACGGTTGCCGCGTCTGTAAAGTCTGCAACCTTTGCATCGGAGTCGATGCGGAAGATTGTCCAGCCGCTCTTTGTCTGGATTACATCAGACATTGTTCCCTTTGCGAGGGCTACAGTTTTTTCTGCCTCTTCCTTGTTCTGGATTACGTTGAGAAGGCCGTAGTAATATGGAACGGAAAGCTTTCCATCTTTGTCTGTGTAGTACTTTGTTGACTTTTCGCTGATTGCATCTTCGAATGTAACTTCGTTGTTCTTAATCTGCTTGAGAAGGGATTTCGCCTCGTCCTCTCCGTCCAGAGTTACTGCTGAAATGTCAAGTTTCTTGAAGTAGTCTGGGTTTGCCTTTCCGTACTTTGCAGCTTCTTCTGCGGGGAAGTCGTTTGTGCTGAATGCGGCAAGCTCGAAGGACTTCTTGGTGCTGTCCATTGCGGCGATGAAAGACTTTTCCTTTGATGAAGCCTTAAGGCCGTACATTGGGTTGCCGGAAACTTTTGTGTCGGAGCCCATAACGTCGTCGTTGTAGCGCATGAATGCCAGGTTTGTTGCGGCAGTCTTGCGGAGTTCAGCCTTTGCGGCATCGTCAGTCTGGTTGTAGAGCTTTTCTGAGTACTTGCCGTTCTCGTCAAAGAAGCGGGGCAGGATTGCGCGGTTGACGGCATCCTTTGACGGTGTCCAGTTTGCCTTTTCTACTGCGGCGGAATATACCATTGAGCGCAGGGTGCCTTCAAAAGCACCGGTGAAAATTGAATAGTATGTGTTCTGGTTCAAGTCCTGACCGTATGCCTTGTAGAGTTCAGCCATGTAGGAAACACGGTCTGCAAATTCCGTTCCGGCCTTGTATTCGATTTTCTGTCCCTTGTAGGAACCAAAGACAGGGGTCTTTCCTGCATGGGCGAGTGCCTCAAAAATCATGCTTCCGCCAGTGGGAATGAATACGATTGCTGAAATTACCAGAATAATTACGGCTCCTATTTTTGCGCCGTCTTTCTTTGCTTTTTTAGGAGTTGTGATTTCTTCTTCCATAAAGGGAATCCTTCTTTAAAAATATTCTTGATGAAATGCTCTTTGCCGACTGTAGCAGTAAGGCTTAGAGTAATACGATTTTATCATTGTGCATATTGAGTGTCAACAGAGCAAAAAGTTTTTGCGAAAAAAAATTAATTTTTTTTTAAAACCTTATTGACACAAATTATGCGTTGTGCTATAGTCATAATCACACGGGGGCTTAGCGAAGCTGGTTATCGCGCTGGCCTGTCACGCCGGAGACCACGGGTTCGAGCCCCGTAGCTCCCGTATAAATGCCCACTTTTTTAAGTGGGTATTTTTTTTTCCATTTTACAAATAGTTTACAAATGGAACACAACAATTTCGGGTAATAGCGCAGCTGGTAGCGCGCTACGTTCGGGACGTAGAGGTCCCCGGTTCGAATCCGGGTTACCCGACCTTCTTTTTAAGAGGACTGTCCATGCAAAGTGACGGTCCATTTTTTTTGCAAATGATAAGAAAAATAAATTTTATAACTGACGCAGCTGAGCGCAAGTCGATTGCGCGGAAAATCCTTGAATCCCTTACAGAATGGTTTGAAGTGGCAGAAAGCAGGGAAGCTCTTATAGAAGAATCTGCATCGCTTCCTTTTTTTGCAGCTTATGTTGATGATGCCCTGGCCGGCTTCTTGTGCCTTAAAGAAACTAGCCCTGACACTGTAGACATAGCCGTTACTGGGGTTTTGAAGGAATTCCACCGTATGGGGCAGGGACGGGAGCTTGTTGACGCTGCAAAGGCCTTTGCTGTAGAGAAAGGCTATTCATTCCTTCAGGTAAAGACCGTGCGTGAGGGCATGTACGAAAGCTACGACAAGACAAATGCCTTTTACAAAAGGGTGGGCTTTAAAAAGCTTGAGGTAATCGAAGAAATTTGGGATGAATTGAATCCCTGCCAGATATATATAATGAGCCTGAATTCGGCGCTTTCCACGATTGCATGCCGCCATAGCTACCGGGGACGTTTTTCCACTGACGAAGTGCCAGAGGAAGACCTGGTGGCAATCGCAAGGGCGGGACTTGATGCCCCGTCTGGATGCAACAAGCAGACTACCAGCCTTATTATTGTAAACAAGAAGGAAATTCTGGACAAAATAAAGGGTGTGATTGACCCGCCTGTAGCACAGACTGCCCCTGCAATGATTGTTGTCCTTTCGCAGAGGATAAACGCCTACCGTGACAGATGCTTTGCTGTCCAGGACTATTCTGCCGCAATAGAAAACATGCTGCTTGCGCTTGTGGAACTTGGCTACCAGAGCTGCTGGTACGAGGGCCACATTACTGACGAAGACAGAATCTGTGACAAGATTGCAGAAATCCTGAATGTGCCGGACGGATACGACCTGGTGTGCATTCTACCGGTGGGAAAGGCACTTGACCCTGTTAATGCCCCAAAGAAAAAGCCCCTTGGCGAGCGCATGAAATTTAACGGCTGGAAGTGACGGGGTTGCTGTCATCCCGAACGCTACGCCACATTTGCACGCACTTGCTACGAATGTGGATTCGGGATCTGTAGAAGATGCAACAAAACTTTTACAGGCTGCTGAGTTTTTTATCCCTTTAGTCCTAGTGCGGTGGAAAGGCCTGAGCTTTCTATGTTGGAGACTGAAACTTTGAAGAGCAGCTGCAAAACCTTTCCGACTGTAGACTTGGTCTGGGGGCTTAGCCTACTGTATGACTTGAACATAGTCTTTGCGGACGAGAACATGTTGCTGCTAAGCTCTGAGTTGGTCTTTGCCTTTGTTGAATTTAAAACGCTGAATATTGCTTCAATAAAAATTTCCCTTTCTTCCGTAGGAATTTCCTGAATCCACTGGTTTACGGTTGCCGCTATGAATTTGCTTTGCTCTGTGGTGTCTTCTTTTCGTACGAAGTTCAATGCCTGGGTGTGCCAGCTAAAGGGGTCGTGCTGGTAAAGGCCTTCGTTGTCGCTTTCTACGGTGGTGTAGACAGAGTCGTGGCAGAATAGCATTCCTATTATAGAAAGCTGGGGAAAGTAAGAGCGGATTTTTTCCCTTATGCCAAGGTATTCCTCTGTCTTAAAAAAGCCTTCGCTGAATCCGGGTCCGTCGTTGTTGTAGACTGTGAGCAGCCTGTTCTGGATTTTTTTGCCGGCATTTGTGGCTGCATAGATTGCAAGGTTCCCACCTTTGGAATGCCCAGCCAGGCTTATCCTTCCTGCAAAGAAGTCTGCCGCATTTTTAAGGTATTCAAGGGCATCTTGTTGGGCAGGGACGGTTTCTTTGTAGCCAAGGTTAAAGTCTTCCTTCCAGCCCACGATTGTGTCGTCGGTTCCCCGGTAGACTATGCAGACGGAGGGGTTCCTTTTTCCGGCCTTTCTTATCCTGAACGTTGCAGCTGCAAACTGCTCTTCTTTTTGCAGGTCTATCTTGTTAACAAAACCGCTTGCCTCTATTCTTCCGAAGCGGTTTGAATTTGCCGCTTTTATAAAGAGGTCAAAGGTTTCCCTGTTGATTAGTGCTCCTGTGTCGCTCCTGTCTTCCATGTCTGGTGCGGCTGAAAAGCTTTGGGCAATCTGCTTTAGCGTAATTCCCTTTTTGCAGAATTCAGCTGGGATTAGCCCTTCAAAGTTCAGGTAGGTTATTTGGCAGAGTATTACTGCGTCTATTTCGTTGAAGGGGGAAGCACAAAAGTCTATGTCTCCCCTCCAGTCAATGTAGTCTATTATGTTGGCCACGCAAGTCTCCTTTTTGCCGCACAAAAACCATTTAATTGCACAAGAATAAAGTTTATGCTAATATGAATATAATAAATTTTTAGCAAAAGATACAAGGTGGATTTTTATGAAGATAGAATCTCTTTTTGACTACTTGGCCGGCAATTCCTATCCTGGACGCGGAATCGTTACAGGCGTAACAAGCGACGGAAAGTTTGCAGTTTCCGCATATTTTATCATGGGAAGAAGCGAGAACAGCCGCAACCGTGTCTTTGTTGAAGACGGAAGGGGAATCCGCACACAGGCATTTGACCCTTCAAAGATGAAGGACCCAAGCCTTATCATTTATGCACCGGTTCGCGTAATTACGACAGCATCTGGAACTGACACCGTTGTAACAAACGGCGACCAGACAGATACCGCTTACGAGGGAATGTCCAAGGGGCTTACTTTTGAACAGAGCCTGCGTTCAAGAACATTTGAACCGGACGGGCCAAACTTTACCCCCCGCATTTCTTCTGTCCTGCACATAGACTCAGGAAAATTCTGCTACGAGATGTCCATTTTAAAGAGCGACATGGGTGACCCTGAATCTTCCAACCGCTACACCTTCTCCTACGAAAACCCCAAGAAGGGAGTAGGCCGCTTTATCCACACATACCGTGGAGACGGAAATCCCCTGCCAAGCTTTGAGGGTGAGCCTGTTGCGGTTAGCCTTGACGGAATGAACGACGCCAAGACCCTTGCCGACAAGATGTGGCAGAACCTTAACGCAGACAACAAGGTTTCACTTTTTGTGCGCTACATAGAAATTGCAAGCGGAAAGGAAGAGTCCGTAATCATCAACAAGAACAAATAGTTGGCAAAGTGCCGGCTATTCCAAGAAAGCCAAAAGGGACGGAATTTATGCGTGTAAAGAATACAGAATCACTTTTGAACGAAGAAAAAACTGATGCAATTGAGGAAATCTGTCTGCTGCTTGCGCATATAGATGACGTGAATCTTATCAGGGAATTTTTTGGCTGCCTCTTTACCAAGTCCGAGCTTAAGGATTTTTCCAACAGGTGGCATTTGGTAAAGGAGCTTGATGCCGGTACGACCCAGCGCGAGATTGCAAAGAAGTACAACATGTCCCTTTGCAACATAACGCGCGGTTCCAAGGAGCTAAAGAAGGAAGACTCCGCATTCAGGAAAGTTCTTTCCATTCTTGCCTCTTTGGAAAAATAAATTTGAATTAAAATCTAAATTTGAATTTGGACGGAAGGCCACGTGCCGGGCAAAAATTTTTCCTGCAAAGACGGCACTCATCGGCTTTCCCCGCTTTCCGGGGTTCCGCGGGACCCAACCCGCTCCATTGCTACGCAACCCGCTTGCGCGGGCCCCTCCAATCGGGCGTAGGCGGCTCGGTGTAAACGATGGGCGTACCGCCAGTCGCTTGTAAGACTTACTGTTTTTTTGAGCATTCGGGGCATTTTCCCCAGATGCTTATCTGCGTCTGCCCTGCCTGAAAATCCTGTGGAAGCATTGCCGAGCAGGACTTATAGAATTCCGGAACTGAATCAGAAACAATGTCGAAAATCTTTAGGCATTCCGTACACTTAAAGTGGATGTGGGGCGTAAGCTTTGCATCGTAGCGCACCTGCTCGTCCTCTATGTTAAGCGAGTTGAGTATGTGCTTGGTGCTAAGAAGATGGAGCGTGTTGTAGACTGTCGTTCTGGAAAGTGAAGGGTAGCTGCCGATTAGGGCCTGGTAGACGGTTTCCGCAGTGGGGTGAACCTCGTGCTCCGTTACGTACTTTAGCACTGCAACCCTTAGCGATGAAGGCCTTATCTCCTTTTCGCGCAGTATCTCTGCATAAGTTGAACTCTCTGACAATTTAAACTCCCGATGTGCGGTTGGGATGCAGCTTTTTGCCTCCACAACGTCATGCCGTCATGCTATCATTCCGTCACCCTGAACTTGTTTCAGGGTCTGTAAAATTCGCAACTGCCATCTTTCACAGATTCCAAAAAAAGTTCGGAATGACAGGCTTCATTCATATTTAAGAGCGCTTTTTCTGCATCCGCGGTTTTTGCATACCGCACTTCTTTTTGCCTTGAAGGGGCCGGCTTTTTGAAAAGCACGTTGCGCTTGCACTTACACAATGCGTTTGTAGCCGGGATCCCCTGGTAATATTGGCTTACAGCCTTGGCTAGTTAAAGTAGCGCTTCAAGAGCCCCTTGAATCCAGCTCCGTGGCGTGCTTCGTCCTTTGCCATCTCGTGAACTGTGTCGTGGACTGCATCGTAGTTGAGTGCCTTTGCCTTCTTTGCAAGCTCAAGCTTTCCTTCGCATGCTCCAGCCTCTGCCGCTGCCCTAAGCTCAAGGTTCTTCTTTGTAGAATTTGTAAGGACATCTCCCAAAAGCTCTGCAAACCTGGAAGCGTGATCTGCCTCTTCAAAAGCATAGCGCTTAAAAGCCTCTGCAATTTCCGGGTAGCCTTCGCGGTCTGCCTGGCGTGACATGGCAAGGTACATTCCAACCTCGCTGCATTCACCGTTAAAATTGTCCTTTAAGCCCTGAACAATTTCCGGGTCAAGGTTCTTTGCTGAACCAACTTCATGCTCGCATGCCCATCCCGCTTTTTCTTCCGTTACTTCTACGAAAGCATTCTTTGCATGGCACTGGGGGCACTCATCCGGTGCATTGTCCCCTGTAAAAACGAATCCGCAAACTTTGCAACGCCACTTCTTCATATTTTGCTCCTTACACAAAAATTGTAATAATTACAATTCATTTTATATTGAAAACAAATTGTTGTCAAATGAATTTTGTAATCTTTTCAATTTTTTAACCCTTTTAATTTTTTGCAAAAAGGAACAAAAAAAATCTTTTTTTTCTGGATTTGCTATTGACACAAATAAGGAAAAAAGCTATAGTAATATCACATATTAGCAAATGTACTTTTACAAATGCGGGGATGGTGGAATTGGTAGACACGCTAGCTTGAGGTG
>JAILHV010000016.1 GCA_024695625.1 Treponema sp.
AACCTTTTTCGCTAAAAAAAAAAAAAAACCTGTGAACCCCTCGGGGTTTTTTGGGGGGCCCCCCCAAGGGGGGGGGGAAAAGGGGGGGGGGTTGGGGGGGGAAAAAAACCCCCCTTCGGAAAGGGTTTTCCCCCCCCCCCCAAATTCTGGGGTCCAAGGGCCCACCCTTGAAAACTCCCCCCTTTTTTGCTAGACTTATTATATGGAAGAAGAAAACACAGAAGTAAAGCCGGTCGGACCAAAGACCGCACTTGTAAGCATAATCGGAAGACCTTCAGCAGGCAAATCCACATTCCTCAACACTGCAAGCGGAGAAAAAATCAGCATCGTATCCGCAGTACCGCAGACCACAAGAAACGCAATCCGCGGAATCGTAAACACATCGCTTGGCCAGCTTGTATTTGTAGACACCCCGGGCCTTCACCTAAGCGAAAAAAAGCTTAACCTAAAGCTTACAAAAATAGCGGCAGACCAGATAAAAGACAGCGACGCAATTCTGTACATTCTAGACTCCACCCGCGACCACGGCGAAGAAGAAGAGCTAATCAGCTCCATGGTAAAACCCTTTGCCCAAAAGCTCGTAATCGCAATCAACAAGACAGACTCACCAGAATCATCTGCATCAATCACAAAGCTTTTCCTGGACAAGCAGTTCCCCGACTTTCCCAAAGAAAGAATCATAGAAATAAGCGCCCAGGAAGACAAAAACGTAAACGAAGTGCTAAAGGCCCTCTACGACCTTGCCCCAGAAGCCCCCCATCTCTATCCGGAAGAATACTACACAGACCAGGAAGTTGAATTCCGCATAAGCGAAATAATCCGCGGAAAGGCAATAGAACGCCTTGAACAGGAACTTCCCCACGCCATCTACATAAGCATAGAAGACATGAAGATGGAAAAGCAGAACCTTTTAAAAGTCCGTGCCAACATCTGCGTAGAGCGCGAAAGCCAAAAGGGAATCGTAATCGGAAAGGGAGCCGCAATGATAAAGGCCATCCGTGTAGAAAGCATTAAGGAATGCAGAAAGATTTTCCCCTACCGCGTAGACTTGGACCTTCAGGTGAAAGTAGACAAAAATTGGCGCCAAAAGGATGCTGTACTGAACAAAATCCTAAAGTAAGCGCATTGGTTTTAGGCAGAGGCCGTCATTCTGGGTGACGGTGCTCACTTCGCGAACCCTCCGAGTTATTTCGTAACTTGCAGAGCAGCTTTGAGAGGCCTGTCGAAGGGCAAAACATCCACTGGCAGCATTTGCATCAGAGCAGGCGTTGCGGGCGGCGATTGAGCCCGCAGAGGGGGTAGGGCGCAACGAAGTGCGACCGCAGGGGGAGACTTCCCCCTCATGAGTAAAAACCAGCGCAGGGGGTATTCGCAGCAAGCCTGCAAGACACAGCTTCAAGCGGGCTTTCCCCCTTGAATAAATCACACCTTGAACTGGTTAATCTGGTTTCCAATGTTCGTTATGGAAGACTCAATGCTGGAAGAAACCTGGGAAAGCGAGTTGCCCATGGAGTTGATTTTTTCCGCGCCAGAAGCCATGTCTTCCATACTGTCCCTCATGCTAATCGTAGAATCCTGAAGTTCCTTTACGGAGCCAAGGATAATCTTATTGCCGTTAGCCATCTCCTTTGCAGAAGCACGTACGTCTGCCGTACTGTTGTTCATGGAAGAAAGAGCCTCGCCTATTGAGTTGGACCCGTTAGTCTGCTCGTCCATCGCGCTCTTAATCTGCTGAACAAGAGTGTCCGTCCTCTTTATCTCGTCAAACACATTGTCAAAAGCCTCCTTTGACAAGGTGGAAGCACTAACCACGTTGTCTATGGACTTACGGATTTTGCCCAGCTGCTCGCGTATGGACTTTGACTGCATGGAGGAAGTCTCGGAAAGCTTACGGATTTCGTCAGCAACAACAGCAAAGCCTTGGCCGGCAGTTCCAGCATGGGCAGCCTCAATTGCCGCGTTCATTGCCAAAAGGTTTGTCTGGCTTGCAATGTTGGAGATGGCCTGGTTTGCAACCTGCAGCATCTTGGACTGGTCTTCAATCTCCACAACCGTCTGGTTAACAAGCATCTGCTTCTTGGAACCTGCCTCAACGTTGCCCAAAAGCGACTCAAAGGATTCGGCAAGGATGCTCACGGTCTGGTCAACCTGCTCAATGCTCTTGATCATCTGCTCTACGGAAGCAGAGGCATTCTGAACTTCCGCAGCCTGGGTTTCTACCATGTGCTCAAGTGATGTTATGTTGGAGGCAATCTCGTTAACAGCACTGGCCGTCTGGTTTACGTTTTCAGACTGCTTCAAAATCTGGCTGTCAACATTGCGTATATTGGAAAGTATTTCGTTTATGGAGTCGGACGTAAGCTGGGTTCCCTCCTGCAGGTTGCGCCCCGCATGGGAAAGTTCCCCTTCAGAATCCTTGATGTCCTTTACGATTGAATGCAGCTTTTCCGTAAACTTGTTAAAGCCCGCAACAACGTCTCCTATTTCATCCTTTGTAGTAACTGCAATGCGCTGGGTAAGGTCCGCATTTCCCGTCGCAATGCTGCCTATGTTGGTCTTGAGCTTTTGCAAAGGCTTCATTGAGCGCACGATTACAAAGCTTATGAAGAGAATCGTTATGACCGTGGACAGCACGAACACCACAACGAGAATCCTTATCATAAAGTTTAGTCCGCCAAAAAAGTCGTCAATCGGAACGCGGATTATTACAGCCCAGTCGCAGGAACCTTCAACAGGCCGGTAAACGCAGACAAGCCTCTTCTTTGTAACGGAATCCGTATAGATTACACTGTCAGTCCTGCCGCTGCAAACCCTATCAATCACCTCAAGGAATTCCGGGGAGGCATCATCACGTATGTTCTTCTGGTCTTGAACTTCCTTTATATCCGGAGAGGCAACTATTGCACCGCTGTGCATCTCTACAATAACAGGATGAGAGTCCTTGCCAACCTTTATTCCGCTCACAATGTAGCTCAGGTTAAGGCCGTTCAAAACGGAAACAAGAACACCCTTCATCTTGTAGCCGTCAAAGTAGGGCTGGGCATAGAAAGTGGAAACGTTGCCGTTGATGGGGCTCCAGTTTGGCTTCATTATATATGGCTTCTGGGTCTTTATTGTCTGGGCAAGATACTCGCGGTCGGAAAGGTCCTTCCATTTTTCGGTGGTAGTCCAGCCAACGCCCTTCTCGTTGTAGATTGCCATTCCAAGGTATTCAGTGTTGGACTTTGCTATGGAATTCATCATGCGCCACTTTTCGTGCATGTCAATGCTGTCATCAATAATTTCAGGCAACTGGCTCAATGACTTTAGCAGCCTGAACTCCTGCTCATTAATGGCCCTAATTTCCGAAGCAACAAAGTCCACCTTGCTTTTCATCTCTCCGCCAATAACGTCGGTCAACTCCTTTTTGGACATATTGCCCGCAACAAAAAGAAAAATTGCATTTGTAATGGAAACAATAACAAGAACAGTTAAGATTAATTTATGAGATATACTTTTCATTTTAAGAAGCCCTCCAAAAGCGACACCCCCTATTTCAAGTATACCCCATTATCTCCAAAATAGCAAATCCTATTTTTTAAGGCTTATAGTCTTTAGGACGGAACCTTTTACCGGCTCTACCACTTTACTCTTCGGCTAATCCGACCGCCCATGCCCCTCGTCACCGCCCTTCCACCCTTCGCTAGCGCTCATTGCCGCTGCGCGGCAACTAAAGGGGTTCCACGGCGGCGTAGGTCGCATAAAAAATCCCTCCTTGGATTTTTTCATGATTGCAAAATTGCAAGTCAATTCTGCATGTTGCCAAGCCGCCATCCATGGCTCGTTACTGCCTGGCAAGAAAGATAAAAATCCCTTCCTCCAAAACACAGCCCGTCACCGTACAACGCAGCCCGTCACCCTGAACTTGATTCAGGGTCTGTATAAATAAAGAAGCAATATGCCTTAAAAACCAAGCTATTTATAGTCAGAGAAAACTACAGTATATTCCATTACGCAAATCTTTTCTTTATTTCGGCAAAAGCTTCATCTAATGGAGTTACACGGCCATTCCGCAAATCATCGAATCCGTTTTGCATCTTTGCAGAAAATTCGTCATCAGACTCTGAAAGCTTTTCATACAGAGATTTGTTATATTGAAACAATAAAAAATTTAGATATTTAGAGGCATCTTCAAGACAAGATTCGGGCAAACTTCTTACCTGTTCACAAACTGAATCGTATGACATTTCTACCTCCTTTATTCAGCCTTGGAACTAACGACACGAAAACCGAAGGCGTAGAAGTAGCAGGCGTGCGGGTAAAAGCAGTCCCGGTAGGAGACAGTGCAGTAGTTGCCATAGTAGTTCCAGCCGCCACCGCGCAGGACACGCACAGAACCCGACGAGACACCAGAAGACGGTGTGCTAGGGCTTATGGAGCCGTAACAGTCCCAGCACCATTCATCTACGTTACCGCACATGTCGTACAAGCCTAGTGCATTGGCTGCCTTTTTCTTTACCTCATGGGTCTTTCTTCCGCTGTTATCGTAATACCAGGCAACTTTTCCTACAGTTTTGCTTCCGCTGTAGGTGGTCTGTCTGGTATTGCCACCACGCGCAAAGTATTCCCATTCCGCCTCGGTGGGCAGGCGGTAGCCGTCGGCAGTAAAGTCGCAGGTTGCCGCATCCCACGTTGAGTTGCTGCTTGTAGGAACTGCACCCCATTCAGACGGGTTTGACTTTCCGCTTATTTTGTAGCAGGGTGTCCTTCCTTCCCTAATGCTTCTCTTATTGCAGTAGACCAGCGCATCGTACCAGCTTACACATTCCACAGGACGTTTTGCCTGTACCTCTCCTCTTGCAGGGCTGGAAGAGAAATAACTCGGATTGCTTCCCATAACAGCCTGGTATTCTTCCTGCGTTACCTCGTGGTCGCAAATCCAAAGGCTTGGTATGTTAACAGTGCGTCCCTCAATGAATACCTCGGAACCTTCGATTGCTCCTTTTATTGTTGCTCCTGGCACAAATACGCCAGAAGAAGAGGTATCTGACGTTTTTGTACTGGCAACCTTTGTTGAAGAGCAACCTGCGATTGTTGCAAGCAGGGTTAAAGTGGCGATTGCTAGCAATGCCATCTTAATTTTTTTCATATTAATTTCTCCATAAGAAATTTATATTCTACAGATTCCGTGTCGGAGCCCAGAATGGCAGATGTCAAACTTCGGAATGACGAGCGAAACAGAAGCAAAAAATTTTACAGAGACCGCATTTTATTTCTTATACTTGTTGCAAGCATCTTCTACTTTCTTAAAATCAATTACGATTTTTCCTACAGGGAATTCTTCTTCAGATGAATTGCATTTTTTTTTATAAAGATTCTTTGCCGTTTTTTCAATTTTATCTCGATTCTCTTTGCAAAAGTTATATTCTGCAAGCATAAGGAGCTTGTAACTAAAATCACCTTCATCATTGATTTTGTAAAGCGAAAGTTCAGACTCTGGTACTGGTATCATACTGTTAAAACGAAGCGTGCCGTATAATTTTTCCTTACTTCTTAGATATATTGTTGTAAGATTATTCTTTTTTATTTTGCCATCCTTATAATCTTTGTCTTTTGGCGATGACATCGGAACGAAATATTTGTATCCGTTTATTTCTGTAAGAATGCCTACATACTTTCTGTGATAGGTTCTTTCGTGAGGTTTATTTTGCATTACATGAGTTTCGACTTTCAAAAGATATTCAATATATTCATCGCTTACTATGTAAAAAATGTTATCTTCTGTCATAAGAATCCTCAATAAAAAAGGCGACTATAAAAGTCGCCCGTTAAGTTCTCCAGTTTGGGTCGGAGCGTACCCAGTTTAAGTTTTCCGATCAGAGTCGGAACGTACTCAGTTTAAGTTTTCCACTTAGGGCAGGAAAGCTCCCAACACTTAAAATATAGCACCAAAAGATATGTACGGTCAAGGGCATAAAACGCAGACCGTCCCTGAACTGTTTTCTCTCTTTGCATAGCAAGGCGTGGCAGGGATTGGAGCACCGGGTTGCTTGCAACCCTAAAGTCCCGGACGCAGGGCGGGATGAGCCGACAGGCGAAGTGCGGAAAGCGCCTAAAAAATGGCAAGATGTTCTTTTACAGAACATTTGTATTACCATTCAAGTGCCGCAAAAAAATCCTAAACACACACACGTGCCCAGTGGCCGCTCCTTACTTCCACCAGAGGAAGCTCCCGGTCTTCCGGGCTGGGGCTGTAGACTATGCGCTTTCTGGAACGCTCGTAGTCAGGGTCTGGAAGGGGAATGGCGCTCAATAGGGACTTGGTGTAGGGGTGCAGGGGATTTTCAAACAGCTCCTGGGAAGATGCAAGCTCCACGATTTTTCCAAAGTACATTACGGCAATCCTGTCGGAAAAATATTTTACAACGCTAAGGTCGTGGGAAATAAATAACACTGTAAGCCCCATGTCGTGCCTAAGGTCGTTGAGCAGGTTTGTAACCTGGGCCTTAATGCTAACGTCCAGTGCGCTAACAGGTTCATCGGCTATGATAAGTTCTGGCTCCATTATTATGGCCCTTGCAATTCCAATCCTCTGCCTCTGTCCGCCAGAAAACTCATGGGGGTAGCGGTCGGCATATTCAGGAACAAGGCCCACCCTTTTAAGAACGTCGCTTACCTTCTGCTCAATTTCTTTTTTGTCGCGCACACCCCGGATTCTAAGGCCTTCTGCAATAATTTCGCGGACTGTCATTCTTGGGTCAAGGGAAGTTACCGGGTCCTGAAAAATCATCTGCATTTTTGTAAGCTCATCGCGCTTAATTTTTTTTGCCTCGCCAAGCTTTTGCCTGTAGATTTTTTTCTGCTCAGAAATTATTTTGACACATTCGCTTTTGCTTATTTTTTTTGCCGCAAAGTCGCTTTTTGCCTGCTGAATATTTTCTTCAAAGTCAAGCTTTCCAACAGAAATGACTTTTCCGTTAAAAAATATTTGGCCGCCTGTAATATTGTGAAGCTTTATTATTGCCCTTCCGGTCGTAGTCTTACCGCAGCCGCTCTCCCCTACTATGGAAAACACTTCGCCTTTTTTTATGTCAAAGCTTACTCCGTCCAGGGCACGGAAAGTTCCGCGGTTAAAATACTGGCGCAAATTTTCAACGCGCAGCAAAGATTCTTTTTCTTCCATTATCTTTTACCTCCGTCCGCATTGCGTCTTTCCTTCATTCTGGCAATTCTTTTTGCAAGGGTTTCCGGCAGTTCCACCTTTGGGGCATTGGGGTGCAAAAGCCAGGTGGCGGCAGAATGACTTTCGCTTATCTTAAAAAGAGGAGGTTCCCTTTCAAAGTCTATCTGCATGGCATACTTGTTGCGTGCAGCAAAGGCATCCCCTTCTGGCGGGTAAATCATGTTGGGAGGTGTTCCAGGTATTGCTTTCAGCCTTCCACTTGAATCCAAGTCTGGCATTGAACCAAGCAGGGCCCAGGTATAGGGATGGGCAGGGCTGTAGAAAACATCGTCAACGCTTCCGGTCTCAACAATTTTTCCCGCATACATTACGGCAATCCTGTCTGCAACGTTTGCAACAACACCCAAGTCGTGGGTAATAAAAATCACGCTCATTCCACGCTTCTTTTTTAGCGAATTAATCAGCTCAAGAATCTGCGCCTGAATGGTAACGTCCAAGGCTGTGGTTGGTTCATCGCAAATAAGAAGGTCGGGGTTTGCGGCAATGGCAATGGCAATCACTATGCGCTGCCTCATTCCGCCGGAAAATTCAAAGGGGTACTGGTTGAACCTTTTTTCTCCGTCGCTAATGCCAACTTCCGCCATTATCTTTAGGGCCTTTTCGTAAGCCATTTTTTTTGTAACGCAAAAAGACGAACGGCAAATGGCATCGTTAAGCTCTTCAAATTCTTTTTGCAAAAGAAGATTTTTTGCAGGACTTAAGCATTCAGGAATTTTTACCTGCGGCTTGGATTCTTCAAAATCATAGGGTAAAGAAAGATTTTTGAACTGAATGGAATAATCTTTTTTTGCAAGCTTTACCGCTTTTTTTATTCCGGCAAGTTCTTTTTTGTAAGCATCATTTTTAGAAAGATTCTTTATGATAAGGCAAAGTTTTTTTTCTGCAAGCTTCTGCTTTCGCCTTCCGTTAAGAATTGCGGCTTCCGTCATCTGTGGGCCAATCTTTACGATAGGGTCAAGGGAAGACATAGGATCCTGGAAAATCATTGTAATCTTGTTTCCGCGGATTTGATTAAAATCATCCTCCGTAAATTTTAGAAGGTCACGGTCCTCGTAAAAAATGCTTCCGCTTTCTATGATGGCATTGGGCGCTTCTATTCCAAGCATGGCTTTTGCTGTTACAGATTTTCCTGAACCGCTTTCTCCAACCAAGGCAAGGGTTTCGCCTTTCTTAAGGTCAAAGGAAATTCCCCGGACTGCGTGAACAATTCCCTTGTTGGTTCTAAAAGAAACCGTCAGATTCCTTACGCTAAGGGCTACGTCGCCTGCATTAATGGATTCACTCATTTTCAGCCCCCCTCAAAGACGGATTAAAGGCATCGCGCAAACCGTTTCCAAATTCGTTAAAGCAAACAAGCAGAATGGAAATGAATGCAGCCGGAAAGAAAACCGTATGCGGATATGTGCTAAGGGCATTCGTTGCACCGTTAAGCATTGCGCCAACACTCGTTATCTTGTCCGAATCCAAATTAACAATGCCAAGGTATGTAAGTGACGCTTCGGAAAAGATTACGCCCGGTATGCTAAGTATGCTAACAGTAATTATAAATCCTATAGCGTTGGGAAGTATGTGGCGGAAGATAAGACGCGCATCACTTGCTCCCAAAGTGCGGCTTGCGTTAACATAGTCCTGTCCCTTAAAGCGGTAGAACTGGGCCCGCACCGTAGAAGAAATTCCTATCCAGCCGTAAAAGATAAAGGCAAAGAAAAGTGCCGCTATTGGCCCAAGTTTTTTTGCAAGGTAGAGCTGGAAGAGTACCATGGTAACCTGGGTGGGAACCTGGTAGATAATGTCCTTAACGCGCTCAAAGATTATGTCAAAAGTTCCGCCATAGTAGCCTTCAAGTGCGCCAACTATTATTCCTAAAAAAAGGTTTATCGCAGAAACGACAATTCCAAGGACTAGCGAAAGACGCGCACCGTATGCAAGACGGGTAAAAATGTCGTAACCCGAATTGTCCGTTCCAAAAAGATAGGAAGCGTCGCGGTTGTTTTTGTAGTAGAACCATTCGCTGTAAAGGACTCGGGTCTCGTACTGCTCTCCGTTCATGCGGCTTGTGTAGTAGGAATAACCGTCTGCTGAATTTTCATCTTCCATAAAAATAGCCTTGGGCTTTCCTGTGGCGGCATTATTGTTTGCAATTCCCTTGGGGTCGCTTTCAAACCAGGCGTTCATGTCATTTTTGTAGGCAGGATTTTTTACAAGCTTCTGGTTTATCATTGGATAGAAAAGCTTACGTCCGCTCTTCTTTTCCCATTCGCGGGCAGCCTCGTATTCATCTTTGGAAAGCAGCATCTTTACCCAGCCAACCTTGGCGTATGAGTCGAGTCTTATTGAATACCACTTCTGCTTTCTCTTTGCAACATTGTGGATTTTCTCTCCGTAGAATTTTTTTACCGCTCCGGGAATGTTTGAATAGTATTGGTATGTCGCAAGGTTCACTTCCGTCTTTTTGCAGCCGTCCCAAAAGCCAAGCTTTGCAAACAAAGGATTTTTTGGCAGGGCGTAAGAATAATATGGATCCTTGCTGTTGATTTTATACGGTGAAAGCAGGGGGCCAAAAATTGCGTACAAAAAAAGGCAGACTATTATAAAGAAGCACACGACTGACCCATTGTTGGTAACAAAGCGAAGCATGGCATCCTTAAAGTAGCCGGTTGGCTTTGTCTTTAGCGCAGTGTCAGAAAGCCTTTCTTCTTTTTGAACAAAAACAAATTTTTCCTTGGGAATGGATTTGTATTCATCAGAATTAACGTCACAGTTCATTAGACTTGTTTCCTCCCATGCGGATTCTAGGATCAATAAAACCGTAGCTAAGGTCGCTCACAATTCCTGCTGCAAGGCCAATTGCAACGTAGAACATGCTTATTGCCATAAAGACGCTGTAGTCGCGTACTGCAATTGACTGAACGTAAGTCTTTCCAATTCCCGGAACCGCAAAGATTTGTTCTATTATCATGGAGCCGCCCAGTATGCCAATAAAGTCTCCCAAGAAAGAGGGCATAAGGGGAACAAGTGAATTCCTTAGTGCATGGCGTACGGTTGCCTGTCTTTTGGTAAGCCCTTTTGTGCGCGCAAGAAGCATGTACTCGCTTGTAAGCTGTTCGGTAAGCTCTGCACGGATAAGCCTCATGTCTACTGCAATGGGTCCAAAGGAAAGCGAAAGAACCGGAAGAATTGCGCTGTGGAACATTGCCCAGGTAAAATAATCATCGCCGCCCTTAAAAATAAGCGGACACCAGCCCAGCTTGTAGCCAATAAAATACTGGAGGATAAAGGCGTAGATAAAAGACGGAACAGAAATAAAAAACATAATCACAACCTGAATCACGTGGTCAGGCCATTTATTTTTGTTAACAGCCGCAACAATTCCAAAGGTAATGCCAACAGGAAGCGAAAGCAGTACGGAAAAAACATTCACGTAAATTGTTGCAGGAAGTTTTGATGCAAGGTAGTGGGTAACAGGCTGCAAAAAAGTTCCCATGCTGGTACAAAAGCCCCAGTCCCACTTGGTAAAGACATTCCTAAGGAATATGCCGTACTGAACCATTATGGGCTTGTTGTAGCCCCAGGCTTCCCTCATGTCCCGCAAGGCCTTGTCAAAGCCACCGGGAACTGCGGTTATGGGATTGGGCAAGAGGCGCACAAGCACAAAGAGCATGGTCATGATTATAAAAAGACTAACGAGCATGAGTATGATTCGCTTTATTACATATTTTAACATGGCCTTTTCCCGCTAATACTTAAGCTGATAGTTGTTTTCCTTGCAATATGAATCCCACTCTTCGTCATCCATGGTGTAGGTCATAAAGCGGATTCCGCCAAATCCAACCAGCTGATTTATGTAATGGTCGCTTCCTTCAATAATGCGCTGGGAATCCAATGAAGCTGAATTCATGTAGCGGACAGGAATCATATTGTAGTAGCCAAGCAAGGCCTTTTCCACGGATGCAAGAATTGTGTTCTTAACCGCAATCGGGGCAGCAGTATATTCTCCGTTGCACAAAGCCTTGTACCATTCGTTGTAGGTCTTGGTATAATCTTTTCCTTCTATATTTATGCAAAGTGTTTCGCGCTCAGGATAAAAGCCGTATTCGCTAAGGGCAGCCTCGTCGCAGTAGCACCAAAGAATTCCGTATGGGTCAAATGAACTTCCGCCCCAGCCCGTCATTGCAAGGTCGACTTTGCCGGACTTCATGTTGGTGTAATAGTTTTCGTCTACAACTGCATTTATTGTAACCTTGCCTTCAAGCGACGTTCCCTTTGCGGCAGAATTTATTGCCTCCTGAAGGAATGCAACCGTACGCTTGTTTATGTCGCTCTCTGAATAGATGTGGTAGTCAATCTGAATTTTATCCGTAGCCTTTAGGTCACCTGCCGCAATAGCCGCATCGTATGCCTTTTGAAAACAGGATGCAGCCTCTTCCCTATTGTAACCGGTTATGTCTTCCACCGAAGAAGTGCCGTAGAATTCGCAGAGTGCTTTTTTTGCCTGCGGGGTGTCGCGGTAAAGAAGACCAGATTCAGGTTCCGCAACATACATGTAGTTTATAAGACCAAAGCCCGGGTCGCTTCCTATGGAAATTGTGTCCACGTATTTTTGCCTGTCTATGCAAAGGGATATTCCCTTGCGGAAGTCAAGGTAAGAAAGAATTGAGCGGTTAACGCCTGCCGTCTCTTCTGCCTTTAATGCCCTCTTGTCAATGTTAAAGCTGAACTTCCATGTGTAAGACTGGGGTGCATCTTTTCTGTATTCACTGTTGCCGAATTTTTCCATGCGAACCGCATCAAGTCCAAGTGTGTCTATCTTTCCCTGAAGGAAAAGGTTTGTTAGCGTTTCCAAGTCCGTAATGAACTGAATGTCGTAACCCGTAGTCTGGTACTGTTCCTTGTGCCTGCCGTCCGTCCAGCCGTACCAGTTTTCGTTCTTTTCCAGATGAATGTATTTGTCCGCCTGGAATTCCGTAATCTTATAAGGGCCACATGATGCAGACTTTTCTGCGGAAGTACAGTAGGAAGATTTTACAATGTCGCCTGTCTTCTGCTTGTTTGCCTCGTACAAATCCTCGCGCACAAGGGATATGGAAGAAACTGCGTAATAGAACATAAAGGGTGTGAGCTGCCTGTTAAGGATAAGGGTAAAGGTGTAGTCGTCATTCTTTACAAAGCCAACTTTTTCCCAAGGCATGGGTGGATTTTCCTTTCTTACAAAACAAAATTCCTTGTAGGCAACAGGACGCTTGTCCCCGCAATTTGCAGCAACCTTCTGCAAGACTTTCTTAACTTCGGGAGTAAGCTTTGCGTAGGATGAATTTCCTGCTGCAGAAGAAAGCTTGGGATACAAGTCACTTGCTCCATCTACAAAATATTCAGGGTTGGTTGAATAGATGTTGGCAAGCGGGGAGTCAAAGAAGATGCACTTGGCGGTAAGGCTAATGTACATTTCTGAATCGTCAGCAGAAAGATATGTCTGCTTCTTTGCATCGGTGCAAACATTTTCCCAAGAAACAGTGCCGTCGTAATAGGCCTTTGCGTTGGCAAGGGGAAGCCCGTCCTGGTAAAAGGAATTTGCCCTGTAGTTTTTCATTTCGGGATTAAGGAACTGCTTTAAGGTGTATTCGTAAGTTCCAGCGTCAATCTTGCTGCCGTCATCCCACTTGGCATTTTTTATAAGGGAAATCTTCCAAGCCCAGCCGGATGTTGCGTCAGAAGGAACTCCATAAGGCTCCTTGCCTGCATATTCAGCGGTTACGTCCACAGGGGAAGATTCCGCCATCTCTGGAACAATATCGTAACCGTTCTGGGCTTCGTTCATCACAAAATCGTAGAGCGAAGAATTCGTAAGAGAAATTATCGTAGCCTCATCACCAAGGCTATAGTCTGTAGGATTCCAGGTCTGGGGAACGCTGCTGTAGGCATGGTAGGTGTATCTCTTTCCAGATGCACCCTTCCCCTTTCCCGAGCAGCCCAAAAGCGCAAGAGAAAAAATTGCGGCAAAGGCAAGGCAAAACAGCTTGCTGCCACTTGGAAAATTCATTTTTGAATTCATAAAATCCTCCCGATAAGAATTCATTTCCTTAATATTCCTAATTTTAAATCACTTTCAGCGCGTTCCATAAGAGCGTGGTGAATCTTCTTCCCTGTTGCAGTATAGGGAAGGGAATCAACAATCGCAAAGTAACGCGGCCTTTTGTATTTAGAAAGCATTGGACTTTTCAAGCAAAAAAGCCCAAGTTCATCCGTAGAAAGAGAGGGGTCTTTCGGCACAACATAAGCACAAACAGCCTGTCCCCTTAGCCTGTCAGAAACGGCGGTAACTGCACAGTCCTTTACCTTGGGGTTCTGCATAATGGCTTCCTCTATCTGGGAAGGATAGATATTCTCGCCGGAAACAATAATCATGTTGTCCTTGCGCCCCTTTACTCTAACATGGAAGTTTTCGTCCCAAGTGCCAACGTCTCCTGTATACATCCAGCCCTTGTAGAATTTTTCCCTTTCCATCTCAGGGTTATTGTAATACGAATAGGTTGTTTTTTCCGGGCAAAAAATAATTATCTCGCCTTCAGATGAATTGTCATGCAAAACCGTATCGTCTGGTTCTGCCTTGCGGCCGTCATAAATTTTTACGACCCTCACTTCGTCGTCTATGCAGCTTCCCCCCGCAGAACCGGCAGCTTGGGGCAAGTCGCATGGCCTAAGAAATGAATTCCAGAAGGTTTCGGTTGTGCCGTAGCCGTTAAAGATGTTCTTGGTAAGCACATCCATAAAGCGCCTGCATCCCGTCTTGGAAAGAGGAGCACCCATTGCAATAATTCCCTTTAGCAAAGAAAGGTTTCTTGGGCTTCTCTCCTGAACGCGGCAAAGCATCTCCAGGTTTGCAGGAGCACCCATCAAAAAAGTAATGCCGTATTTTTCCACCCAGTCAAGAACATTGGCCGGCTGGAACCTGCGCATAACAACAAGGGCAGCCCCACAATACAAGGAAGGGCAAAGTCCACCGCTGTGGCAGCCCCCCCTGTGGAACCAGGGAGTCATGTTAAGGGTAACGTCGCTAAAAGACATGGGGTACTGCATTATAACGTCATGGGCAGAAAGAACCTCGTTTATGTCGTTCAGGGGAACAAATTTTGGCATTGCGGTAGTTCCGCTGGTGCAAAGGCGCAAAACCTCATCGTAAATATGGGGACGGAAATTTACCTTTGGCTCAGAGGAAGGCTTACCACTTACAAAATCTTCGTAGCTGGCATGTCCCTTTGGCAGCTCAATTCCTTCTATATTATCTGCAAGAATAAAAAGCTTTGGCTTATGCTTGCACAGGTTAAGGGCGTCCAAAATAACCTGGCATACGTTAGCCGAATATATTATGGCCTTGGGTTTGTTCTGGTCTATTACAAGGGCTATCTCTCCAGCGGCAAGGTTAAAGTTTGCGGCAAGAAGAATGCAGCCAATCTTCCTGGGGGCAAGGTATGACAAAACAAAGGCGGGGGAATTTCTAAGGGCAGCCATTACAAGGTCATCTTTACCAAGACCAAAGTCGCGCAGGGCATTTGCAAAGCGGTTTGATTCTGCCTCAAGCTCTCCGTATGTCCAAGTAAGATTCTGCTCCGGGTCTATAAGGGCAGTCCTCTGCGAAAACCTTCTTGCGTTGCGGCGGAATCCATTCAGCCAGGTGTATTCGTGTTCAAAAGCATCTATAAACCTTGAATCGTCATAAGTGCGTGCCATTCTTAAATTTATATCAAATCGTTGCCTTATTTTCAAGACAGACTTCTGGACGGTAGCTTACATTGCTCTACCATTTTAATTTTTGGCTAATTCGACCGTCCATGCCTCTGCGCCACCGCCGTTCCGCCCTTCGCTAACGCTCATAGCCTTTCGGCTACTTACGGGGCTCCATGGCGGCGTAGGTTGCTTACTAAAACAGGGGTATTTTTTTTGTCTCCATTTTGCTATAATATATGCCAAGCATGAAAAGTTCATGCGCAATGGAGGACAAATGGCGGCGTACAATGTAGCTTTTAGAATCAGGCGCTGCATGGCCCTTGCTTTTATTGCACTGACCACGGCGGCCCCCCATTCTATTTTTGCAAAAGAAGCAGCGG
>JAILHV010000259.1 GCA_024695625.1 Treponema sp.
GCGCATCCATAATCTTACGGGTCGTGGGATTCTCTTCCTGGTAAACATTGGTGCTGTCAATCTTAGCAGCCGCAACAGAAAGACTTGCAAGCTTCTTAAACGATTCACCGTAGCGCTCTTTAAGCGACATCTTTCTGACAGACTCTTTTTCCATAAACATGAACTCCGTTGTGTGTGATAAGGACATCTCTCGTGAATTCCTATTTTAAGTCGAAAAGGGGCCAAAGGTCAATCAGTGGGCAGAGCGCATCTTTTCCACAAAGAAATCCATGCACTCCTTGGCTGGCTCAGACAAATTTTCCATCGTCCTTATAAACTGCCTCATTTTGAATATCTTATTTGCAAAAGAGATGCTGAATTTCTGCTCCTTTTGGTAGGAAAAAAATTTTTCATGAATGAATTATTCCTACAATAAATACACCTTAAGGCAAAATAAATGTCATGTCGAAGCCCTATTTCTTATGTAGACAAAAAAGCATTCGATCTGCTATACTTGTATAGCAGATAAAAAAGGGGGCAAATATGTTGGCATTAAGATTAAAACCAGAGCTCGAAAAAAGGCTCACAAACCTTGCCGCAAAGACTGGCAGGACAAAAACATTTTATGCTACAAAAGCAATTGAGCAGCAACTTGACGAAATGGAAGACTATTATCTTGCAGAAGAGTCTTACAAAGAATGGGTTGCAGAAGGCAAGAAAACTTATTCTTTCGATGAGGTTTTTAGCTGATGTTTACAGTGGAATTCGCGCCAAAAGCCGAACGACAAATTGCGAAGCTGGAAAAATCAAGTAAACAAGCAATAAAAACTTATATAAAAGAAAAAATAATGCCTGCAAAAGACAAGAAAGCTCTTTATGACGTTGGCGGAACTGAACTGGTAGGCAATTTAAAAGGATTATGGCGTTTTAAAAGTTCCGAATTTAAAAAATACAGAATTATCGGATACTTGGAAGATGATAAATTCATTATCACTGTTTTGGCTGTAGAAGGCCGTTCTGATTCTTACAAAAACAAAGAAGACTTGGCAAAGAAAGCAAGGAAAGGAGCTTTCAAAAAGGAATAAAACTATCATGAGATGTATCTTTCTAGCCGGAATATGGGCTGCGCTGGTGGCTTTTACAGGGTGCGGGACTTCGTACAAGATAGGAAAATCTATTTTGCTTTCGGACATTTATTCTGTCCACATCGGGGGAAGCGACGGCATGACTTATTCAAGCCAGTGGAGCTATTACGCGCACAGGTCAAGCGGCAAAGAGTCTGCCTACATTGAATACATACACCGGGACGAAGCAAAGAATGAAATTGTAAAGGACAGGTACAAGATCAGCGATGTTGAATACATGCAGATTATAAAGGTAACGGAAGGCTGCCTCTACGTAAAGAACCCCAAGCCAAATAAACACGTCTTGGATGCCCCGGGCTTTTGCGGTGCAAGCATTGGCTGCAAAAACAATATCTCCGGAAGCTACCACCTGCAATCTCCAGACGGAAGCCTAAAAATCAACGGACAGGTAATCCAGGCAATCAGAAGCGCAGCTGGTATAAAATAAACAGTTCAACCGCAAGCAAAAATGCAGCATAAAAAAGCACGGCAGGCACTATGTGATAAAAATCGCATCCATGCAATTTTTATCACGCAGTTTTCTTACAAAAACTGCATTAGTTTACCGCAAACAAAAGACGCGCCCTCCTTGGCACTACTTTTTCAAGCGACCCCGCAAGCGCCACCCACAAGGAATATTAGGCTGCAAAAGAAATACCAGTCCCAAAAGCAAGTGCCGCAAAAAAATTCAGACTCAATAAACGCATTGAACAGAGGCGCGTAATTTGTTATAGTGTTATAATATGGCAGAATTATTGGCACCCGCCGGAAATGTAGAAGCTCTAGACGCCGCTATCGGGGAAGGCGCAGACGCAGTTTATTTGGGACTCAAAAGCTTTAACGCGAGAATGCGTTCTTCCAACTTTGCTTGGAGGGAATTTGAGGGCACGGTTCAAAGCCTGCATTCACGCGGAAAGAAGGTTTACGTTACCGTGAACACAGTCTGCGAAGAAAACGAAACAGAACGCCTCTACCGCTTTTTGGCCTACCTGAACGACGTTGGGCCGGACGGTCTAATTGTGCAGGATTTTGGGGTTGCCCGCATGTGCCAGGAATTCTTTCCCAAGCTGGAACTCCACGCGTCCACCCAGATGAACGTGGAAAGTGCAGCAGCGGCAAACGTCTTGCTAAAGCAGGGCTTTAAGCGCGTTGTTGTAGCAAGGGAACTTGGCCTTGACGAAATCAAGTCAATCAAGCAGAACACCACTGCAGAAATAGAAATGTTCGTACACGGAGCCTTGTGCGTAAGCGAAAGCGGTCTCTGCCTTTTTTCCAGCTTCCTTGGCGGAAAGTCTGCAAACCGCGGCCAATGTGCACAGGCATGCCGCCGCATTTACACAGCGGAACTTACCAGCGGAGACAACAAAGGCTATTATTTTTCACCTTGCGACCTTCAGCTTTTGGAGCACATCCCCGACCTTATGGAACTTGGCGTAGACAGCTTTAAAATAGAAGGAAGAATGAAGAGCGCCGAATACGTAGGGGCCGTTACAGCCGCCTACCGCTACGTAATGGACCACTGGAAGGAAGACAAAAAGGGTTCCATTGCGGAAGGAAAGCGCATTTTAAGCACAGACTTTGCCCGCAGCAAAACCGACTACTGGTACGGCTTTTCTTCGGAAAAAGACGGAATCGAAAACGCTGGCCAAAAGATTCTCAACCCTTCGCAGGCCGGAGGAACAGGCATTTACCTTGGAAGAATTCAGGAAATACGCCCGGTTACCAAAGAAGAGCTTGAAAAGGCTCAGGAAAACCTTGCCGCAGGAACGGAAGCAAAGAGAATACAGATGGCCTTTTTGGGAGGGGGAAACTACGACCCGGACGCAGGAGATAGCATACGCTTGCACCGCAGGGACGACACTGGCCGCGAGTCGCACAAGGTCCGCGTCGTTACCATTGACGAAAAGGGCCGCCGCTGGATAGACATTCCTTCTGATTTTAAGAGACAGGACAACGTTTACCTCTTACAGACAAAATCCATGTCCAAAAGGTACAAGCGCGTACTGCCGCAGGATTTGTCCAAGTTCAAAAAGCAGCCCGGCGGGGAAACTCTTCCCGTTATGGATTTAACGCCAGCCGCAAAAAATGAGCTTGACTGGTTCCCGGAAGGACTTTATGTTGGTGTTTCTTCTGTTCAAGACGCATTTGTGGTACAGGCCCTGCATCCTGTCCGCCTCCTGCTTGAACTGAATTCGGAAACATCCTACGACCTTATCAAAAAGGACAACGGAAGCACACCTCTCCTTCCATTCAGCAAAAAGATGGTCTTCATATCACTTGACCCTTACGCACCGGAAGCTTCATACGCAGACCTTGAGCAAAAGATAGATGCTCTCATACAAAAAGGCTACCTGAATTACGTGGTAAACAACCTTGCCCACCTTGCAATCCTTAAAAAGCGGGTAAAGAGCGACGGACTCCACCTTATGGCAGGCCCCTACCTTTACACCTTTAACCGCTGGGCTGTAAGCTTCTTGGAAAACCAGGGCCTTATGGCTTTGCAGATGCCCTATGAAAATTCAGAGGCAAACCTTTCGCAAACATTCATTTCTACAAAAGAAAGAAGCCGCGTACTTGTGCCGGTTTTTGCCTACCCTTCACTTTTCCGCATGAGGTTCAAGCTGCCGTCTGACTATGAATTTACCTACTTCTCGGACAAGCAGGAAATGGAATTCAAGGTGAACTCAACAGACGACGGTTCTTTTGTAATGCCGGAATTCCCCTTTAGCATACTGGACAAAATTCCTTCGCTAAATTCAAACGGCTGGAACCGCATGCTGATTGACTTCTTTAAGACCCGCGTCCTTAAAAGCAACATGCGAGACCTAATCTCCATGATGCGAAACAGTACAACCGTACAGGATTCAAGCAGATTCAACTGGAAGGACGGCTTCTACAACGAAGACAAAATGGAAGCCTACAAGGCAGTTGCAGAACGCGAAAAGGCAGAAAAAGAGGCCGCTGCAAAGGCAAAGAGATTCTACGGCCCAAAGACTACGGCAAAAAAGGAAAGGTCACGCGCAGACAACAAAAGCTCCAACCGAAGCTTTACAAAAAGGGCAGAACGCAAGGGCTTCAACAAATAGCAATCTGGCAGAAAGTCTTTAGGACGGGAGTCCTTCATGCTCTACCATTTTACCTTTTGGCTAAATCGACCAACATGCCTCTGCGCCACCGCCCTTCCAGGCTTCGCTAACGCTCATCCCCGCGCAAGCGCGTGGACTAAAGGCCTTCCACGGCGGCGTAGGTTGCTGGGCTTTCGCTTTGCAAACAAAAAAGCTAAAGTTCCCTAGTTTCTATTGCCACACTAGGATTCAGATTCTTAACCGCAATCTGAAAGTCATCTTCGTAGATAATCTCGCCAGGCACTTCGCTGCATTTGGAAATATAGAGCTTTAGGCCGTATTTTTTTGCCATGGCACGGTAAAAATCCATCTGTGCGTAAATGCCATTTCCCTGGGGATTGTCCTTGAACCAGGTGGTGGCATGGTCTGGATTCCCCTGTTCATAAAAAGGTGGAACAGGCAAAACCTTTTCAAAATACTCTCGGTTTTTCCAGTATTCAGCTGTCTCTTCCTGGGTAAGAGTCTTTGCATCCACCAGTTTTCCTATTGCAGTAAACAAGCCCCTTGGCTGCTGGGTAATGTAGGCTATGTCTGCCGTGTGCACTCTAAAATAAGTCATATTCCCCCGCTTGGATTTTCTGAATATTTGTACATAACTTTTTTATAGTTCCTGTATCCATAAAGAATATTACTTTCCCGATCAATTTTCAACTTTGCAATTTTAATTCCGCCGGCTTTAGAAGTTACGGTATAAGGATAGACATATAGATAGCAACCGTCTATGCGCCAGTATTCAATTGGGTAAGTTTCAAATTTGTCCTTTGTCCCGTAACTGCATGTTGTTACTAAAACGCCCTCAGAATTCCTTTTGAACGAAAATGATTCTATTTCTGTGTCAGAAATTAATTCAAAAGAATGGTTTAAAACCTCTTCTTCTGTCCACGGAACCAAAATTTCGCTGCTTGTATAAAGTCTTTTCCATTCCATGATATTCTGGATGGCTTTGCTTCTGTTTTCTTTTGATTCATGAACATAGGCCCAAAAATCCGCTGCGCTATTTGCCTTGCGCTTTATATCCTTGCACATCACACTTTCAAAATAGTCGTCAGACATTTTATACATATCTATAAGCATACAGATTGCAAGGTCGCCTTCTGTTAACGGACAAGACAAAAGGGGAATGCACCAGCGGGTCTCTTTTTCCGACTTTGCTTTTTCAAAGAGGAAAACATCATTTTCATGATGCCCAACTATCCTCTGGTAGTCTTTATCCAAAGATTCAGGCGGGCAAGTGTCTGCGGTTTGCAATAGCAAAAATTCATCTACAGAAGAAGATTGCCTTTGAACAAATTTATTGAAAAGCTCTTCATCCGATTGCTCTTTGCAGGAAAGAAAACAGGCGCATAGTAAAAGCATGGCACAAATTTTTATCTTCATTTTTACTTCTCCGCGCTTACGTCTTCCAAATATTTTGTAAGCGGACCGGTTACATAGCGGTTGCTTTCGTTTTCCAAGCGGGCCTTTACTGCGTCTACAATTGTTTTGTTGCCGGCTTGAACACAGTCCATGTTCTTCATGTAAATCTCAAGAGTAGTCACGCTGTCCTCTTTTATTGCCCTTGCAAAATATTCGGTAAGGTCAATTTTATTTTTGTAGGCAGCCTTTATTATGTAATCCAGAGTTTCCGTATCAAAAAAGTATTCATTGGAATTGAGCAAGGTAGTTTTTAATCCTTCAAGTGCAAATTCCTTGTCCGTCAAAAGAAAATAATCAATTATTTCTTTGTCCACCAGATTGTGCTTTGTCCAAAGGATTTTTAGGTAATCATCATAAAAACCATCAAGATAGTCTTTTATTGCATCGTAAATGAATTCCAGGTGGTATTTACGGATTCCAGCAGTAACCTTGTCAAAAAAAGCCAGGCGGAATATTTTTTTGGAAAAATCATCGTGGTAGACTGCAACCAGCTTGTAAAAACTTTTCCACTCAGTATAAAAATACTCTTCTGGCAGTATGGAACGCATGTATTCGGTTAGGAAGGGCTTTAGCGAATCGCTTGCATTATATTGGCAGGCCTTAAAATACAAATCAATGTCCTTGTCTTTTAGGCTGGCAATCAGGTGCAAGTCTTCATCTTTTTTGTATTTTGCCAAAGAAAAAATTGCATTTGCATTTCCTGTTAAAGCCCAGTCCCTTGTGGCAGCATAAAGCTCGTTAGACATATCTTGACCCAGCAATATGTATTTTGCAAATTCAAGCTTTGACTGTTTTTTTACAAGTTCCAGCTTTAGTTTATTTTGCTCGCTCTCAGTCAGCTTTTTACTGAACAAATCCTCAAGGATAACATCCCCTGCGTAGACGTTAGAAATAATGCAGCCAGATTGAAAGTTAAGTTCGCTGTAATCCTCCGCTTCCTTAAGCAAGATACCGTACCAGTCAGCCTTTATATTTCTGTCTGCAATAAAATTTGAGGCGTAGCATCTTACCACAGGGCTTTCGTCTTTTAGCAGCTTTAGCAATTCACGGTCGCTGCAAAGGCCTGCCAATTCATCTGCCGCCTTATACAATTCTGATTCAAACGCAGCTTCACCAATAAATGAGGCTTCATAGTGCTTGCTGCTCCGCAACTTTTGCAGAATATCTTCTTTTTTCTTGCCGGAAACATTTGTGCAAGAAATAAATAAAAAAGCAAGGAAAATCGCCTTTCTCATAACTTCTCCGATGCTAAACTTTTTTTCTAAAAATTAATTTAGCACGCAAAAGGGGAAAGGCACAAGTATTAAGCAAAAATTATTGCATCTTAAATTACTTCCGCTTTTTTTGGGCATAGACAGTGGCTTTTACCGGATATGAGGAATTTTATGGCACCCGCAGGCTCAAGAGGCGAATGTGGGCATGCGGGAATGGAGGCCCGGTAAAAACCACTGGAAATTCATATTTGGGTCAATTAGAATACAGGAATGTCATTTGCCTCCTGTTCATGTTGGGCAGCAACGGCGGCTTCTGCAAGCATGGCAAGCTTTTTCTTTTTGCTTAGCGGCGGAGTTCCAAGGTCTGCGCTTTTTGGGGAATCATCCCCTTCCTTCTGCGGGGCTGGACTTCCGTCGGGATTCTTCTTTAAGAAGGGCTTGAATTCAATATGCTCCGCGATTACCTTTACCCTGCTGTGGGACTTTCCGTCTTCATCCTTCCAGCGGTTCTGCTTGAGTCTGCCTACAACCCTTATTCCCCGGCCTTTCGGGCACCATTTTACGCACACGTCGGCAAGGTTTCCAAAGGCATCCACGTCAAAATAGGATACGTCCTCCGCGTAGCTGCCGTCCCCGGTCTTGTACCTGCGGTTTACTGCGATAGGCAGGGTGCAGACTGCAGCCCCTGTTGGCAAAGTCCTTTTTTCCGGCTGGCGGACAAGATTTCCTTCCAATATAATCTGATTGAGACAATTCATTTTTTCTTCCCCCGCACAAGAGAGTGCGTCTTTTGCTTATTTGCCGCTGGAATTCACGGGCCCTGCGTTTTCCTGAGGCTTATACCCTTACATTCATCAGCAAAAGTCAAAAACAGACAGATTTGCGCATTTTTTTCTGAAATTCTGCTTAAAGATTCCTTTGCTTTGTGCAGAGGCCTTTTTAAATGCACCTACGCGGGATTGGAAGGGCCCGCCGTAGGCGGGTTGCCGAACTCGTAGCGCAGCTTCGAGAGAGGCAATGGAGGGGGAATCCCCGGAACCCTGGAAAGCCCGTAAAAAAAGGCATGAAGGCCGATTGTAGCAAGGGAACGGATGGTAGAGCGGGAAAAAGTCCGTCCATAAAATCAGCAATATTTTAAATTTTAGCGAAAAACCGAATAAATTATCATTATACGCGTAAAAGGTGTTGTTTTGGGCGAAAAAATACGATATATTTAGTAATATGGCTACTACACCAATTATTTTACAGTTATTAAAATTCTATACTGAAAAAATCAGGTCACCGCAAGTAGACTACTCAGAATTTGCTGATTATGTTAACCGCTATGCACAGCACCATATAGACGAAAGTCCGGAACTCATACCCTATACAGGTGCCGGAACTTCAACCCTGCAGGCAGAGCTTGAGAATTTTGCCGCAGAAAAGCAGATTGCCATCGTTAACCAGGGTCAGGGCAAAAAGACTCTTTACGTCCTCGCATACTTTATTGACCGCTTTACGGAATCGTATACAAACCTTTCCAAGAATTTTTCTTCGCCTTTTCCTAGCATAAACGACATTCCGCACAACGTGCCCACGGACATGCTGAACAAGCAGAATGCGTCTGACCTGCTCTACAAGCTTATGGAGAACCAGGAGTACGACAGCCGTACCCTCTATGCCGTTCTCTTTGGAAACAACATTCCGGCCCTTCTTTTGCCGTCTACTGTATCAGTTTCTACACTCATAGACATTTCCCTCAAGAAGCTGCAGGATTTCTTGCGCAAGGGGGAAAGCCACGAATACTTCCTTAAGAAGCTTACGAATTCAAACCCCGGCAAGGAGCTTGCCATAAAGAATTTCTTCAAGCAGTTTGTTGCAAAGCCTGAAGAAGCCCTAGACAGCCTTAGGCACAGCGCGGATACGTTCTACTACTGGAGCCAGATGTTCTACTTTATAAAGCAGGACTACAACAAGGTTAAGGACTTTACCACGGAAGACGTAAATGTTCTTCAGTCCATAGGTGTAATCGAAGTTGCAGCGGCTTACTACAAGGCAAAGGCCGGTGAAAGGCAGCAGAAGGAAGTTGCCTTTAAGCAGCTGGAAGAAATGATGCACATGCCGCCCTATTACTTTACCATGGAACAGGTTTCCAAGATGAAGGACAACCATGGCCAGTACCTGTTGGGCAAGTATTCAGAAAAGGACCTTAAGATTCACCTTGAGTCCCTTACAAGCGAAACAATCGGCTCCAACCTGCCGGAAGTGCTTATTTTCCGCACGGAAGACGGAACCGGCTACTTTATATTCAAAGAAAAGGTCATGCCGCTTATAGTCCGCCTTTGCAACGATGCACGCGTGGTCATAAGCGAAAGCCTTACGAAGGACTGGTACAACTGCCTGTCCAAGTTTGAAACCCTTCCCGAGATGAAGGAACAGCAGGCCTTTGAAAACTGTCTCGAAAGGGAACTCCGCGTAATAGCACCAATTCTTTACGGAATTTTGCACTCTTCATTCCTCCCTGTACTGGCATTCGATGACCAGACACCGGGAAAGATTACCCTTTACCGCGACGACATGCTTATTCCTTACAGCGAGCTTCTCTTGCTCAACAGGCAGGAAATCTACTCAGATGCAAAGATAAAGCTGCCATTCTGGCATTCCATCCCCATCCTCTCTTGGATAATGTCCTTTATCGTAAAGAAATCCAAAGCTAGAAGGGACAAGGCTGCTAAGAAAACCTCTTCTCAGAAGATGATTCAGGAAGAAAAGGAAAATGCAGACAAGAAGAAGCAGGAGCTAGACGCAAAAGACTTGGGCGACCCGCAGAAGAACCGCAAGCGTGTGGTTCGCCAGCAGGCCTCCGATGTTGAACAGGTTCTGGTTCCGGCAAACAGCACGCTCAACCGCGAGCTTGATTCCTACCTGCACGAATGGAATGACCGTTTGGGTCAGAAGAGCCACGACAACCTTACGGAAGACGTCAATACGCTCATCCGTGACTATACTAGAAAGATTCTGCGCACATTCAAGAGCGAAAACTTTACGATTGAGCGCGTTGACAGCCTTGCACAGTCACTTGTAGACAGCCCGGCACTTATGAAGGTAAAGAATCACCCGGCGCTCAAGCACTACATTGAGCTCTACATGACAAAGCTGCTCAAGAACCTGCCATAAAAAATTCCTCCATGGATTTTTAGGAATCGGAGATTTGTGCAAGCAGATTTCCGGTTCCTAAGTTGATTTCCATGGGCACTTGTCTTTTACACTTGATTTTTTTCCCTTTTTCTGTTATAAATACAAAAGTTTGTTAAACTTCAAGATTCCAAAGATTCGGAGGCGGAAAGTGGATAGCGGTAGTAGTTCCGGTTATCATCAACACGGCTCATTCGAGCAAACAGGCCTCCGGTTAAACAAAGCACAAATCATCCTTTGATTTTTTCTGCCAACCGCGCCTGAACCAAAGAAAAGAGGCAGGCTGAATATGATAAAATACTGGCAGCAGGAAGACGGCAAACTTGTAGAAAAAGAAGAAGAAGAGCTTAACAGGCACTCAAAGATTTGGGTGGACGCACGCTCCGTTACCCGCGACGACATTGCGGAACTAGAAGAAAAATATAAAATCGATCCGGAAAACATGCTGGACGCCTTGGACCCGGACGAACTTTCCCGCATAGACTACAACGAAGAATTTGAATACACATTCGCAATAGTACGCTTGCCGGTATTCTCCCCCGGGGACGACATTAGCTACTTCTGCACACCGCTAGGAATCATCATAAAAGGGAATCTTTTTATTACCATCTGCTGGACGGACTGTGAAGTTCTGCGCGACTTTTCCGCCAACAGAATCAAGGACCTTTCCTTTAACGACTTTCCGGCCGTAACAATCCGCTTTATGGCCCGTGCAGACATAATGTTCCTGCGCTACCTGAAGGAACTCAACCGCCGCGCAACAACAATCCAAAACGAAATGCTGCAGTCGGTTCAGAACCACGAGCTGATTCAGCTGTTGAACATTCAGAAGTCTCTTGTTTATTTTGCAACATCGCTCAAAAGCAACCAGATGCTTTTGGAGAAGCTGCGCAAAACCAAGCTTTTGAAGCTGGACGACGAGGACCAGGACTGGCTGGACGACGTGGAAATAGACAACAGGCAGGCTATGGAAATGGTAGACACCTACACCAACATCATGGCCGGCATGAACGACGCTTTCTCCACCGTCTTGGGCAACAACCTTAACATTGTTATGAAGACAATGACAGGCTGGAACCTGGTACTTGTACTGCCAACCCTTATCACAAGCTACTTTGGAATCAACGTGCCTCTTCCTTGGCAAAAGTCTTCATGGGTGGGTGCGGTAATAGTGCTTTCCATGTGTCTGTTTGCAGGAGTATTGGCCTACCTCTTCTTTATGAAGCGCCGCCTTACTCCGGAAGTAAAGAAAAGAGTGCCTCTTGCCCAAAGGCGCAAAATCCGCATACAAAAGCGGACAATCGCAAAGATGGACAAGCAGGCCGCAAAGAAAAAATAATTTGCGTGGCTGGTGCCACCGTTTACAGCTCCTGAATCAAGTTCAGGATGACGGGAAGCCCCGCCCTCCGACAGGCCCTTTCTAGAGGGAACAAAGCTCGGCTTTTTTTACCTGCCAAGCACCGCCCTCTTTGCAAACTTCAAGCCAGCCGTACTTTCCTTCCATAAGGGCACCGGGGTTCATGACAGTTGTGTTCCCAATTTTGCACACAGCCACGCTCTCGTGAATGTGACCGGTAACAACGGCAAGCGGTTTGTACTGCTCAATAAAAGCCCTCAATGATTCGCTTCCTACATGAATGCCGGCGCTAATCTTGTCGCAATCAGTGTCCTTTGGCGGGTTGTGCATAATGGCAACAAGGTTATCCCATTCACAAGACCCCTGCTCGGTAAGAATATTAAAGTCAGTGGCAAGTTCAGCATCTTCACGCTCATTGGCAGCCCCACCAAAAGGCAAGCCGCCACCGCTACCAGCAATGCATAGCCCTTCAAACTGAACAAGGCTTTTCTGCACGCTAATATCCTTAGCTTCTATGTTGCCAATAAAATCAGGCTCGTCGCAGTTTCCAATCACAGAAAAAATCGTATTGTGCATGGAGCAAAGCTTTTCCAGCACAGGTTCAGCCGTCTCAGGTTCACCAAATTTTGCAAAGTCACCCGCAAACAAAACAGCGTCCGCCTTTTTAAACTCGCCCTCCAGCTTTCCAAGATGTTCTAAATCACCGTGAATATCGCTTAAAACCAAAAATTTCATACTGCCTCCCGGGAATGCCTTTCCCTACAAATTGCCCATTATCTTTTTTAGGGCATCCATCTGTTCTTCCGTGCCAATCGTTATTCTTACAAAGTCTTCTATTCCCTTTGTGCTAAAGTGGCGGATAAGGATTCCTTCTTTTTTTACAGCCTGGTAGATTGATTCCCCTGTAAGGCCGTCCTTTTTTGCAAAGACAAAGTTCGTCTTGCTGTCTATTACAAAAAATCCCCTGTCCCGCAAAAACTTTGTAAAGCTTTCCCTCTGTTCAACTATCTTGCGTGAATTTTCTGCATAGTAGTAGGCAGCCTTGCAGGAAGCAATGCCGGCAGTCTGGGCCATAAAGTCAACCGGAAAGTGGTTAAATGAATTTTTTACCATAAAGATGGACTTTACAAGCTCCGGGGATGCTACAACATAGCCAAGCCTCATGCCAGCAAAAGAAAGGCTCTTGCTAAAGGTGCGGACAATCACAAGGTTCTTGAATTCAGCAAGAAGAGGAATGCAGCTTTCTCCACCAAAGTCGCAGTAGGCTTCGTCCACAATAAAGACCTTGTCCTTGGGTGCCTTTTCAATCATCTTGCGAACTTCATCGCGCGGAATTGAAATGCCAGTCGGAGCGTTGGGGTTTGCAAAAATAATTGCGCTGTCCGTCTTGTTTGCAGCAGAAAGCATAGCGTCCTTGTCCAGCTGCCAGTCAGACTTTAGCGGAACCGTACACATGGGAATGCCGTAGTAACCGCAGTAAACAGGATAAAAGCTGTATGTAAACTCCGGCATAACAAGAGGCCTGTCTCCGTCAAAAAAAGTGTAGAAGACAAAGCTCAGAACCTCGTCGCTTCCGTTACCGCAGAAAATCATGTCCGGGGTAACTTCAAAGGGAATCTTATCCCTGGAAGAAGGACTGCATTTTTGCCCGCTAACATCCGAAGTGTAAAAGACACCGCCAGTGCTATTTAGCATGTCTGCTATTGCGGAGCGCAGTTCATTTGAATCCGGATCGGGATAAAGGCCAATCTTTGCCGTACTTGCAAGTGCCGCCTTGGAAAGTGCCTCTGCAACACTTTTGTGGGGCGGATAGGGGTTTTCGTTTGCGTTAAGTTTAATGTATTCCCTGTCCTTAGGCTGCTCGCCCGGAACATAGGGGTGAAGGTTTTGAATTCTTTTTGCTAACATAAAATCATTTTAGTCAAAAAACACACTTGGTTCAATAGCGCAATTCTATAAGGATTTTTGTTCTGGAGCACATGCCAACTTTTTACTGTGCCCGGCACTACGTGTCCGGTCAGTTTATCAGTATCCCCCGCTTTCCAGGGTTCCGGCTACCGCCTCCATTGCCTTACGGCAACGCGTTCCGCGCCCTTCCAATCGGGGCTAGGCGGAATATCAAGTACCTTCCACCAGCAAAGAGGAGCTTTGGTACTTGGGCAAGAATTTTTTGCTGCCCCCGGTTTCAAAATTTACGGTAACAACATACTCTCCGTCTGCCGTAAAATCTCCGCTTACAATTTGGCCGTGTCCCCAGTCGTCATGGTAAACCATGGCACCCTTGCGGTATCTTTTTGCTATTGGGTCAGAATATGCGGCAGAGGAAGATGTACCTGCATCCGCTTCTGCATCTGAAGCTCCATGGAATGCAAAGGGCTGTTGGCCAAGCACGCGGAAGCTTCCTTTTTCAAGTTCGTAGAGGAAGGGGCTTGGCTGCATGTAGTTTGTCCGGCCGTAAAGCCTTCTGATTGCACAGCTTGTAAAATAAAGCTCGTTCTGGGCACGGGTAATCCCAACGTAAAAGAGGCGACGCTCTTCTTCCAAATCGTCACCAACTTTTCCTTCGCGCGGAAAAACACCGTATTCCATTCCGGTAATTATGACCCGCTTATATTCAAGACCCTTTGTGTTGTGCAGGGTTATAAGAGTTACCCTGTCCTGCAAAGAGCCATCTTCTTCTTCGCCCAGGGTTGAGCGGTCAAGGTTTATGCTGTCCAAAAAGTCGAGCAGGCCTTTTCTGCAGAGGGGATACTGAACAGCACTGTTGGTAAGTTCCTCCAAGTTTGCAAGCTTTTGCGTACCGGCAATTTCATCCTGAGCTTCGTGGAATTCATTAAGACCTGTCTTTTCGCAAACTTCTTTTATAAAGTCTGCAAGGGAAAGTTTGTTTGCGTCCACAGCCTTTGGGGCAGCACCCGCATTATCTTCTGCACTTCCAGCCGCTTCTCCGCCAAGATTCATTTCTTCATCAGGAAGCATTGAATTCAATTCATCAAAAATCTTACAGAATTCCGCCACACCTTCCGAGGCCTTTTTGGGAAGCTTTATTTTCTTTGCGGACTCAACCAAACTTTGGCCAAGACCAGCTTCCACAATCTTGTCCTGACTTGCAGGCCCCACACCCCTAACAGGCTTATTCACAATCCTTCGGAATGCAACTTCGTCCCTTGGATTTGCCACAAGAGAAATCCACGCAAGGGCATCTTTTATTTCCTCGCGCTCATAGAATTTTAATGTGCCAACAATCGCATAGGGAATTTTTGAATGAAGGAAATTTGTTTCAAAGCCAAGCGACTGAGCGTTGGTTCTGTAAAGGATTGCCCAATCGGAATAGGGAACACCCTTTTTGTGCTGCTGCTCAATTATGTCCGCGCAAAACTGGGTCTCGTCATCCTGATTTGGAAGAAAAACAAGCGTCGGCTTTTTTCCCTTTCCACGGGCTGCCACAAGGGTCTTCCCAAGCCTCCCCGCATTATTTGAAACAACGCAGTCTGCGCAGTACAAAATTTCCTGGGTTGACCTGTAGTTCTGCACAAGGCGTATAAGGTCTGTTCCTGCAAATTGATTTTTAAATTCAAGTATGTTGCGAACCTCTGCACCACGAAAGCGGTAAATGCTCTGGTCATCGTCACCAACAACGCAAACATAAGTTCCTGCATTTTCGTTAACACCGCTAAGCTCCTGAAGCAAAAGTGACTGGGCTATGTTGGAGTCCTGGTACTCGTCCACCATGATTACCCGGTAGCGGAAGTGCGTGTCGCGGCGGATAGCCTCGTTATTCTTTAGCGTAAGGTAGGGAAGAAGAATCAGGTCGCCAAAGTCCACATTGCCGGTTGACCTTAGGCGTTCCTGATAAAGGGCATACTGCTCTGCAAAAACACCGTCCCCGCCAACAAGCTCCAAATTTTCTGAAGTGGGAGTAAGACCGTAATCCTTTGCAAGTGAAATCTTTTTTACAATCTGGGAGACTTCCTTTTTTGGCAGAGAAGGAATAGCCTTGGAAACAAGGGTTGCCATGTCGTCTTCATCGTAGACTGTAAAATTTTTGCTCACCCCTGCTTCATCTGCATACCGGCGCAAAAAGTTTGCACCCCAGGAATGGAAGGTTCTTATTTGCGACCAAGCGGCCTTTGGTTCAAGAGCAATCGCCCTCTCCTTCATCTCATTGGCAGCTTTTTTTGTAAAGGTCACAGCAAGAATTGAATACGGGTCAACATGCTTGTGCTGAATGAGCCATGCAATTTTTGTGGTTACAACGCGCGTCTTTCCTGTTCCTGCTCCCGCCAAGATTAAAAGGCTCTTTCCCTCGTGGGTTACTGCGGCAAGCTGCTCCTCATTAAGCACGTCAAGATACTGCGGAGAAAAGTCTGTCATAGGACAAGTTCCGAATCAATGTCCACGCCGCTAACAGCCAAAGCCTTTGCGTTCACGATTGAACCCGGCACAACGGCCCTGACCGCATCCGCATTGTCTGCATCGTAGCGCACAACAAAGCTTCCGTCCACTTCCGGTGCCTGGAACCAGGAGCGCCCTATGGCCAAGCCCTCATCTTCCGAAGCATCTTCCCCCGCCTGAACAATTTCTTCAATCAAAACAGGGTAAATTTTTCCTATGCGGAGAGAAAGCCTTTCCTGGGTAATTTCTTCCTGCAAAGCCTGCAACTTTTTTTCGCGTGCCTGAGCCTTCTTTTTGGGAACCTGATCATTAAACTTTGCGGCGGGAGTGTCTTCTTCGCGGCTGTAAGCAAAGCAACCAGACCAGTCCGGCTGAATCTTCTTCATGAACTCAAGCGTGCGCCCTGCCTGACCGTCACTTTCTCCCGGAAAGCCCGTCAAGAAAGTAGTGCGTATGCAACATTCGCCCAAATCAGAACGGATTTTTTCTACAAGACCCGCATAAGAGTCAAAAGTGCCCCTGCGGTTCATTGCGCGGATTATCGTATCGTCTCCAGACTGGAAGGGTATGTCAAAGTAAGGAAGGAAGCGCTTGTCCTTCTGCAAAAGAGGCAGAATGTCCGTGTTAAAGTGGTCGGGATGAATGTATAGCAGGCGAACCCAGAAGTTTCCTTTAAGCTCTGCAATTTTTTCCAAAAGACACAAAAGCTTTGACTTTTCACAAGAAGCCCCACCGCTTTCCTTGGCATCAAAAACAAAGTCGTCCTTGCCACAGCCAAATGCAGCCAAATCTTGCCCTATAAGATTGAATTCCTTTACGCCCCTCTTTAAGAGCTCTTTTATTTCGTCTACAATCTCGGATATTTTTCTTGAGCGGAGCTGGCCACGGATAAGGGGAATTGCGCAGAAAGAACAGCAGTTGTTGCAGCCCTCGGTAATCTTTACGTAGGCACTACCCTTGTAATTTAAAAGAAGGTTCCTGTTGCCGCAACAAACACCCTTTTGCAAAGCCTTTACGACTGGCCTTTCACCGGCAAAAAGAGAGTCTACGGTTGAATCAATCAGGCTTAAGTCTCCGTTGCCAAAAATAGCGTCTGCTTCCGGAAGGTCTTTCTTGAACTGGTCTGCATAACGCTCTGCAAGACAACCGGCAAGAACAATCTTTGCATTTGGGTATTCCTGCCTTGCTTCCAAAAGCGAATTAAGGCTTTCCTCTTTTGCGCTCTGAATGAAACCGCAGCTGTTTACAATTATTAAATCTGCTTCCTGGGCATCAAAAGTTTGCAAAAACCCCTTATTCAGCAGGCGGGTAACTAAAATTTCCCCGTCCACCTGGTTTTTTGCGCATCCGTGTTGGTCTAAAAAAAACTTCTTTGCTTCCATCTAAGAATTTAAAGTGGATGTTTAGTCAACTTCCTGAATAACGATTCTGAATCTACCGTCGCGTCCCTGAACCCACTTGATGTCTTCTACGGCAACCTGACCGGCCTTGCCAACTTCAAGATCGTAGGAATCCATTCCGGCGCGTACACGCATCTTTACGTTGTAGGCATTGCTCATCCAAAGACGTACACCCTTGTAACGCGATGTTACGGTAAGGGATTCGCCTGTGCGGAAGTTTCTCTCTACCTTTGAATTGCTGTCTATCTTGTAGCGGAAATAGCATGGACCGCGGAAGGAGAAATCTATGGTAAACGGATATGAGCGTGAATCCTCATGGATAACCTTCATGGTTGCAGTGTTAAGCGACGTGTTTGCAACGCTTTCCGTACCAATAGAAGGCTTTGCTATAAGCTCAACGTTTTCGGGAACGGATGGCTTTGCATCCATCATCTGTGAACCGCTCAAAGAAACGCGTACCTGGGCACCGTTCTTTTCCGAAACGTTGCTTATGTCGCTCAGGTATACAATCAACTCGGAAATGCCGTCTCCGTTGATGTCGAGAACGCGCTCCTCGCTCAAGTCAAAGACCTGGGTTCCGACCGGAGTTTCAAGGCTAAGGCGGCTAAGCGTACCGGAAATGGTAAGAGGAGTGTGTCCTTCCCCTTCTTCAAAGGGAACCAGAAGCTGGTCACCCTTGTAAACACGCAATTCCTGTGGCTGGTCACTAACCAAATACTGGTTGGATTTTTTTGCAGTAGCGTTCTTGAGAGCCCTCTCCTGCATCTTCTGGGGAACCTTGAACAAACCAAAGTAGAGGTAAGCAAGGATTCCTGCAAGCACAACTACAGAACCGGAAACAATCAGCGGCACAAGGAATTTTGGCTTTGTCTTTCTAAGAAGAGCTTCCGGTGTTGGAGACTCCTGAATTTTCTTTGCATGGTACAGGCGTATCAAATCCTCGCTAGAAACACCAAGGTAGTCGGCATAGTTCTTTAAAAAACCGACCATGTAGGCACCGGCAGGGAACACGTCGTCCTTTTCATTTTCCAAACCCGTAATATACTGGTAGGAAATAGAAGTGTCTTTTACGACTTGTTCAACAGTAAGGCCTTTTTCTTCCCTTTTTTCCTTTAGTATTGCACCATAGCTCTGCATATCGACTTACTCCGATAACAAGAAATTGTTGTAGCTGTTAATATCCGGCGGCATCTCAAATTCAAAGCGGCGTAAGGGAACCCCGGCATTGATTGACCAGCCTGTAAAGTTAAAGACATAAGTTCCATTGTTCTGGGTGTGGGCAACAATGCGGCGGATAAGCTTTGATTCTGGCAGAATGGAAATTGTCATAGTGGTAAATTCCTCTGCGGCAGAACGGCGGGTAAGCAAAAGCTTTATTACCTTTGTGGAACTGCCCTCTTCCAGCGGAACCGGATCCTGGCCAGATTCATAAGTAATAGTATAGTAGCGGCGCAAAAGTGAAAGCCCCTTTGCAGGAACAGCCTGTTCAGCATTCAAAACCTTCTGCTCCAGAACCGTTGCCTGTGAAGGAAGGTAAATAAAAAGCTCGTCACCGTCGTAAACAAAAGTCTGTCCACCCGGATAAGAAAAGTTTATGCGCAAAAACTGGGGGCGGTGCCACATTGCAGTACCAGCCATCTTTTTTCCGTTTGCATCTATGTTAAGGGTAACAACATAATCCCTCATCTCTGCATAGTAATCGCTTACAGACTTAAAAAATTCGCCGGCAGTTTTAACCTGAGCAAAGGAAATTGCGGCACAGCAACAAAGGGCTGCAGCCAAAGCAATCAATTTCTTCATATTTTATACTCCATAAAAAACTAGTTTGTCGCAGCACCCATCAGTTCAGCATACTTCTTTGCAAGACGCTTAGACTTAACAGCCGCAAGTCCCCTGTAGCGGGCCGGGTCTTCAAAGAAATTAGACGGATTTTCCACGCCAAGCTTTTCCAGCTGGGCAGTAATCTTTGCATAAGCATCGGTATGGGTCTTTAGCACTTCAAAGAATGTCTTTCCGGACTGTTCAGCCTCAAGGGTAATCTTTCTGATAACTTCGTGTCCGTCGTTAACACCAGCTTCCCCAAGAAGAATGTATGCGGGTTCAGCAAGAACACCGCCCTTAACCTTTCCGCCTGCACCAGCCAAGTTGCGTGCCATAGACTCGCGGTCTGCCTGAAGCCCCGAAACAACAGCCTTCATTCTGGCAACAGCCATCGTAAAGCCTGCAACATAGTCGGAGATGAACCTCTGGCTTGCAGAATTTGTAAGGTCCCTCTGGTGCTCGGAAATCTGATCCATGTAGAAAGTAAGGACGCGGGGGCACATAGCCTTCCACAAAGACTTTACGTGCTCGCTGTTCCAAGGATTGCGCTTCTGTGGCATAGTTGAAGAACCCACCTGGGTAGAAGCAAAATACTCAAAGACTTCGCCAATCTCGCTCCTCTGAAGGTTGCGCAGGTCATCGGCAAGGTTTGCAATAATACCAAAGGCAACGTTCATCTCAAGCAAAAGGCGCAAGAGGTATTCAGGCTCAACAAGCTGGTTTGAATATTCGCTTGGCTCAAGGCCTAAAAAGTGCATGTAGGTAAGTTCAAGCTCTTCGGGATCCTTTACAATCATGCTGGGACCGTTGTAAGAACCAACAGGACCTGCAAGCTTACCCTTAAGCTGCTTGGAAAGCTCTTCTATGCGGAGGATTGACTTGCCAAGGCGGGAAACAAATTCTGCAATAGACCAGCCGAATGTTATTGGAACCGCATGCTGGCCATGGGTGCGGCCAACCTGTGGAGTTTCAGCCTCGCGGTCTGCAATAGCGCAAAGTGCCTTTTCCAGTTCCTTAAGCTCCGGGAGGACTACATTCTGCGTAACATCCCTCATGCGGCAGGAAAGGCCTGTGTCCAGAATGTCCACACTGGTTGCCCCAAGGTGAACAAGCGGTGCCACTTCTGAAGGAACCTTTGTCTTAAAAACGTTAACAAGGGCACGGATATTGTGCTTTGTCTTTTCTTCTTCTTTATAGACTTCTTCCGGGTCAATTTCTTCTGCGGCCTTGTCCAGAGTTGCCTCCATGGCAGGAGTAAGCTGGCCGCGGAGCTTTAGGTGGGCCTTTACAAGAGCAGCCTCACACCTTGCGTTGCTGCGAACAGACGCTTCTTCTGAAATATATTTAGAGAGCCCTTCAAAAGCCTCCGCTTCTGAAAGTGAATACCTGTGGTCAATACAAGAAAGGTTTTCAAAAATATTACGAGTTTCCATAAATTACAGTATGCCCGAAAATCTAAAATTGTTCAACAGGTAGGCAAAAACATACTATAGATGGTGTTTTTTAGGACGGTAGCCCTAAACGCTCTACCATGCATTTTTTGGCTACAATCGGCCATCATGCCAAATCGTCACCGCCCTTTCACCCTTCGCTAACGCTCATTGCCGCTTCGCGTCAACTGGCGGGGTTCCACGGCGGCGTAGGTTTCTTGGGAAAACTTGTTATGTGGACGCCCGCACTAGGGCGCTTTTTTAATACAGAATTTTACCCAAATTTAACATTTTTTTCATTATAATCTAACATTCATAAACTACACTCGGATCCAAACGAGGTGTTTATGAATACAAATGTGAAAATTATTTTCGGACTTTTAGGTGGGCTTGCTCTTTTTCTGTTCGGAATGAACATGATGAGCGAGAG
>JAILHV010000260.1 GCA_024695625.1 Treponema sp.
CCAAGCATGAAAAGTTCATGCGCAATGGAGGACAAATGGCGGCGTACAATGTAGCTTTTAGAATCAGGCGCTGCATGGCCCTTGCTTTTATTGCACTGACCACGGCGGCCCCCCATTCTATTTTTGCAAAAGAAGCAGCGGCTCTTTCCCTGTCTCCAGAGGAAGCCGTAAAATACGCACTGGACGGAAACATAAACATAAAGCGGGAAAAGATTTCCTTGGGAAGCGCAAAAAGAACATCTGGCACATCGTGGAACAAATTCATCCCAAGTATAAATGCAAGCGGAACAATGACAGGCGGCGACAACATTGACGACCCTACCCTTTCAGCCGGAGCCTCCCTTTCGCTAGGACTTACGCCTTCTGTATACACAGCAATCCGCTCGGCATCGCTTTCCTACCAGAAGCAGCAGATAGACTACGACACGGCGGTAAGGACAATAGAGCTAAATGTGCGGAAGGCCTACTACAACCTCCTCTACGAAAAGGAAAACCTGAACCTTATGCAGGCAAACCTTTCCACAGCGCAAAGGCAGTACAACTCAAACGCAGCCCGCTACAACCGAGGTGCACTGGCAAGGCTGGACGTCCTTTCCGCACAGGTATCTTGGCAAAACGCCCAGGTTGCTTTTGAAAAGGCACAGATAACCCTGGAAACAGACATGGATTCCTTTAAGCAGATTCTTGGCATAGCTCAGGAAACCCAGCTTGAACTTACCGGCAGCCTGGACAAATTCATTTCCATGGGGGAAATAAAAAAAGAGGACACGCAAAAGTCAAAGGTTACCCCGCCGGAAATTGCATCCCTGGAAAAACAGGTGTAAATTGCCCGCAACAACCTGCTTGCATCCCGCTTTAACGCATGGGGGCCAACCCTTACCGGAACATATTCCTACACGATGAACGGAACCTTGGACACCGGCATAGACACTGACTCCGGAACAAAGAGGTGGACGCTTGGCGTTACAATTCCGCTGGACGGCTTCATACCCTTTTCGCAGAGGGCAGTCGCAATATCCGCGCAAAAAGATTCACTTGAGTCTCTGGAACTTGCGCTAGAAAATGCAAAGTCAACATTCAGCACAAATGTGGACAGCGCACTTAGGAAGATTAAATATTCGCAGTCGGTAATAAAGCTTAGGCAAAGCAGCGTAAACCTTGCCGCGCAAACCTACAGCATGAGCCTTGACGCATACAACCGCGGTTCAAAAGATTTGCTTTCACTTCAGACGGCACTGGACAATCTTACCCAGGCCAAGGTGAACCTTCAGGCAGAGGCATACAACTTAATCTGCAACATTCTTGATTTGGAAAACACACTGGGAGTACCCTTTGGTACGCTCATAAAATAAGGAGCAAAAAGTGGAAAACAACAATCGCTCAGGCGCAGCAACCATCATAATAATTTCTTGCGCGACAGTCCTTGCACTTGCTGCAGCATACCTTGTCTATTACAAAAAAACTTCGGACGGAAAAAAGGCTCCCGGTGGCCAGCAGGGTGCGGTAACGGTAAGAAGCATGACGGCAGAAGTTCAAACCCTGCACGACTACGTTAACACAAACGGCGAAATAAAAACCCAGAGTTCAATAGAAGTATTCCCGGACAACAAGGGAAAAATCGTAGAAACATACGTTTCGCTTGGAACTGCGGTAAAAAGAGGAAGCGTCATTGCAGAGATAGACCCTTCAGAACCGGGAATGCAATTTGCCCACAGCCGGGTCTATTCCCCAATAAGCGGAACAGTAACGGCAGTTCCCCTAAAGCCCGGCACAAAGGTAACAACTTCAACAGCAATCACTGTTATCGGTGACGTTGCAAACCTTCAGGTAAACGCAAACATTCCAGAACGCTTTGTTGCAGCCCTAAAGATTGGGCTAAAGGCAAACATAATACTCGAAGCCTACCCCAACGAAATCTTTACCGCAACGGTTTCACGCATTTCGCCTGTTGTGGACAGCACAAGCCGCACAAAAGAAATCATCCTCACATTCGATTCAAATGACCCAAGGGTCAATGCAGGCATGTTTGCAAAGGTAACGCTCTACACCCAGGACTACGAAGGCTTACCTGTAATCTCTTCAAACTGCATCGTAACAAAGGGCGGCAAAGAATTTGTCTACAGCGTAAATGCAGACGGAGAAACTGTTTCCAGAAAGGAAATCCAGACTGGCGAAACTGTAGACAACATGACCCAGGTAAAAAGCGGAATCAGCGCAGGAGAAAAAATCGTCATAGAAGGCCAGCGCGTACT
>JAILHV010000261.1 GCA_024695625.1 Treponema sp.
TGCCGGCGACATTGAAAAGAATTTCGTATACAACCAGTGGTGCGGTGCAAACCTTTCAAAGTACCTTGTAAAAATCACAAGGGAAATTGAAATTGCAAAGTCTACCACAAGAACAAACAACGTAATGGCAAAGCAGCGTGATCCTAACGCCGCCGAAGCACCAATCCCCCAGGAAATGGTACTCGTATTCCTTAAGCCGTGCGACACCTACAGCTTTACGGAGCTGCTCAAGGAAAACCGCATAAACAGGGACGACGTCTACGTGGTTGGTGTTCCTTGCAATTCTATGGCAGACCCAGAGACTGGCAAAGAAGCAGAACGCTGCACAAACTGCAAGAGCAAGAAGCACGTTACCTTCGATGAGCTGATCGGAGAAGACGGAGACCTTCTTGAAAGCGGACGCTTTGACGAAGTTGCTAAACTTGAGGCTATGAGCGAAGAAGAACGCTTTGACTTCTGGCGCGACCAGTTCTCCCGCTGCATAAGGTGCAATGCCTGCCGCGACGCATGTCCAGCATGTACTTGTGAAAAATGTGTATTCGACAACAACAATCTGTACACTTCACAGAAAGTTGCCGCAAACTCATTTGAAGAAAACCTTTACCACATCATCCGTGCATGGCATGTTGCAGGCCGCTGTACAGACTGTGGCGAATGTTCACGCGTATGTCCGCAGCACATTCCGCTCCACCTGATTAACCGCAAGTTTGCAAAAGACATCAACGAGATTTATGGACCGTATATTGCAGGAAGCGACATGGAAACAAAGCCGCCAATGCTAACATACGACACTGCAAAAGATGCTGAAACAAGCATCGTATATGAACGCGACGATGCAGCTCATGGAGGTAAATAATGCTTTCAATTTCATGTGAAAAAATAGACAGCCTCTTTGAACTTCTGGGAACAAAAGAAGAGCTCTACCTTCCCGTAGACAACAAATCGGGCAAGGCAGACTTTGCAAAGTGGGAAAAAGGCGTAAAGCTTTCTTCTGCATTAAAAACAGTAAGAAGCGCAAAGGACTTCTTCTTCCCAAAGACAGAAAATCTTGTTAACTACAAGATGAACGGTCAGACCGTAGAAATCGAAGACCCCCGCAAGGATTTGCAGGACTTTGTAATCTTCGGTGTACGCGCCTGTGACGCAAAAGGCTTTGACATAATCGACGAAGTATACCTTAAGATGACTCCCGTTGATTCCTACTACAAGAACCGCCGTGACCATGCAACTGTCGTAACCCTTGCATGTACGGATCCTGCCCAGACTTGTTTCTGCTCAGCTTATGGACTTGAAGCATGGAATCCTGCCGGAGACGTAACTTCATGGCTTGCAGGAGGAAAATTCTTCTTCCGCGCAAACACTCCAAAGGGAGAGAAGTTCATTGAAAAGGCAAAGAGCCTCCTGACTGAAGAAAATGATTCTGAAGTCAAGAAAGAAGAAGATTCAATCAAGGCAAAAGTAGAAAAGCTTCCATTCACCCACATTGACTTGAGCAAGTGGCAGGGCAAGGACATGATGAAAATCTTCAACTCAAAGATTTGGGCTGACCTTTCTCAGACTTGTCTTGGATGCGGAACTTGTACCTACATCTGCCCAACCTGTATGTGCTTTGACGTACGCGACTTTAAGTCCAACGGCGGAATCAAGCAGTCAAGGTGCTGGGACTCCTGTATGTATTCAGACTTTACCCAGATGGCCGCTGCAAACCCACGCCTTACCCAGAAAGAAAGGTTCAGGCAGAGGTTTATGCACAAGCTCGTCTACTACCCCATGGCCCACAACGACGTGTTCTCTTGCGTAGGATGCGGACGCTGCCTTGAAAGCTGCCCAATCCACATGAACGTGGTAAAGGTAATCAAGGCATACAATGAACTGCCACAGGACAATGCGGAAGGAGGCGCAAAATAATGGAATCAAATGAATCATTCATTCCTTACGTGGGCGTAATCAAAGAAATGTTTGACGAAACGCCAGACGTAAAGTCTTTTCGCGTAGTCGGCCTGGACGGAAAAAAGCTCTTTGAGCACAAGCCTGGTCAGTGCGCCATGCTGATTGTTCCTGGTGTTGGCGAAAGCATGATTTCTATCACATCTTCACCAACCGTGCAGGAATACATGCAGTTTTCAATAAAGAAGTGCGGTTGCGTAACCACATGGCTCCACAACGCACAGCCTGGTCAGCAGATTGCAATCCGCGGTCCAATCGGAAACGGATTCCCTGTAGACACAACATTCAAGGGAAAAGACATCCTTGTAATCGCAGGTGGTATTGGTCTTGCACCAGTTCACTCTGTTGTTGACTACATGCTTGCACACCGCTCAGACTATGGCCGCATTCAGGTAATCTACGGAAGCCGCAGCAAGCAGGATCTTGTTTTCCTTAAGCAGCTGCAGGAAGAATGGGCACATGCACCCAACCTGGAGCTTGACCTTACGATTGACCGTGCACAGGATGACTGGGACGGCCACGTAGGATTCGTTCCTCCTTACGTTACGGAAATGAACCCGGATCCAAGCATGACGGTAATCATGTGTGGTCCGCCAATCCTCATCCACCTTTCGCTCGATGCCCTTAAGAAGCTTGGCTTCAAGGACGAAAACGTATTCACTACGCTTGAAATGCGCATGAAGTGCGGAATCGGCAAATGCGGAAGATGCAACGTAGGAAACAAGTTTGTTTGCAAAGACGGTCCTGTATTCAGCTTTACACAGCTGGCTGAACTGCCGGGCGAATACTAGTACAATGGATGGTGAGCAAGGGCCGGGCGCTTTTGTTCAGCCTGTTCACCTTTCGTTTAACCATTAATTTTTTTTACGGAGTAAAACAAATGGCTGAAAACAAAGAAATGGCTACCATTTACATTTTTGGCAAAAAATATGATGTTCCGGCAGAACTTACAATAATGAATGCCATGGAATATGCAGGCTACCAGCTCAAGAGAGGCTGCGGATGCCGCAACGGTTTCTGCGGAGCCTGTGCAACAATCTACAGGATTGAAGGCTCAAACCAGCTCTACACAGGACTCGCCTGCTCTACAAAGGTTGAACAGGGAATGTACATTGCAACACTTCCTTTCTTCCCTCTCGTAAAGCAGACTTACGACATCAACAAGATTAAGCCTGAACAGGCAGTTATGATGCAGCTCTACCCAGAAATCTACTCTTGCGTAGGATGCAACGCCTGTACAAGGGCTTGTACACAGAGCCTCAACGTAATGCAGTACATTGCTTACGCCCAGCGCGGAGACTTTGAAAAGTGCGCAGAACTTTCATTTGACTGCGTAATGTGCGGATGCTGCTCAAGCAGATGTCCAGCTGGAATTAGCCACCCGCAGGTTGCAGAACTTGCCCGCCGCTTGAACGGAAAGTACTTGCAGCCACAGACACAGCACCTTATTGACCGCGTAAAGGAAATTGAGGAAGGCAAGTGCGAGGAAGCCATCCAGACAATGATGAGCCATCCTTTGGACAAAATCAAGGAACTGTATAACACGAGAGATATTGAAAAATAACGTCCCATGACGTACCGTCCCAGACGATTCCTAAGGAGAAAATATTATGTATGGTAACTATTTAGACGAAGCCGCCAAGATTGTTGCGGCAAAACGTGATGAAAACTTAAAGTTTGAACATGCGCGCCTTACAGCAGACGAAAAGGATCAGCTGCTCAAGGAATACCATCCTGACCGCATTGCAAGCCAGTTTGAGGAACTCAAGATTGGTCCCAACAAGGGTCAGAAGGCTCCCCACGAACTTGCAGACATGCTCCAGGCAAAACCGCGCATTGAACCGGACAAGGTAAACCTTGACCACGTAGACTACGAGGCAGACGTTCTCGTAATCGGTGGCGGCGGAGCAGGAACTTCAGCTGCAATCATGGCAAGCGAAGCCGGAGCAAAGGTTCTTCTTGTAACAAAGCTCCGTGTTGGCGATGCAAACACAATGATGGCAGAAGGCGGAATCCAGGCAGCAGACAAGCCAAACGACTCCCCTGCCCAGCACTATCTTGACGCATTCGGTGGCGGACACTTTGACGGAAAGCCGGAACTTGTATACACATTGGTAAACAAGGCCCCTTCCGTAATCAAGTGGCTCAATGACCTCGGCGTTGAATTCGATAAGGATGCAGACGGTACAATGGTTACAACCCACGGTGGCGGAACTTCAAGAAAGAGAATGCACGCATGTAAGGACTATTCCGGTGCAGAAATCATGCGTACTTTGCGCGACGAGACATTTAACCGCAAGGATAGCATTACAGTCGTAGACTTCACATCTGCAATTGAACTCATCAAGAACAGCAAGGGCGAGGCAGCAGGTGCAGTTCTCCTTAACATGGAAACAAACGAAGTCCGCATTGCAAAGGCAAAGGTTGTAATCATCGCAACAGGCGGTGCAGGCCGCATGCACTACCAGGGATTCCCAACGTCAAACCACTACGGTGCAACCGCAGACGGTCTTGTATTGGCATACCGCGCAGGCGCAAAGCTTTTGTACCAGGATTCACTCCAGTACCACCCAACTGGTGCCGCTTACCCGACACAGATTTTGGGCAAGCTCGTAACAGAAAAGGTTCGCTCACTTGGCGCAAAGCTCATCAACAAAGACGGCGAAGTATACATTCACCCGCTTGAAACACGCGACGTAAACGCATCCGGCATTATCCGCGAAGTAAAAAACGGCCGCGGTGTAAAGAACGACGTACAGGATGCTGTATGGCTCGACACTCCGATGATCGAAATGATTCACGGTGAAGGCACAATCATGAAGAGCATTCCTGCTATGTACAAGATGTTCATCAAGTACGGCATAGACATCCGCAAGGAACCAATCCTTGTCTATCCTACACTCCACTATCAGAACGGCGGTGTAGAAATTGACAAGACTTGCCACACAAGCGTAAAGAACCTTCTCGTAGCAGGTGAGGCATCCGGTGGCGTACACGGAACAAACCGTCTTATGGGCAACTCTTTGCTGGACGTAGTAGTATTCGGACGCGAGGCAGGAATTGAAGCCGGAAAGATGTTCAAGTCAATCTCAACACCAGATGGCCTTAACCTTCAGCACGTAAAGGACTTCGAAAAAGAGCGTGACGCAGCAGGAATCAAGAAGGATTTGGTTTCTCCAAAGCTTCTTCCCCGCTACACCCACGGAAACCCTGAATTTGCTTCAAGTGCAGACGACCAGTACGGCCGTGGCAACGACGAATTCAAGAACGGTGCAGTAAAGAACTAAGCTAGCATAGCCTAGAAAACAGGGCCGGTTGTCAATACGACTTCCGGCTCTTTTTTTATTTGACTGTCATTCTATTTACATCCATGCTTAAATTGCGTTTTCTTTCTATAATATATTGAAAAAAGTTTGCAATATTGCTAGAATACATTCATTCTAACTAATTAAACCGAGGTCTTCAAAATGGTACTTTTTGGAGGAATTCTTTCCGTAAAGGCAATCACTTTCCTTTTGTTCTTTGTCTTTTCAATTGCGGCTGTCGGCTATCTGCTCGGCAGAATCACTATCAAAGGCGTTTCTCTTGGAACTGCCGGCGTCTTTATCATTGCCCTTCTTGCTGGCGCATTCTTTTACAAATTCCTGGATGCTCAGCTCATGATAAAGGCCGGGGATGTTTCAAAATCATACACCAACAATGCATTAAAAGTCGTTGAAAACATGGGGCTCATTCTCTTTGTAACTTCCGTAGGCTTTATTGCAGGTCCAAACTTCATCGGAAACTTTAAGAAGAACTTCACTTCATACGTTATGATAGCCCTTGTTGTAATCCTTATGGGCGGACTTTCATGCGCAGGCTGCATCATCTTTGACAACAAGATGTGGGGCTCAGAAAGAAGCATCGCCCAATCAGCTGCAATGCTCGTAGGCTTGCTCTCAGGCTCACTCACTTCAACACCGGCATTCAGCGCGGCAAAGGAAACAGCAGGCGAGGCTTTGGAAAACATCGTATCCGTAGGCCACGGAATTGCATACCTCTACGGCGTTGTCGGCGTAGTTCTCTTTGTTCAGATTATACCAAAAATCCTTGGCGCAAACATGGCAGAGGAACGCAAGAAGATTGTTGTTGCAGACGACGGTTCTTCAGAAAAGAAGTCCCTCAAGAACCTTATCGAAATTGACGGATTTGGATTCATGGCATTTTCTGCAGCAGCTGTATTGGGAATCATCCTTGGTTCTATCAAGGTCTTTGGTTTTAACCTTACAACTACAGGCGGCTGCCTTGTTATTGCCCTTATGTTCGGACACTTTGCCCGCATCGGCTGCATCTCAATCACACCTAAAACAGAGACACTCAAGGTTTTCCGCGAACTTGGACTTATGCTCTTCTTGATTGGTGCAGGTATTCCTGGCGGTGCAAACTTCGTAAAATACTTTGAAGGCGTATACTTTATCTACGGTATCATAATGACAACACTTCCTATGATAGCAGGCTACTTCTTTGCAAAGTACGTGCTCAAGCTTAGCCTCCTCAACAACCTTGGCTCTATCACAGGCGGTATGACGTCAACACCGGCACTTGGAACTCTTATCAACACAGCAGGAACAGAAGACGTTGCATCTGCTTATGCTTCAACCTACCCTGTTGCCCTTATCTCTGTTGTAATCGTTTCAAAAGTTTTGATTATGATGTTCAACTAATAGCGTAGTCAAAAACACAAAACCCCTGATGCTAAGCACCAGGGGCTTTTTTATGCAAAAAATGCTATTAAAATTATTTATTCTGATATCAAAAGGGAAAAGCGCTATTCCTTGAATTTATGCTGTTTCGCTTATGTTCCTCCTGGAACAAATCGCGTAGCAGGTTCTTTACCTTTTCTGTAACCATGTTGTAAATCTTTTCAGAAAGCCTTGTCTTTATGTCCTCATCAAGCCCCTGCTTTCCATTTTGTTGGGCAAAGATAAAGATATAAAGATTGCGGTCTTGAAGCTGGCGGCATTCCAGAAAGATTCCGTCGGTGTGAAAATGCATTCCTCCAACATCAACAAGAATGTCCTCAATCTTTTCGTATAAGGGAATCTTTGGCTCCAAGTCAAACACACAGGAAAAATGGCTAAGGCTAACATCAGAAATTTTTCCCAACCATTTCTTTTTGTCATGGTTAAAGATTACCGTGCTGGCAATATCACATACGGCCCTTACGTTCTTTCTGCGCCCGCAGGCCTGGTTTGCAAACATAACCTTGTCAATGAGGGTAAAATTTTTATCCTTCTGATATTCAAGGGCAATACAGCCGCATTTTATGCCTACGTCATAAAGGTAGTAGCGCTCAAGGGCATGCATTTCTTCCGGCTTGGTGCGCTTAGCATACAATACACCAATCAAGACAGTATCCTTGTAGGTATCCTGCAGGCTCTTGATGTATTCCTTCCAGTTAACATCTTCTATTGATGTGTCAATGTAGAAAAAGAGGATTGAATCCTTGAAGGTGTCAATGATAACCTGAACTTTCTCTTTTATGGTACAAGTCCTGTCATCATTGATTATGTAAGTTTCATAACCGCGCTTGAGGTAGTCTTCCATATATGTATCCGGAAACATAGAAACGTCCGGGCATATAAAAAAAGTTTTGCGGCCTTCCAACAAATACTTGTTTGATTCTTCCATAAAGCCCCCTTGTCAGATTGCTGTTAGACGGTATTGAAACACTTCGTGCCAACACTATCAAACAGTAAACAAATCGATTTGGCTTCCAATTTGCCCGATGGAGCTTGCAACTTCAGTTGAAATTTCACCAAGTGCGGTACTTGTTTCATTGATTTTGCGGGCACCAATCGCCATTTCTTCCATACTTTGATTCATTTCCTTAGAAGAATTCTGCAGGGAATGAATTTCATTTATGATAACCTTGCTGTTTGCTGCCATTTCCTTTGACGCGGTAAGAACGTCGGATGCACTTTCGTTCATGTTGCGCAGTGCATCGCCAATCTGCTTAGAGCCGGAATTTTGCTCTTCCATAGCGGCCTTAATCTGCATAACAATCTGGTCCGTGTCCTTGATTTTGTTTGATACGGCAGAAAAGGCATCGCTTGCCTCAGTAGATGCGGAAACAACCTGGGTAATGGACTCCTGGATGCTGTCCAGCTGTTCACCAATAGTCTTTGACTGGGCAGATGATGTTTCCGAAAGCTTACGTATTTCATCTGCAACAACGCTAAAGCCCTTACCCGCCTCTCCTGCATGGGCTGCCTCGATTGCCGCATTCATTGCAAGAAGGTTTGTCTGCTCTGCAATGGAAGAAATTGCCAGGTTTGCCTCATGAAGCATTTCTGACTGGTCTTCTATCTGCTTGATACGGTCGTTAACGTCCTGCTGCTTGGAGAATCCCATCTGGGCGTTGGAGGAAAGGTCCTCGAAAGATGCCGCCATTTTGTCCACAGACTTGTTTACGGAAGAGATGTTTCCAATCATCTCTTCTACGGCCGTAGATGCCTGGGTAACTCCGGCAGACTGGTTTTCTATAAGGCTGTCCAGGTTTGATATGCTGTCGGAAATCTGTGTAACGATGTCCGCAACGTTGTTAACGCTTTCGCTCTGCGTGTTTATCCTGCTGTGGACGGACTCGATGTTTGCAATAATCTGGGTGATTGAGCTTACAGCCTCGCTTGTACCGTCGGAAAGCCTCTGGCCCGAAGCATTGAGCTGGTTCTTGGAGTCTTTAATCTGGGTAACAATCTGTTGCAACTTGTCGCAGAAGTGGTCAAAGTGGATAATAAGGAAGCCAATTTCGTCGCGGATCAAAAGCTTTACGCGCTTTGTAAGGTCTGCCTCGCCTGTTTCCAGGTCTTTAAGAACGTTTGTAACGTTGGAGATACGCCACATGAGCCAGCGGACGAACATGCCGCACAATACCATAACGATGATAATCAGCGCGATTACAGAGGGAATTACAATCCTTAGAGTCTTGTCGCGGATTGCATTTATGGACTCAATGGACTTTGCCACGAAGAGCATTCCTGTAACTCTTCCGTTTGCAGATTTTATAGGAGTATATATTGTATAATATTTTTGCCCGTGGATTATGTTCTGCCCCTTGTAGGGCTTGCCTCCAAGAACCATGTCCAGTATTACCTTATTGTCAAGGGGTGTTCCAACAAGAGATCTGCCGTCTTTTTCCTTGAGTGTCGTTGCCACGCGTATGTTGCCGCTGAAGATTGTACACTCTGCATCATAGGAGTCGTGTACAAGATTTACCAGCCGGCTCGTGGTAAGGTTATAGCCGGAAACCGCAACGCCAACGGCTTTACCGTTTAGCAAAAGAGGATCCGCAGTGATTATTGCATAGTCAATATTTCCAATCTGTTCAATAGAAAAACTGCTTTTACCGGTCAGGGCTTCCTTTACACAGTCCAGCCGGGCAAGGCTTTTTCCGCCGTTAACATTTATGCTTGCCCCAGAAAAAATTTCCCCCTTGCTGTCTGTAACGGCCAGAAAATCAGAGGAATGGATTCTGTTCATCTCGGAAACTGTACGGGAAATAACATGTGTATCACGTGAGTTAACGGCAGCGACAAGGCCTGTTTCTGCCGCAAGCCCCTTTGAAATTCCCTGGGCAGCTTCACGCCAGCTTTCAAGGGTGGAATTGGTGCCGTACTCGGTATAATCCAAACCTTTAGCATAGCTGTTGAGCAAACCGTGATTAAAAAGTGCAAGCGAAATACATGCAACAAGTACAGATGTAATTACAACAACACCACCAAAAATCAATACCATTTTAGTGGCTATTTTCATATCCCGACGGGTTGGGTCCCAAACATCCTTCTTCATAAAAACTCCTTAGGATTTGAAAGCAAAACTTGGTGCGTCGAGTTTACTGTTCAGTATCCATATCCATTTCCATCTCTTCTTCTTCCTTATATACATAGAAGAAGCTTACGAAAAATGTCGTACAGTCAGGAACATGAACAGCCCATTCAACGCCGATGCTCTTTATGGAAAGACCCTGTTGAATGGGATTGAGTGTATCCAGAACGCCTCGGGAAATTTCCTTGGCTTCCGAATCCAAAGGTTCGCCCTTTGACCATTCGCTGTCAGCAAGAGTTGAAAGATATTTAAAGACCTGGATTCCGCCGAGCGGAGAGAAGCGTTCAATTTCCGGCTTGCGCAGCTGGAAGCGAATCTTCAAGTCCCAGTTGTCTTTGATGATTTTTTCCATCGGATAACCGTAGTGGATATTTATGTCTTCAAAATCAAGCTCATCGTTAAAAAATTTTGCAAGGCGCTTGCCATAGCCATAGGATGGGGTAACATTTTCTTTTTCGCCTGTAATGAAATTTTCAGAATCCTGCAGGCAGCGTTCATATTTTTCTTTGAGTGTCATAATTCTCCCTTATTATTATAATTTTATCACTATACAGGGCTATTGTCAACTTTTTAGAACAATCTACAGGTTATAGGCATTGAAACGAACTGAACATCAGGTATTGAAATTTCAGGGAAAAGACAATAAAAAAAGGACCTGGAATAACCAAGTCCTTAAGCATCTCCTACGGGAATCGAACCCATGTTGACGGGATGAAAACCCGTTGTCCTAACCCCTAGACGAAGGAGACATACTCGCTAACTGCGATGTGTGTAATATATCATATACACAGCAAAAATGTCAATAGGTAAAAGCAAAAAAAATTATTTTTCTTACATTCCCATGTCGAATTTTTTTAGAACCTTTGCCTTGAGGGCCTTTACCTCTTCATCGTTTAGGCCAAGGTTTTCTGCAGAGGATATGTCGGAAAGTGATTTTTGGTATTCGCCCAGATTAAAATAGGCCAGTGCGCGGCGGTAATAGACGTGGCTTTGGAAGGCATCGATTTCCAGTGACTTGTTGAAGCATTCTATGGCCTCCTGGTTCTTGTCCTGGACGCTGCAGACGATTCCCTCGTAATAAAGAGCACGGAAGCCCTTGGGGTCATCTGCTACGCTTGCCTTAAAATCTTCAAGTGCCTTGTCGTACATGCTCTGGGCAAAATATGCCATGCCGCGGTGCTTATAGATTACGCCCAGAACAACTGGTGGCGGAGTTGGCTTGGAATTGATTATTTGCGTGTATATTTCTATGGCTTTGTCAAAGTTTGCAAGGTTGTGCTCGTGGAGTGCGGACAAAACAAGTTCGTCTATGCTCTTTTTGCTGTAAGGCAGGTCATTTGCCGGGGAATAGATTGCTGCAGAAGCCTTTAGGTCCCTGTTTTCCTGGGGAAGGCCAAATTCCTTGTTGGTAAAATCGTCTGCCTTGTTGTAGAAGGTGTTACGCCTGGTTCCAAGCTCCGACTGAAGCCTGTTCTGGTAGTCGCGGATTTCCTGAAAAATTGTGTCTGCAAGGGTAAGGCTTGCGTTTATAGATGCCAGTTTGCGCCTTAAAGGCTTGTCAAAGGGGTTGAATTCTGATTTATAGATTAGCTCATGCTCCACTTCTGCCCATGCGTCCTGAAGAATTGTCCTAATTTGTATTTCGCATACAACTTCATCCGGCAGCGGAGGATCAAGCTTTTTTTTGGGCTTACAGTCTTCGGGAATTGCAATAAGCACATGAACGGACTCGTAGCCAAATTCGCGGAAGGACTGCTGGGCCCCCTTGCGCTCAATTTCCTTGACGTTAAAATAGGTAACAAGCTGCTGCTCCACTATGTCCAGGTCTTCCAAAAATGCGCATATTACCCGGATTCCAATCATATCCGTAAGGGTAACGAGGGACTTGCTTTCTGCGGCCTCTTTTGGTTTTTGGCGGAGTATTTTTTTGTAGTAGCTTGTAAAAGACTTTATGCGGGTCTTGAAGGTTGGAATGGATGCTATTTTTATAGATGACTTTAGCTTTGCCTCTATATTTGCCAGAACTTCATTAAAAACTGGTGCGTAGCTTTCATATAATCTTTGTATTTCCAATTTATTTGGAAGATCTTGCTGTTCCATTGCCACAAGCTATTCCCGCCTTTGTTAGTAATTAATATTTTGTTTTTATGGTTGTTGGTAAACTTTTGGTTTAATCAGTGTTTTCTTTGCATAAAAAAAGCCGCCCGTATTTCAGGACGGCTTCATTCAAGAATTGGCTTGAATCAAGTTACAGCAATAATTACTGTCTTGTTGAACCAGAATCTTCTACACCAGAAGATGTGAATGTGTCTTCAGTTGCCATCTTCTGC
>JAILHV010000262.1 GCA_024695625.1 Treponema sp.
ACGTACGCGACATCTGGAAAATCAACAAAATCAAGATTGACTAAAAGCTCCGGCCTTAAGCAATCCAAATGACCATCAAAAGACTTGTTCGGAAGACCAGTTTTTCCGGGCAAGTCTTTTTTTTAATTTTCTGGACGGTACTTTTTTCGCTCTACCATCCACCCCCATATCTAATTCGACAAAAAGCCCCTTTCGTCACCCGCTTTCCAGGGCTCCGCTACCGCTCCGGCCCGCCTGCTGCGGTCTTGCCTGCGGCAACCCTTCCAATCGGGCGTAGGATTATTTTGGAGTATTATAATTGCAACCATCAAAAATTACGAATTTGCCTTGCAGAAAGCTGGTAGCTAAAGTATACTTCAATATATAGGAAAACCTATCATGAAAAAGTTAAAAGTCCTTGCCATATTGCTCCCCTTGCTTTCCTTATTGACAGTTTTGATTTTTATTGCCGCATGCTCAAATTCATCTTCCGGCGGTTCTGACGAAGTGGCTGTTGCAGCCTCTGAACCTGTCAGCAATTCCGGTCAAGAAGAAGCTCAGGAACCGGGATGTTCTTCTGATTCCGACTGCCCCGAAGGCTATCTTTGCAACAGCTATGGGGAATGTGTGCCGAACCCAAGTTATTTTGTTGCGTGTACATCGAACGATGACTGTCCTTCTGGGTATTGGTGTACAGGAGATGGAGCAAAAAGATGCCTTCCGATAGGTTGTCGTGAAGTTGATGAAAACGGAAACTGTACAAGGTGCGCTGATGGCTATATCATGGATGGAAACCGTAACTGTGTAGCTTCAAATTGACAAAACTAATTACAAGGACTTTAACCGCCATGAAAAAAGCGTTATATTCCATACCGGCAATCCTTCTTTGCCTTCTCCTTTTTTCCTGCTCAAAAAGCGCAATGGTTCAGAAATTCAGCGGGCACGTAAAGGACTTGCAGGGTAATTTTGTTAGTGACAAAGAGCTAAAGGCAGACTACTATTTTATATTCTACGGAGCCACATGGTGCCCCTACTGCATTAAGATGAAGGATGAAATTACGGATTTCTACAAGACCTACAAAAAGAAGAACAATTTCATCGTAATCTTTGCAGGCTGCGCAAAAGACAAGTCAAATGACGATTTGACAGGCTACCTAAAGCAGGAAGACTATCCCTTCTACTACGTAGACTTTGACCACCGCGAAGAATGCGGCCTTTTTAAGCACGAAGAATACACCAAATGCGAAAAATTCTACATACCGGGCTTTATCCTCTTTGACAAGGACGGAAAAGTCTTAAGCAACTCAAACGGCCCTCTAAAAATCGATTACAGGGCAAACAGGCCCCTTGAATACTTTAAAAAGAAATTGCAAAAATAGTTTTCTTTAGGGAATGGCCACTTAATTCAAGACATTTTGCATCCTGTCCCACTCTCCAGAAAAGCGAAGGTTGTTAGACCTAAGCAAATCCGCTTGTTGGTTCATGCAATGGTGTGGCAGTTGCAGAAAACCGCATTTATGAACATATCACACTATGCATCATCTGCAAGGACAAAGGGTACAAAACCACGAAAAATACAACATTCTCCATGGTTTTCTCATATTTTTTACCACAAAACCACGGAAAATATTTTGCTGTAAAACAAGTTTCTTGCCCACCAAGCCTAGCCCCGATTGGAAGGGCCGCGAAGCGGTTGCCGTAGGCAATGGAGGCGCAAGCCGGTTCTCGCAACGAAGTTTCGAGCGACCCTGGAAAGCGGGATAAAATGCCCTCCTTGGCATTTTATCCCGTGAGTTTTCTGGCGAAAACTCACCAGTTTTTTCTGCTAACTTTTGACGCGCCCTCCATGGCGCTATCGGTTTGCAATTAGGGGAAAATGCAAAGGAGTCTGGACGGTCACGGAGTGCCGGGCACAGTTAAACCAGAAAATACGCTCCAAAAAAAAGAGAAATGTTTGCACTAGATACATTTCTGGCCAAATGCTATAATTCGCCCATGAAAAAAATATTTGGTTTTATAATTATGGCAATACTTTCTGCGGCTGCTTTTGCAGAAGGGCTTTCTACAAACGAAAGGCAGATTAGGCTTGAATACGCTCTGGACATAACTGAATACACCGCCCGCGTAAGATCCATGACAGAAAATCCGCTGCCACCCTATATTAGCGCATCGGAATACATGGAAATGACTCTGGAGCAGGCTTTTGAGCAATACAAGAAAATTGCAGACGAAGAGCCGGAAAACCTTATTGCCCAGTGTGCAGTGGGCTACTGCTACATAAACGAAATTGGAACGGAAGCTTCCAAAGAAAAAGGCATAAGCTACATAAAAAAGGCTGCGGACAAAAACTTTGCGCCGGCAATAAACACGTTGGGCGCATATTCAGATTCAGACGAAGAGGCATTTAGGCTTTACCAAAAAGCTGCGTCCCTAAACTACATGACGGCACTTTTAAATCTTGAGGACTGCTACGAAGAAGGAAAGGGCTGCGAAAAATCACTGGAAAAAGCGGAAGAGACTCTGCTAAAAATCCGGGACCTTTATCCCGACAATGACACGGTTTACATCTACCTGGCTGTATTCCACAGGGAGACCCTAAACGAAGAAAAAAGCAAATACCTTCCATATTATTTGCAAGCAGCAGAAAGGGGAAACAGGGATGCAATGTTTGCTCTTTGGTTCAACATCTATTCAGAGTACGAAGATGATGAAGACGGGACCAACGGGGCAAACAGGGCAAAATGGTACCGCCGCTACCAGGAAGAGCGGGCAAAGATGCAAAGAGAAAAGGAAAGAATAGCAAAGGAAAAGTTTCCCTACCTTTTAAAAAGGGCAGAAAGGGGAGAATTGTATGCAATAAAAAAACTTGTAAGCTACTACGATGACTATTCCCAAAGGCACACAAACAAAAGCAAGGCCTACGAATGGAGGATAAAGGCTGCGGACAAGGGAGATGGGGATGCATGCGCATATCTTGCATCAACGCTTGTAGAAGGAAAGTTTGAAAGCAGGAACTTTAAGAAGGCGGTTTTTTACTTTGACAAGGCAGTGGAATCTTACCCAGACAAGAAGTTTTTGCTTAGCTATTACATCCAAGACATAAACGAAGTTGCATTCGGAAAGCTAAAGGTTTACGGATTTATCAACCGCTACAACAAAAGCCAGGATGAATACGCCAGAACCTACCTTGTCTTCTACGGGGAAGACCTTTCCTTTGTAGAAGAAAAAGACGCACTTGCCTTTTGCGAAAAGTATGCAGAAAAAAACAAGGACTGTTCACTTGCACTTGCGTACTACAAGTACCTTAACGAATCAAAGGAAGCGGCTGAAAAATACCTGGACGCACACGGACTTTCGGACGCAAAGGAATTCCTTGACTACACGAATGACCCCTACGATCCAAATTCAAAAGAAAACCAGGTTAAGCGGGCAATGTGGGATAGTCAGCAAAAAGAAGAAATGGAAGAGCTTGAAAAAAAGGTTGCGAAAAATCCTTACGATGCAGAGGCATGGTTTTTGCTTGCAAAGACTTACGACAACTCTTCCACACTAGAGGCAAAGAAAAAAGCATTTGACTGCTACACAAAAAGTGCTGGGCTTGAATACACAAAGGCATACTATCCGCTTGCAAACTTTTACAAATGGGGCGACATCTGCGACAGTAACGCAAAAAAGGCAGGCGAACTTTACGAAAAAGGCGCAGATGCAGGAGACAGTCTCTGCCTAAACTCCCTTGCAGAAATGTACCGCGACGGAATTTATTTTGACAGGGAAAAGAATGACTTTGTGCAGGACTTTGACAAGGCAATAGAGCTTCTAAAAAAGGCCCTGCAGCTGGACCCGGACTCATTCAGTGCAAAGAATGAGCTTTCCATGTACAACATAAAGGTTTCCGATGACGATGATGATGAACTCTACTGGCTCTACCACAGTAAGCCAAAGAAAGATGCAAAGCCCTTCGACTGGGATTCATGGACTTTTGGCGACTTTGAATTTGAAGACCAAGATGCAATCATTCCCGAATACAAAGAAGACGAGGGCTACTGGGAAAACACGGAGCTTGTGGAATGTTCCTTTGTAAAAGACGCAGAAAACTATTTTGCAAAAGCAATCGCTTCCCTAAAGCCCGGAAAGAACTACCGCCTTGTATTTGCGGAGGACATAGAAAGCGACAGGTTAAAGCTTAAAAGGCTCTACGATTATTTTTCGGAAAGCAAACAGGCACAAGAGCTTACCCTGGACTTGGACTTGCGCAAATGTAAGACCAGCTGGCTAGGCTCCAACTCAATCTGCGGAAAATTCAGGAACATATACCTTCCGGACAAGGCAGCATTCCTTGCAAACGACAGCCTTGTGGTGTATGCAAAAAAAATCGTCTTTGGCTCGGGCATAAAATATTTCTCAGACCCAATAGATTCAAGGGGCATTGGGCTTATGGACTTTACTTTGGTAAACGGGGAAAACTTTTCTGCAAGGCTTGCATATTCAATCTCCCAGCTAAAGGTAAACTACATGAGGGGCATTCCAATAAAGGCAAACTTTGAATTCTACACGGTGGAAGACGTCCACAGCCTAAAAATAATTAAGGACTTGCGCAGCACACTTGAATCCAATCCGGACAAAAAATACGTCGTAGATTTTTCACACTCAGCCTATGCGCGCGACCCCCAGAGCGGAGAAAGCATCCCCTTCCCAAGGAACTTCCTTGCCAAGCAGACAAACCTCTACTACCTGATTCTTGCCGGCTGCGACAATGTGGAATTTCCGGAAAACTTCTGCCGCGACTGCAAAAACTTGCGCTCAATAGTCATGTGGGACTTTGACGAAATTGCCGGTGACGGGGCATTCGAGGGCATTTACAAGGACTGCACCGTAACAGGACAAATCGGCCCGGAGATTCTACTGCGCAATTTGTTCTAATGGACGAAAGGCCAACTTTTACTGTGCCCGGTCCTTCGGCTCCGGGCAAGCTCCGTGGCATTTTTCCCTATTCTAAAACATGCAGCCCAAGAACGGTTCTTTATATCTTTGCAAAGCAAGGGGAAAACAAACTGCCACGGAGGGAATTGTCCCCGCTTTCCGCGGTTTCAGTACCGCGAGGCGGTACCACTTCGTGCCGCTACAATCGGGCGTAGGCTGCACCGCATTCGCTGCAAAGAAAGTAATTAATGTTTAACTTACAACTCCTCATCATCTTCGTCATCTTCGTCATCTTCGTCATCAAAAGTGTCAAAGTTGCGCATCAAACGAAAGCCAAGATATTCGAGCGACATGACCAGCTCTTTTGAAATCTGGGCATCCAGTTCGCAAAGATCTTCTTTATCCTCGTAGCAGCCACCGCGAACGTCCCTAAGCTCATTGTCATCGGGGTCTGACTCGCCATCCACTGAATATACAGGTGTAAGGCCTTCCATAATGCTAAGCTTGTTGCAAAAATATACGGCATCATGCCAGTTTACGTTTTCCACAGGATTGTTTGACGTATCTCCAATTTTTTCAAGAGCAGATCGCTCTTCATCACTAAGTTCCTCATTGGAAAGCTGGTGGTAGCTTGGGTTTACCCCCATCACCTTCTTGTAAAGACGCTGAGTTACCGGAGTCATACCCATCCAGCATTTTTTGCCAGGAAGAACCACCATTTTTGAATCCGGGTCAATGCCAATGCTTACCAAGTCGCCAGCCTCATGTTCATCTTCAAATTCTTTGTCAGCCATGAAACACTCCTTGCGAAAAAGAAAAGCTATTTTTAATTATAAATCCATCGTAGCCAAAAGACAAAACAATTTGCAAAAATAATTTTCTTCTAAAACAGCATTCTTGTTCACCAGCCTAGCCCCGATTGGAAGGGCGCGGAACGCGTTGCCGTTAGGCAATGGAGGCGAAAGCCGGAACCCTGGAAAGCGGGTAGAAATTGCATCCATGCAATTTCTACCCACAAGTTTCCTGCGGAAACTTGCAACACCGTTATGCAAAGAAATGACGCGCCCCGCTGGAAGCTGCGCTGCGTGAACCCATGGCGCTATCGGTGTGCGAATGGGTAGAAATTGCATGGATTCTGGACGGCATGTAGTGCCGGACACAGTTTAAAAGGGCATGTGCTCCAGAAGATTATAAAATTCCAAATGCTTTTGTTTGAGTGCTATGCCACACTTGCTGCAAATGAGTGTAGAAACTACCATGCAAGGTCATTTCGACGGGCTCAATGACCGTAAGTTACACAAACCGCTGGGCTGGGGTTACTATCCAGACGGCTTTAAGGATGCCAGTGCCGGTATTTTCTATGGTGTGGGGAGAAGTTGCGCTAAAGGAAACGCTGTCGCCTGCCAAAAGCTCGTGCTCGCTCTTTTCGTAGACAAGCTTTCCCTTTCCTTCTATTATAAAGCCCATTTCCTTGCCGGGGTGGCCGTAGCTGCCACGGTGGGTGTGGCCTCCCTGTGGAATGGTAATCAGGTAACATTCAATCGAGTGGTCGCCGTCTTTTTTTGATGGCGCAAGGACTTCCTCGTAGGCAACGTCATCTTCCCTCATGCTGCGCCTTTCCCCGCTTCTTACAATCGTAACGGGGCGGCTCTGGTTGTATTCCTCAAAAAGATACTCCAGGTTAATGTCCAGGGCATCTGCCAGGGAAAGAAGGGTGTCTATTGCAGGGGAAACGCGGTTGTGCTCAATCTGCGAGACAAGGCTTTCGCTAACCCCAGCTTCTTTTGCCACGGCTTTTAGAGTAAGATGCTTTTTCTCGCGGACGTCCTTAAGCTTGTCCCCAAAACGGTAGGACTTCTTTGCTTCCGTAATTTTTTCTTCCATAACACAACAGCCTTTTATAAACGCACCACAGCAAGCTAGGGCTGCTTTGCAAAGGCATCGTTCTTCTGCTTTTCGCTGTTCTTTTCCATAATAAAGCGGATAAAGAAGTCTTCCAGAGTCTTTGTTGGTCCGGGAAGGTGGAGACGGCTTCTTGCACGGGCATTGTCGCGGCGGACTGTATACAAAAGGTAAAAGTCGCGGTAGTCAAGGCTAATGTCTGTCTTTACGCGCTCACCAAGCTGGGCACTAACTTCATCACGGCCAATAGCCTTTATGCCCTGCTCACGCAAAATCTCGCGCAAACGGATAATCTGCTCGTAGGAAATACCGAACAAAAACTCTTCCATAGCCTGTGAAACTTCGTTGTCTCCAAGACGCTCTTTAATAAAGGAAGTCCACTGTTCGTCCATCTGAATGGAAACAAGCAAAAGCTCACTTGTACCCATCATTGTGCCGAATGCGGGGGCAATCTTTCGCCTGGCGGACCAAACGCTCTGTAAAACCGGCGCAATGTCGGAAATATTCTGGTCTGAACGGTGTTCCCAAAGGATAATCAGGCTGTTTGCAAGTTCCCTTCGCAAATCCATGGAAAGTGAGGAATCCTTTATAAGGTTAAGGTAAACGTCTTCCGCCATAAGGGTGAACATCATGCTCACAGTCTCGTCGCTGTACTTCTTTACGGTCTTTTCGTCCATTCCCGCATAGTCGCGTGCCAGTTTGGACATTGAATAAAAGGTGTGAATCTTTGCAACAAGGAATCCCTTGCCCAAAATGGCCTTGGATGGCATGTGAAGCAAGGTGTCGCCGTCTTCCTGGTAGGAAATAAGGCTTTCTACAAGGGCTTCCGGGGTGCGCACCGTGGTATTCAAAGTGGCCCTTTCCAGCAAAGAAGGGAATGCCGCCAAAGCCTGGGCCAGCTGCTTAATGTCTGCAAGGCGGTCGGTCAGCTTTTCCACACGGTCGGGGGCATTTTTTTCCAGGGCCGCAAGCAGGTTATTGTAAAGTTCCTCCTGATGTGGCGTAAGGACAATAATTCCCGTGCTAATCAAATCTTCCGGCTTTTCGGACGAGTCAAAAAACGTATCCAGGCTTACGGGTGTATAGCCAGCGTTCAAATCCGGTAATTCAGAGGCTTCCATCTTGTTAAGTTCGTTAGAATTTTCCATAACGGACATTTCTTCCATCTATAAAATTACTCAAATTATATCATACAAATTCTTAAAAGTCTATCATACTTTTTTGGACGGTACTTTTTTAGGCTCTACCATTCATTTTATGGCTAATTCGACAGTCCATGCCCCGCGTCACCCGCTTTCCAGGGCTCCGCTATCGCTCCGGCCCGCCTACGGCGGTCTGGCTGCGCCCCCCTTCCAATCGGGCGTAGGTTGCTTCGGTTGGGGCAACAAATGCGGCATCCGTAGACTTGCTGGCTGTTTTGCTTGCTAGCTCCCCCAAAATAATATAAAATTGTAGCCTAGGAGTGTTAGGAAAATGATTTTTAATTTTGGAAAAAAGCGGAAGGAAAAAGAAAAACTTCCGCCCCTACTCCGCGCAATAAAGAAAAGAAAGTTTGCAAAGGCAAAAGAGCTTATCCTTTTAGGGGCAGACTGCTCTGTTCGGGACGAAAAAGGAGATTCTGTGCTTTGGAACCTTTCATTTCAATGGAACTCGTACGAAACCTCAAGGGCTGATGAAATTGCCATGCTGGAACTATTCAAACTTGTTCTTGAAAAAGGCGGTGACGTGAACGAAGTAAGTTCATTTGATGCCACTCCGCTAATCTGGGCAACCCCGGACGGTATAGAAGAGTTTTTTCATGACGGAAAACTGCTTAGCCTTATGCTGAATTACAGTCCCAACATCTATCTTGAAGCGGGAGGTTCATTTTCTTGCTTTGGCCTTGCAACGCAAAACGAAGAGGTTCTTGAAATGCTTGCCGAAAAAGGTCTTTTGAAAGCTGATGAAATTCCTGACTGGGCAAAAGAGAGGGTGCTACCCACAATTGAAAAGTACCAAGAATTGATGGCTCTGTAGCACGATTTTCCCAAAAGACCTACGCCGCCGTGGAGGGGCGCGCAGCGTTCTCGGTGAGGACGCTCCCTGAGCTTGTCGAAGGGGCGGCATTACCGAGAATGGAGCCGAGAGGCGGAACCCCGGTTTTCGCAACGAAGTTTCAAGCGAGGGCGGTGGCGCAAAGGCCTGTCCGGTCGGATTAGCCAAAGAACAATATGGTAGAGCAAATAAAGGCATCGTCCAAAAAAGATAAAAATTTCACAAAAGACTTGCCGAAAGCTCATTTTTTTTTGTATTTTATATAGTAAACAAAAGAAATTACGCCTTCCCATAGCGGAAATGGCGCTTTAATTATAGGAGTTGTAAGAAAATGGCTAAACAGTTGATTTACAATGAAGAAGCCCGCAAGAAGATGCTGAGCGGGGTTGAACAGATTGCCCAGGCTGTAAAAGTTACGCTCGGTCCCTGCGGCCGCCTTGTTATGCTAGACAAAAAATACGGCGCACCTACAATCACAAAGGACGGCGTAAGCGTTGCAAAAGAAGTTGAACTTAAGGACCCATTTGAAAACATGGGAGCCCAGCTTGTACGCGAAGTTGCTTCCAAGACAAATGACGTTGCTGGTGACGGTACAACAACAGCTACAGTTCTTGCCTATGCAATCGTACGCGAAGGCCTCAAGGCTGTTTCTGCCGGTATGACACCTATAGAAATTAAGCGCGGTATAGACAAGGCTACAGCCATCGCTGTTGAAGCTGTAAAGAAGTCAAGCCGTGCTGTTAAGGGCAACGACGATATTACCCACGTTGCAACAATTTCTGCAAACAACGACCCGGAGATTGGTAAAATCCTTGCAGAAGCCATTGAAAAGGTTGGCAAAGACGGTGTTATTACAGTTGAAGAGTCCAAGAACATGGACACAACCGTTAAGACT
>JAILHV010000263.1 GCA_024695625.1 Treponema sp.
CGAGCAGATAATTCAGGTAACAGATTTGGGTCTTACCGTACGCTATGCCTACAACCGCGCAGTTGTCATGGTAACAAGCCTTTCTACGGGTAAATCTGTACCCAACGCAACCGTTAACGTAAAGATTGTTCCATACAGCGATGCTTACGAACGCAACGGAGGCTATGCAAACGTACTCACCAAAAACTATGCAACCTTTGCAAGCGCCACAACAGACAGCGAAGGAGTTGCCATAATTGAATTCAAGAACGACTTGGTGGCCGCACTTCAGAGCAACGAAGGCGGAAAACGCCTTGACTACAACTGCAACCTTATTTATATAGAAGCAAAAACTTCGGACGACCGCATAATGTTCGCCCCTTCCGAAAACGGATTCTGGTGGTCTTCCAGCAATGTGAACAAAGGAGACATAGACGATTTTGCAAGCGAGTGCATGGTTGCCACTATATTCACAGACCGCGGACTTTACAAACCCGGTGAAACTGTAAGCTACAAGCTGATTGACCGCACCCTTTATAAAGAGGAATACAGCGTTCCACGTGGAAAGGATGCTGAATATACCATTACCCTTGTTGACCAGAGTTGGAACAGCAACAAGAGCTTTTTCAAGACCAGCGGCACTTTAAGCGCAAACGGCACAACATCCGGTTCCTTTAAGTTACCGGAAGACCTAAAACCCGGTGACTACTACATCCGTTACCAGAGGCATCTTTCCGGAAGTTTGACGGCGGAAAACTGTAGGGTTCAAGTGCAGTTCTTTGAAAAGCTGCGTTTTGAAGCAGATGCTTCTGTTCCACAGGGAACTTACTACAGGGGAGACACTCTTTCTGCAGAACTTAGCGCATCATATTTAGGCGGCGGCGCACTGGACAACAGCACGTACTCTTCAACCTGGACCCGCCAAAAGCAGTCCTTTAGCGCACATACGCCCGAATACAAAAGCTACACTTACGGTCCCAAAAAGTCTGCAAGCGACAGTTACCTGCGCGAAAGTGACAACGGAACTTTAAGTGCAGAAGGCAAAGCTACAATCAACCACAACACGGGTACAGAAAAGGGTACAGTTGCCCCCGCAACACCCTATCTTTACACAATGGAAGCAAGGGTAACAGATTCAGGCAACCAGGCCATAAGCACAAGCACATCAGTTTTGGTTCACCCGGCAAAATTCTATATAGGATTAAGCAGCGCAAAGAATATAAAGGGCTTTGCAAAAAAAGGCGACACATTAAAGTTTGATTATGTGTGCATTACCCCGGAAGAAAAAGCCGCTTCCCAAAACCTCCTGCCCAAAGACGGAATGATAAAGCTTGAACTACTGCGGGAGGAATGGAAAAGAACACAGCGCCTCGACAGCGACGGCTTCGTTTCATATGACTGGAAGCGTGAAGACATCCTCGAATATGAACGTTCGTTAGTAATTAATGAAGGCAAGGAAATCTCAATTGAACCCAAAAACGGCGGCAGCTATACCCTTCGCCTAAGCACAAAAGACGCAAACGGCAGCGATATAATTACCGAACGCTCTTTCTATGTAACAAGCAGCGACTGGTACTGGCATTCGGAAAACCAGCAGCAGATAGGTCTTACCCCAGACAAATCCAAATATGCAGTCAATGATTCTGCCCAGATTATGGTTCAAAGCGAACTTCCACGCGGCAAATATCTTATGACGGTGGAAAGGGGAACAATACTTTCCCAGAAGATTTTGAACATAACAGAACCAACATCCGTAATATCTGTTCCCATTTTGGACAGCTATGCCCCTATAATCTATGTTTCACTTTCATCCTATTCAACAAGACAGAACGGAAACACCGGTGCTACAGAGGAAAAAAGGGATACAGATAAACCCAAGGGCTACTTTGGAGTAACAGCCCTTAACGTAGACCTAAAGACCAAGACTTTTGACATTCAGATAAAGATGGACAAGCCTTCTTACCGTGCAGGGGAAAAGGCACAGATTACCCTTCACGCATCCCGCAACGGGCTTCCTCTTGCAAACGCAGAACTGGCACTTATTGCGGCAGACCGTGGCGTACTAGACCTGATTGGATACCACATTCAGGACCCCACAGACATATTCTATAATATTACCCTTTTCCCTGACCGTGCTACAGGTGGAGATTCCCGCCAGCTTTTGATAGACCATGCGCAGGAATCAGAAGATTCAAAATATGAACTAGAAGAAGAAAGCGTTGTTTTTGAAGATGCAAAGGCAATGGGAGCCGCCCCCCGCATGATGATGAAGTCTGCAAAAAATACTGCGGCAATGGCAGACGGTGCCGTCATGGTGTCTAAGGAAAAGGCAGCCCCGGCCCTAAAAGTACGCAAGAATTTTGCTTCAACCGCAGTCTTCCGCCCAGATTTGGTAACAGATGCAAACGGAGACGTTACAGTAACATTCACCCTGCCCGACTCGCTTACAACCTACCGCGTAACGGCAGTTGGCATTAAGGACAACCTCTTTGCAAGGGCAGAAGAAGAGCTTGACGTTGCAGAGCCAATTTCCGTGCGCCAAGTTCTGCCAAGAAAACTGCGCCTGGACGACAAGGGAGAGGCAGGCGTTACCATTACAAACCTTGACGCACAAAACCACGACGTAACGGTTGCAATGAATGTTTACAGCGGCGTGGAAAAAGCCAACGGTGAACAGACAAAGGATTCCGTGCAAAAGCTTCCGGGAAAAGCCTCTGTTCAAGGAGAAGGCAAAAAGACGGTTTCCGTTAAGGGTCAAAGCACACAGGCGCTAATGTTCAGCATAAAAGCAGAGCAGCAGGGCTGGATTACGGTTGAATATACCGTAACTGGCGACCTTATAAACGAAAAGATTCTTCTTCCTCTGGAAATAGAAAAGCCCTACATCTTTGAGGCTGTAACCACGATAGGCGAAGTTCGTGATGCGGCAGGAATAAAAGAAGGCAAGGCTTCTGCAAAAGAGACAATCATTCTGCCGGGCGATGCAGAAGACGGAAGGGGAAGTCTTTACGTTCAGCTAGACCCGACAAGGCTGGGTGTCCTGCGCGAAGCTGTGGGTTACGTATTCCACTATCCTTATGGCTGCATGGAACAGCGCTCAGCGGCAGTACTTCCTTTGGTGGCCTTTGGCGACTACATAAAGATTTTTGACCTTAACACAGAAGTAAAAGACCCGGCATCAGTTGCCGCAAACGAAATACGCTCTTGGGCAAAGGTGCAGAATTCAGACGGTGGTTTCCCCTACTGGCCAGACGGCTTTTATAGGGAAAGCAACCGTTATGTTTCCATGCGCATTGCAGAAATCCTTTCCCTTGCAAAGCAGCGCGGAATTGTAAAAAACAGCGGCATCAACGAAGAAAAGCTTGCCTCTTACCTTATCCGTGAATCTGATTCCATCATAAAAGAAAAGGATGAAGTTTCATGGGCAATGTATACGGCAGCCTACGGTTACTATGCGGCACAAATGCTCGGAGGAAAAATTGACGAAGCAAACCTTGAGCGCATAGCCGATTCAGATTCAAGCGACGTTGAAACTTTGGCACTGGCAGCCCTTACCTATTTGAACATGAACCAAAAGGCAAAGGCAAAAGCCGTAAGCCAAAAGATGTACCGCTTTGTTCGCCTTACAGCCCGCGGAATAGACATAACAGGCAAGGCAAAGGATCACTACTGGTGCTTCTTTAACCATTCAAGCGAAAAATATGCCTTCTACCTGCAGCTGTTCACAAGGCTGGACACAAGCAATTCTGTAAACCAGCGTTTGGTTTACGAGCTGCTCAAAATGCAGAAGACCGGAAGGTGGCAGTCTACTGCGGTAACAAGCCGCGTGCTTATTGCCCTTTATGACTACATCAAGACCAATGACCTGGACAACCTTGATTTTACCGCAGAAGTGCTTTTGAACGGAAAAAAGCTTCTTGGCGGAAAGTTCTACGGCGCTGCATCCCTTGCAGAAGACAAGGAAATTGACTTTGCACAAGAGCCTATTGCTTCCATGCCCAAGGACAAGGAACTTGAACTTGAATTCAAAAAGGACGGACAAGGCACTTTGTTCTACACGGCAAGCATGAAGTACGCAATTCCTCCAATCAAGCAGACTGCCCGCGATGAAGGCCTTTGCGTCTACACAGAAATTACCGATGCGGAAACCGGAGAAGTTATTTCGGAAAGCAAACTCGAGTCAGGAAAAATCTACAGGGAAAAAGTCGTAATTTCTTCTGTAATAGATGCAGAATATGTGGCTTTGCGCGCACCGGTTCCGGCTGGATGCGAAATACTCAACTCTGCCTTTGTAACAACAGGAACAATACCTTCTGCTTCTTCACAGGAAGAATCTCCTGTTAGACCTCTTGCAAAGAACAGGGTAAGGCCTTGGTGGTACAACCCCAACCGCGGACTTTCCTACAAGGGCATTTACGATGTGGAGATGCAGTATTTCTGGGACTACTTCCCAAGAGGAATCCAGGAAGTGGAATTTACATTCAGGGCAAGCCGCAAGGGAACATACAACACTCCTTGTGTTACCGCTGAATGTATGTACGAGGAAGAAATATTTGGTCGCTCAAGTGGCCGTGTTTGGGAAATAAAGTAGCGGTAGAAAAGGAAAAAGACCAAGCAAGCTACGCCGCCATGGAGGGGCCCGCCAAAGGCGGGTTGCGCTAGCAATGGAGCGGGTAGGGCCCCGCGGAACCCCGGAACGGCGGTGGCGCAAAGGCATGTTCGGTCGGATTAGCCAAGGAAGAAATGGTAGAGCCTTAAAAATCACCGTCCAGATTCAAAAATCAAAGCGGCAAAAAGGAATCTTCCGGCTTAATTCCAAAGCGTCCTGCAAAATCGCGGGCATGCCAGGCGTTCATAAGCACTTCCTTGGGGTCATGGGCATCTGAGTTGCATATTACGCGGACATCCGTTTGCGCTGCCATTTCCCAGAATTCAAGATAGGGATACTGGTAACGCATTCCCCTGCTCGTAGAATTTGGCTCACGGGAAAGCCCCAGACCGTTCACTTCTATTGGAAGATTTAAATCTATGGCCGCATCAAGAATAGCCTTTAGGCAGCTTTTAGACTGCTGGTCCCATTCCTTGTAGCCTTTCATAAAAAGATCCGGATGTGCCAAAAAAGCAAAGACTCCGCTCCGCATTCCGTCTATTGTCTGGTCCACATAGCGGTTAAGAAACTTGCTTTCCGCACACTCAGGAATGTAGCGGTGAAGGCTTCCGTCCGTAAACCAGTGGGAACCAAGCACAAGGTATTCCGCACCAAAGCGCCCCTTTAGCTCGTCCGTATACCAGCTCTTGTAGCGTGGATCCCATTCGCATTCAAAGCCAAGGTACACGGGGAAAGGCATTTTTTCTTTTACCTCTTTTACCTGCTGAACATAAAGCGGCGTTTCTTCTACAGACATTCTTACATGAGGCCATGTGTCTTCAAATTCAGCAGGATAGGGGCAGTGGTCGCTGAATCCAAGGGCTGTGCAACCGTCGCGCAAAGCCTGTTCTGCATAATCCATTGGCTTACCGTTTGCGTGGTGGCACAATTCTGTGTGGGTGTGGAAATTATAGATGCTTTTCAAATCAATGCCTTCTTTTTAATTTTACTGTTTTACAAAAAAGCCCCTCGGAAATACATCCAAGGGGCATTGTTCACGACTCAACTAAGAGTTGGTAAAGAATTATTTCTTTGTTGTTTTCTTAGCTGTTGCCTTTTTAGCTGTGGCTTTCTTTGCAGGAGCCTTTACAGCCTTCTTAGCAGTTGCTTTCTTTGCAGAAGCTTTTACTTCCTTTTTAGCACTTGCTTTCTTAGCTGTTGCCTTTTTGGCAGGAGCTTTCTTTGCAGCAGGCTTAGATGCGGCGTTTGCCTTAATAACAGCCTGTGCACCAGCCAAACGAGCTGCCGGTACGCGGAATGGAGAACATGAAACGTAGTTCAATCCGAGTTTGTAGCAGAGTTCGATAGAAGCTGGGTCTCCACCGTGCTCACCACAGATTCCAAGGTGAAGGTCAGACTTAACTGCGCGTCCCTTTTCTTCTGCAAGACCGATCATAACTCCAACACCGTCTTCATCCAATGTCTTGAACGGATCCTGGAGGAGAACCTTCTGGTCAAGGTAAGAATCGATGAACTTAGAGTAGTCATCACGGCTAAAGCCGAATGTTGTCTGTGTAAGGTCGTTTGTACCGAATGAGAAGAAGTCTGCATATTCTGCAATCTGATCTGCTGTTGCGGCTGCACGTGGGAATTCAATCATAGAACCAATCTGGAACTTGAGCTTTGTTCCCTTGTCCTTGTTTACCTTAGCAATAACAGCTTCTGCCTGTTCGCGGATCTGCTTGAGTTCGTTAACAGTTGTTACGTTAGGAATCATGATGCGTACATCGTGCTTGATTCCCTTCTTTTCTGCTTCTGCTGTTGCGAGGGCGATTGCCTCAACCTGCATTTCGTAGATTTCAGGATATGTGATTGCAAGACGGCATCCGCGGTGACCGAGCATCGGGTTGTGTTCGTCGAGGTCTGCAAACTTTGCCTTAATAACTGCAACGTCTACATCAAGCTTCTTTGCAAGGCTCTGTGCCTCTGCATCTGTCTTTGCCTGGATGAATTCGTTGAGCGGCGGGTCAAGAAGACGGATTGTAACAGCGCGGCCTTCCATTGTCTTGATGATTCCAAAGAAGTCCTTCTGCTGCAAAGGAAGAATCTTGTCAAGGTTCTTCTTGCGTTCTTCTGTGCTGTCAGAAATAATCATCTTCTGGAAAGAAGTAAGCTTTGGTTCGTCAAAGAACATGTGCTCTGTGCGGCAAAGACCAATACCTGCTGCACCAAAGCGGAATGCCTGTGGAGCTTCGTTCTGTTCTGCGTTTGCAAGAACGTTGAATCCCTTTACAACCTTTCCGGATGGAGTCTTGCGAACAGACTTTGCGCGAACTTCGTCTGCCCAGCCAAGGAATGTTTCAAAGTCGCCGGAAACAGAAGGAGGAGTTACAGGGATAAGACCTGCATATACCTTACCTGTTGAACCGTCGATAGAAATGGTGTCACCCTTCTTGAATACCTTGTTGCCAATAGTAACTTCGTCTTTTCCAGAGAATACAACTGCTGCACAACCACAAACACAAGGAGTTCCCATACCACGAGCAACAACAGCTGCGTGAGATGTGCGTCCACCAGTAGAAGTAAGGATACCTTCTGCAACGTACATACCTGCAATGTCATCAGGAGATGTCTCTTTGCGGACGAGCATTACCTTCTTTCCGCTCTTGTGCCATTCAACAGCTTCTTCTGCTGTGAATACAATCTGGCCTGCACCTGCACCAGGAGAAGCGTTAAGAGCTTCTGCCAAAGGAGTTGCTGCCTTAAGAGCCTTTGCTTCAAACTGCGGGTGGAGGAGCTGATCAAGCTGGTCTGGCTTTACGCGAGTAAGAGCTGTTTCCTTTGTGATGAGCTTTTCCCTAACCATGTCAACTGCCATCTTAACGGCAGCAGGGCCTGTGCGCTTACCGTTGCGGCACTGGAGCATGTAGAGCTTTCCTTCCTGAACGGTAAATTCCATATCCTGCATATCGTGATAGTGCTTTTCGAGGCGGTTGCGGATCTTTGTAATTTCAGCAAAAATCTTTGGCTGCTGCTTCTCGAGAGCAGAAATATCCATTGGAGTGCGGATACCGGCAACAACGTCTTCACCCTGAGCGTTGATGAGGTATTCTGCCATAAAGTGGTTTTCACCAGTTGAAGGATCGCGGCTGAATGCAACACCTGTTCCAGATGTGTCGCCCATGTTACCGAATACCATTGCCATAACAGTTACGGCTGTGCCCTTGATTACTCTTTCATCAATATTGTTGAGCTTGCGGTATACGATTGCGCGTTCATTCATCCAAGAACCAAATACTGCGCCAATAGCACCCCACATCTGCTTTTTTGGATCCTGTGGGAAAGCTTCGCCCTTTTCTTTCTTGTACATTACCTTGTACTTGCTTACAATTTCCTGAAGCTCTTCAGCTGTAAGTTCTGTATCTTCTTTAATTCCGCGGTGTGACTTTACTTCTGCAATGATTTCTTCAAATTTATCATGGTCAACACCCATGGCAACGTTACCGTACATCTGGATAAAGCGGCGGTATGCGTCCCAAGCAAAACGCGGGTTGTTTGTCTTTTTTGCAAGACCTTCAACAGATTTGTCGTTAAGACCAAGGTTAAGGATTGTGTCCATCATACCAGGCATTGATTCTGCAGCACCTGAGCGGACAGAAACAAGGAGTGGATCCTTTTCGTCGCCGAGCTTTTTGCCCATTGCTTTTTCAAGTTTTGCAAGATACTTTTCAACTTCTGCATCAAGACCTGCAGGGTACTTCTTACCTAACTTGTAATATTCCTGACAAACGTCAATAGAAATTGTAAATCCCGGGGGTACAGGAAGGCTCAAGGGAGCTTTTGCCATCTGTGCAAGGTTGGCGCCTTTTCCACCGAGTAACGGACGCATTGTTTCATCGCCTTCTGCGTCACCGTTTCCAAAGAAATAAACATATTTGGTTTTAGCCATATGTCCTCCATATATATATGTAAAAACAAGTATAGCGTCATTTCATTTTACCGTCAACAGATACAGGGGTTTAGAAATCTAAAATTCTGCCTTTTTACTTCTTTTTTGCGGCAATTTTTTTTGCAAGGGGCTTTACGGAGCTTGCCCGCTAACCGCGCGCGGCCTGTCTTGCGCCAGGCGCCTTCGGCCTCCTCCAATCCCTGCCGTGCTTCTCTTTCAAGCACGCACAAATTTCATTCGCTTAACATTAAACTTCAAATTTGTTATAATCGTGCTAAGGAAAAAAGTCATGGAAATAAAAAACTACATGCACACCGTGCATTACTACGAAACAGACAAGATGGCAATCAGCCACCACTCAAACTACATCAGATGGATGGAAGAAGCCCGTGTGGATTTTCTTGAGCAGATAGGCTGGGGCTTTGAAAAGATGGAGGCAATGGGAATTGTTTCGCCGGTTCTTGAAGTAAACTGCCAGTACAAAAAAAGCACCACCTTCAGCGACAAAATACAAATTGCGGTAAAGGTAAAAGAATTCAAGGGTCTTAAGCTTTGGATTGAATACGAAATGCGCAACGCCGCCACAGGAGAATTGTGCGCAATCGGAACAAGCGCCCACTGTTTTATGCACACCAACGGCAAACCAATTTTTATGGAAAAGGAATACCCGGAATTTTATTCAATAATGAAAAGCCATGAAATTCAAAAATGAATAAAAAGTATTTTTCCGCCTGCCTGTCATTTTTTATCTTAATCTCATCAGCAAAAACATCTTTTGCAAAGACTGTCTCCCTGCCCGTAACAGGAATTCCCGGCCTTGTACCATATGTAGCAGACATTTCCCTAGACTGGGACGAAGGAGCTTTTGGCCGAAAGAGCGCATTCTTCTACGACCACTCCATTGCCCGGATGGCAGCTGTTTTTTCCGACAACGCCTACGTTGACATCCTTGAAAAAAAAGACAATCCCCTCTACAGGACATACAAAACATTGGGAGTGCAGGACAGCGACATTTTCCTAAAATACAATGTTGATTACAAGGATGCCGAATACGGAATAAACCAATGCGCATTCAGCATAGCATCAAAGACAATCAGCAGCGCCCAAGGACAAAAGACACTTGTTTTCCTTATAATACGCGGAACACCCCTTGGCCCGGAAGAATGGATTTCCAACCTTAACATAAACAATTCCCACAAAGATTCACAGGAAATTCACGAAGGCTTTTCCATTGCAACAAAACAAATCCTTTTATACCTGGATGAATACATAAAAAAACACAATATAAACACAAAAAATTCATTCATCCTAATAACAGGACACAGCCGCGGTGCCTCCGTAGCAAACCTCTGTTCTGTTCAGCTTGCAGACAGCAAAAAATTCTTGCCAGAAAATATCTATGCATACACCTTTGCAGCCCCAAACGTTACCCCAAAAAAAGTTGGCAACCTAAACCAGTACAAATTCATCTGGAACATTGTAAACGCAGAAGACGTAGTTCCTACCATGCCGCCCAACAGGAAGCACTGGACCTTTCAAAAATACGGCAACATCCTTACCCTTACAAACGCCTGGAATACAAATTATGAAGTCTATAGAAAAGAATATTTTCCCAAGATGAATTCTTATTTCCAAAAATTCTATGGCGAAGACTATTCTCCTTTTAAGACAGGCCCCTTCATTCCCATACTGATTACAAAATTCCTAACTTCCGCTTACCCAGAAATGGATGAATTCTACGACGGCTTTTTGCACCCCCACAATTCTGCCGAAAGATTTATAAAATACCAGGTCTTTTCTGGAAAAACCCCAAAGGATAAGGTTGCAAACGTCCTGGCTTCAATGGATAAAGTCATCAAATCAGATCACAAGTTGGAAAAAAAGGCACTCCTGTCCAGCATACACATGCACACAATGGAAACATATCTTTGCTGGCTCCTTGCCCTTGACGAAGAAGAAGTTTACTCCAAGATGAACTGCGAGATTGTAAGGCTTCAAGGGCATGTAAACTGTTCCGTGCTGAACGAAAAAGACGAAGTTGTACTTAGAATTGAAAATTCAAAGGTGATTTTTTCTTCCATAAAGTTTCCTGTAATTGCATTTTCAAAATCCATAAACACAAGCTTTATCGGTTTTCCAAAAAACGCAAACTACAAAATTCTTGTCAGCTCAGACAGCCTTTTAAAGTCTTCTTTCTATGTTGAAGTGGAAGAATATTCCCCGGATGGCATTTATCTAGGCTGCAGCAAAAAAAGGGAATTCTACACAAGGGAAAATAACCTCTATGAATTTTCAAGAGAAAAAAGCATGTCTAAGGACTTCCCGCTCTTGGCAAAAGAATTTACCTCTCAAGAAGCATACGATTCACAGGAAAAATACGGCTTGCGTCCAGACAAAAGATTCTCTTTCCACCCGGAAGTTTCTTGGGATTTAGACAACCGCATAACCCTTGGCGCAAGAATCGGAACCCAACAAATCTTTGGAACCTTCCTTAGCGACTTTAACATCCACCGCTTTGGAGACTACCTTGTACTCTGGACAGGCTTTGGTTCACAAAAGAAAATATACTCGCGCTTTTATTGTGACGCAGAAATCTTTACAAAATTTGTATATGTCCTTTCACCGGAAGATTCGGCCAGAAACCTGAATCTTGTGCCGGCCCTGCGCTTTAGCACAATCTTCCGCCCCCGAAGCAACAAGCAGCTTTTCCTTTCAGGTGTTTTTGAATTCAATATAGAAAATTTTAACGATGGTGCCTTTGAAAACAGCATCAAAAGAAATACCATTCCCGGACTAAGCTTGGGAATACCCGTAAAAATCTATCCCACAATCCAGGCAGGAGTCAGGTTCTAAAGTGAACGTATTATTCTACGCATCTTCTTCAAATGAATACGACTCCCAGAACATAGAACGCCTGCGCTCTCCGCAAATGGCACAAGAATGGATAGAACTTGCATCCCTTCATCCAGAGCACAATTTTTTTATCGTAACGCAACTGCCCTCCCCTTTTCTTGTAGACACAAAACCAGACTACATTGGAATTGAACAAAGCCTTTGTCCCAACCTTTGCCAAAAAATTCTTGCGCAAACAAGCCCGGAAGAATTTGCAGAGCAAGTGTTAGCCTTTAAGCCGGACATCTGCATAGCCGCAAGCTTCTGGATTACCCCCTTTGACTGGCTCCCCGTCAGCGACGCAATGATTGCAGAAAAACTTGAAGAAGAAGGCATAAAAACCTTTTGCCACCCGGCAGAATCAGCATTCATCTGTTTTGACAAGGTACGGACACATCTTTTTCTTGAACAAAACGGATTCTTTGTTCCCAAAGCCGTTTACATAAACCACTTGGAATATTGGTGCGAACGTCCCCACAAGGAAATAAAAAGCAACGTCTACAAAAACTACAGCCTTTACAAGATAAGCAAAATGAATTTTCCTGTTATCATAAAAGATACGGTTGGGCTTAGCTCTTATTCAATGGAAGTTGCGGTAAGCTACAAGCAAGCCCTTGCCTATCTGAACTCTGGGCGTTCATCCACAGACAGAATCGTAGAAGAATTCATGCAGGGCATCCAGTTTGGAACGGAAATTTATGGCTTTCCCGGAAATTACATTGTAATGCCGCCATTCATGTTCAGCGTAAACAAATACGGAATCACAAGCCCAAAACAGTGCATCAAATTGGGGCCGGTAACATCGCCATCTTTCCGCCTTGATGAATTGAACCAAATGCTTTTGTCCCTTGCAGAAAAAATGCAACTGCGCGGAATTGCACAGGTAGACCTTGTCTTTACAAAAGAGGGCTGGCGTATTATAGAAATGAACCCCCGCCTTTCCGGCATGAGCGAAACCTACGCCATAAGCCTAAGGACAAGCCTTCCCAAGTTGCTTTACCAAATTGCATCAGCAGAATTTTTAAAAAAGACTTTTACCCTGGAAATAAAGAATCTTTTGCCAACACTTAACCTAAAGCTTCCAATCTTAACAAAAGAGCAGTTCACCAAAATAAGCAAAATTCCTTTTGTAAAATGCGCGCGCCAAATCTTTAACAGAATAGCAAAGCAAGAACGCGAAAAAGGCTATTGCGAAATAATATTTTCATCCGAAATGCCATCTGCAAGCTTCAAAGACCTGGAAGCCAAGCTGGATTACCTTTACAAAGAATTCCCTGAGTCAACGGAAGCAGATTTTTTGGAAACAGCAAAATCCATGATTGCCCTTGTAAAAGAAAAATAATACTAAAGCAAATTAATATTCCACATAATCATAATACCGTCAAAGCCCCACTTTGCACCAACATATTTTTGCATTAGCGTTTCTTCGGCTTCATATTCATCTGTATCGCGCTCAAATTTCCTCTTGCGGCTTGCTTTCAGCATAAGAAGAAGCGACTGTTTTTCCGTAAGAGTAAACTGCGACATTGCGCCAATCGAATAAGTCTTAAAAGCTGGGTTGTAGGGCTGGTAAACTTTGTCAAAATCATCAGCGCTGTACCTTCCGCTTATGGAAGAAGAAAGCCCCACCATCTTTAGCATTGGACCATCAAAGGTATGGGCAAGCATCGCGGAAGCTTCGTAGCACCAACCGTTCACGCAATCACGCTCTGTTCCGCACACCCAAGGCTCTCCGTCTTCTGCGCCGGAAAAAGCAACGTAATCCGTGTTAAAGGAAAGCTGAATTATGTTGTGCTTTGGCAAAGGAGCCATTGCCCTGGCACCAAAAGCCATTCCGTAAAAAAATTCAGAAAAAGAAGTAAGCGGGTCGTATTCACTTTCTGCCGGATTGTAAATTCCAATAAGGTCAACCCAATTTCCGTAGTTCCAAGCTGTGCCTATGCTGGCCTTTGCAAAAACAGAAAAGAGTGGCGTAATGCTTACGGAAGAAGTATAGCTTGCACCAATTCCTGCAAAAGAAAGCGACATATCTGCCGAATTCCTAAAAGAAACAATTCCTTTGGAAAGCGTGTGTTTGCATCCGCCTGTCAAAAAAGGAACAGGAACAATAAACAGAGGAATTTGCCTTAAAACTTGATTGCTTGAATACCTGTCGTAGTCACTATTTTGCGCAAGCTGCTCGCCGTTAACACTCATGGCAAAAAAGCCAAGGTTAAGGAAAGGCTCAAAACCTTCTTTGCGTGCTGCCTGGCATTTTAGGGAATTGTCCAAAAAAAAGAGCATTGCCAAAAGCAAAAATGCCCTAATAGAAATTTTTCTAATCATTTCCTACAGTTTAGCTACGCCCACCATACAACCGGGGTAGGCGTAGTTTGTAAAAGGTAAAAACTATCTATTAAAGACTGTGCCTTTTGAAATTGTTTCTGAGCCAATCTTAAAGGTTTCTTCTACAGTCAAACTATTTCCTGCAACCTCATTAGGCTTCAGCTTTGAAATCTGTACAGTATGGTTAACATCGGTAACCTCGTATATATTAACATTGTCAGCACCGTTCATATTTTCATTGGACAAGCTCCATGTGTATCCATCGTTGTCTACAGCCTTTCCGTCAATCCAGACATTGAGCTTATAGCGGCCTGCAAGATTTGAGTTGTTAAATTTAAGCTCAACCTTTTTTCCGCTTGATGTCTTTGCAGTATAAGTAACATCAAAAAGATAAGCTGTCTGAGACATAGAGCCAACCATTGCTTCTGCAAACTCCATACAAGAAGTAAGCGATGCAACAAGCCCAAGCATGAATACTGCAACCAAAACCTTTACTGTTTTTCTCATATTGAATCTCCTCTGTTGTAGGTTAACATTATATACCGTAATCCAGTTTTTATCACTTGTCAACCAAAATACAAAAAATCAATATCATTTGCTCAATAAGCGTATAATTAGAAGAATTATAAAACAAAGTACAAAAAAAGCAAAAAGGCCTGCAAGTATGAATAAATCTCTTTTGTTCATTCTCCGCCTAAACTCGCGGTCATTTTTATAAATTGATTCAATTCCTTCTGTTGTAGATAATTCCTTTGCCCTGTCTTCAGCTGCTTTTCTTCGTATTTCCATTTCCCTTTCAGTCAGCCGGTAAATAATATAAGTGACCAAAATAAAAACAAGAAGTAAAAGTAATGACAAAATAAGTCTATTCATTTTTGTTTTCCTTATAAAATTTATTTTATACAAAGTAATCAAATTTGCTTGTTTCAACACCATCGCAGCCGGCATTTTCCGAATGAAAATCTATGCCCGGATTTTTTTCTTTTACAAAGCTAAAGAATTCCTTCATTTCGCCATTATGAGTATAATACTTTATTATGGCCCTCTGAACTTCTTCTTCATAACCAAATTCAGGCATTCCCATATAGCTTATTATGAACTCATTAATGCTATGCTTGTATCCATGAGCTTTATAATGAACTATGCTTACAATTTTTTTGTATTCAAGATTTTGAACACCTTCGTTTTTTACAGAAAAGCTTGTGTCATCATATTCAAGCTTCCAAAAAATGGTCCGGAAAAAAGTAACAATTGCACAAATAAGAATGAACAAGTAAAAAAACACGACGCGGGGTTCAAGTTCCTGTACTTTCTTAAATTTAATTTCCCCATTTGATATGTCCAAATTACTATGTTCAACAAAAAAGAGTTCCTTTCCGAATATTGCAAATACAATCAATGCCAGTATTACAATTCCCAATAAAACAGGCGTGACTTTTCTTCTAATAACTTTTGTCATTTTGATTCAGCCTTAGAATTTTCTGTATTGATAACCATTTTAAATATTTTATTTATATCTCCAGAGATGCACTTATATCTTTCTTTAGCGCGAAAATTACACCTAAAGACATTGTTTTTTACGTTTACACATTTTACTTCCAGCGTATTTATGTTCAATTCAAAGGTATTGTTTCTTTCATTTACAATTGTTATTGTTTCATCGTCCTTAAATTCCATGCTTTTGATAAATTTCCATTGAACATCTTTTTCAAGATTTTTATCAAGTTTTATGGCATAAATGGGGACTGGGCGAAAATTCTTTGGCTCCTCAGCAGATTCAATTACAACAATGCCAAAAAACCATTTTTCATCATCAGATACGTTTACGGCGCTTCGGTAAACAAGATTCCCTTTTGTTAGCGTTGCAACTTCCGACGGTGGTAACCTCTTTGCAAAAGATAATGCGGCGAACATTATTAATATTGATAGCAGCGTAAAAAGTTTTTTCATTTTATTTCCCATGAATCAAAGATTCAACCTGAGAAGTTTCCGCGTTGATTACGATTTCAAAAACTCCGCCAACATAGCCTTCTGGTAGAGTGCCTGTTACAATCCATTTGTCTTTATATCTTTTGATGCGGTAAGGCTGTTCACCTTTGATGTGTTCTTCCCCATAAATTGGAATCAAAACTTTTTCTGCAACATTTACAAGGTCTTCTAGCTTTGTTAGTTTTTTTACCTCTGGCTGGGTTCTTTTATATTTGTACTTTGTATTATTGTTTACAAAATCTTCAAATTTCTTTTCATAAATTTCATTTATGTTTCCAGGGATGCATTTATTTTCTTTATAGCTAAAGACGTTATTTTCCGTGTTTACACATTTGACTTCAAAAGTGTTTATGTTCAACTCAAAAGTATTGTTCCTTTCATTTACGATTGTAATTGTTTCATCATCTTTGAATTCCATGCTTTTGATTTCAATCCATTGAACATCCCTTTCAAGGTTAGTGTCCTCTTCTATGGCATAAATTGGTATTCTATAAAAATATTTGGGTTCATCTACGGATTCTATTCTAACCGTACCAAAAGACTGGTCGTTGAAAGAATCTGAGGAGGCATAGTAAATAAAATTGCCTTTGGTGATAGGTTTAACTTCCGGCGGTGGCAACCTCTTTGCAAAAGATGATGCGGCAAACATTATCAATACTGACAATAGGGTAAAAACTTTTTTCATACTTTCTCCTTAAAGCTCATAATCAGGACGAATTAAAATTGGGGCATACTTGGTCATTTCTATGCTTTTCTCGCCTTCTTTTTGCTCTACCTCTTTTATGAATTTCTTTGTCCTGGAATTTCCGTCATATTCATAGAATGAAAGAATATTATCCTGGCGTTCGGTAAAGATAAACATGTTTTTTTCCACAAAACAAAAGTTATAAATTTCAGGAGAAACTTCTTCAAGCTTTGTTCCGTCATAATCCGAAACATAGAGGCTTATCCTGTCTTTACTGGTCAATTTTTTGTCACTGTCAGAATCTTCTTTTATAACTGCATAAATGTTAAAGTCACATTTATCTTTTGTTGCTAAACAGGATTTGTATATATAGCCCTTGAAGGAAAATAGTTTGCTCTCTTTGCCATCCTTTACGAAGATAAAATTTATTAGCCCGTCATCATTGGCTGAATACTGGAGTGAATTTGCAAAGGCTCCCTTCAACATACTTTCGTCACTTTCAAGTTCGTCAGCTTTTATTGCCCTTGTTTTTACAGAAAATACATATACATCTTTTAGCTTCTCATAAAAATCAACTAATTCCTCAAATTCAACGTCTTTTGCCGCAGGATCATCCTTGTCTATAATCTGAATGTTGGGCGGGTTATGGCGGCGTGGAATTGAATCTACGATTTCCGAAACGAGAAAGACCAATAAAAAAATTGCAGCAATAATTCCTGCAAGAAAAACCAGTATGTAGTCAATTTTTTTGATTGTCTCAAAGTTTATTTTTTTCATTTTACTCTCCGTTTTATTTACTTTGCAGTTAGAATACAGTTAGAAAAAATCATTTAGAGGCTAAGGAAAAGATTTCATCCCGATGAAGGTGGCCAAGTGCTTCCAAGGCTTTGGGTAAATCTGTACCCATGTTTTTTTTCTGGAAGTCATTTAAGTCAACTAAGAAGCGGTTCATGGAAAAGTGCTGGTAGACAAATACCTTCTTCCAAGCAGTATCTTCTTTTCCGTCTGGTAAAGTGTAGGCTTGTTTTAATTCTTCGCGGTAGGAGGCAAAGATTCCGTTTTTCTTGAGTTCAGCATAGCCAACAAGCCATAATTGGGGTACAGTTTGACCCATACAGTTTTTTAGCAAAGC
>JAILHV010000009.1 GCA_024695625.1 Treponema sp.
TTCTTGCGGATTGATTCTTCTGCATTTCCGCGGAACAAAACTCCGTGCGGAAGAATTACGGCTGCCTTTCCTGTTTCATTTTTCATGGATTTGATGATGTGCAAAAGCCAGGCATAGTCGCCGTTTTTCTCTGGAGGAAGTTCATCATAATCATCAAAGCGGCCATAAGGCTTTAAGCCGTCCATCCAGTTTTTCATACTGAACGGCGGATTCGCTACGATGTAATCGAACTTTCGGAGCTTGGTGTCATCATTATCATCTTTATACCATGGATCAGAAAAAGTGTTATCTGAATGAATCTCACCGGAAGGAATGTTATGAAGGACTACATTCATTTTTGCAAGACCAGCGGTGGAAATATCCTTTTCCTGTCCGTAAATTGCAAGCGGAAATGGAGCTTCATTTGCGGCACGAATCAAGAGTGAACCAGAACCACAAGCCGGGTCATAGATTGTTGCGTTTTTATCTGTACAATTTGATATGTCGATTACTTTTGCAAGAATGCGGCTTACTTCGGCAGGTGTATAGAACTGTCCCTTGCTTTTTCCGCTGGCGGTAGCAAAGTTTCGCATAAGGTATTCGTAGGCGTCACCGATAAGGTCATCATCTTCTGCCTTGTTGTTCTTAAAATCAAGTTCCGGCTTTTGAAAAATGGCAATAAGGCCTGTAAGTTTGTCCACCATTTCATCGCCCTTGCCGATTTTTGATTCATCGTTAAAATGAGCGTTGTTTATGATTCCTGTAAGGTTGTTTGCTTCTGCAAGTTTTGCAATCAGTTTATCGATTTCTTCACCGATATTTTTGTTTCCCTTAAGTGCGACAAGGTCTTCAAAACTTGCGCCTTCTGGAATTGCGATTGCGCCGTAAGGATCATCTTTGTATTTATCTGAAACGTATTTTACGAATAAAAGGGTTAGAATGTAGTCTTTATATTGAGAGGCATCCATGCCGCCACGAAGTTTGTCGCAGCTTGCCCAAAGTGAACTGTAGAGTTGTGATTTTTTTACTGCCATAATATTATTATACCATACCCCCATGTTTTTTACTAGGATTTTCCCGCTTGCATTTAGACACAAAGTTTTAACACATTTTTCTAATATCGACTTTCCTGCAAAATCCTGCTATACTGTTCCAAAAAATACAGGAGAGGTGGATTAAATGAGAATAATTTTTGTAAGGCACGGAGAACCAGATTACCAGAAGGACTGCCTTACCCCAGAGGGACACATACAGGCAGAAGCAGTTGCAAAAAGACTTGCAAATGAAAAAATAGAAGAAATCTATTCATCGCCAATGGGAAGAGCCCGCATGACCATGCAGAAATTTGCAGACAAGCACCAGGACTTGCCGGTAAAAATCCTGGATTTTATGCACGAAATAAACTGGGGCAGCACAAGCGGCAAAGAAATCCCTCTTGAAGGCCACCCATGGAACTGCGTAAACGAAATGGTAAGCAGGGGAATAAACATTTGCGACTCGGACTGGAAGAACGGCCCATATTTTTACGGCAACACTGCAACAGAAAATGTGGAAGACATAGCAAAAGAAATAGACGGCTGGCTACTTTCGCTGGGATACGAGCGCCAAGGATTCTATTACCGCAACCTGCACAAGGACGACGCCCAGCACACGGTTGTCCTCTTCTGCCACGGAGGCTCTTCTTGCGCAGCCATTGCCCACATGACAAACCTGCCATTTACCTTTACCTGCGCGGCAATCCACATGCCCTTCACCGCAGTCACAATACTCAGACTGGACAAAAACCCAGGCAGCCTCTGCACCCCCGTCCTTGAACAGCTTAGCGACATCAGGCACCTGGCATAAGTCCAGACGGCATTCCGCATCAGCCCAAGCCATCCCCCACTTTCCCGGATGATTTTGCCTTTGGCATACAAATACCTATTTGGCGGAGGAAGTGGGGTGCATTTTCACACTCTGCGAAAACGCTATAGGTAGAGGTGTTTGCATTTCCTCTTTCTCCTGTAAAACCGAATAATCAAAAACAAATATCCTATAAAGGAAAGAAATATAGATATTCCTAATAAAAGAATGTACTCGTTAAGCTTTATCAACACTATTTTCTTCAAAATAAAATTTGCTTTGCTCTTTATGCAAAAATACAAACTTGTTAAGCAGTATGCAAAATAAACATTCATAAAAAAAAGTATAATTCGATTTCTCCATTTGAAAAAAAGAATCTTTCCAGTTTCAAATAATCCAAAAATTATTGAATAAATTACAATATTTCCAAATGCTACTCTGTTAAATCCAAGAACACAATTGAACAATAATGATATCAAATAGCATATAAAAAAAATTATTGCATCAGAAATATGTACAGCACCTTTATTCTTTTCCATCTTTTATCTCCTGGTCTGTTTTTAGGCTATAATTCTTTATAATAACTTTATCTGAATGCTTTTTTGCATATTTCATTAACGATTCTAACAAACCTATCGGGGTACAACATTCTTCAATTTCCGAAGAAAATTTCTTATGCAAAACTTCTGATGCTATCGAAGCGCAAGACATCCACGAACGTCCTTCTATTTTAGAAATAGCATTCTTTATTTTTCCTTCTTCATCTTTTGTCAGCACTAATTCAAATGTTGTTAATTTCTCATCGGTATCCCAATACATTAAATAGGCCTTAACTGATATTCCAATCAGATATCCATCCAATATATCAGCAGAACGATTTCCACCATAATGTCCACTGGCATCTAACATTAAACTTTTTTCGGGAATATCTTCATTTATTACCATAATAAAAGCATGTTCCCCGAAAATCCTACCCCAAAAAGAATCTGATGTAGAAATTCCAACGATTACTTTCCTTCCATCCGGGTCTATATAGCGTACCGGGTTGTTGCCTGCGTAGTGGAACAAACCGGCATTTGCTGGGATTAAGGCGGAATTCCTGCGGGATCCGGCGCGTCTGGATGCAATAACCCATTTTTTTGAGGACTGTTTTAAATTTTTCCTGCAGGAATTTTCCATTTTTACTTTTCTAAACTCCTCTTTTCACAATTTTTCTGCCGGAACAAGACCAAAAAAGTGTCAAATTCCAGGCTTCCCCAACAAATACCTATTTGGCGGAATAACTGACGGTTTTCTGGCGGCTGCAGAAACGCTATGGGTAGCGTAGACAGAAATATTACAGCTGCACATAAAACGCATGTTACTCTGCAGGAAAAAAGCACTCCTCTGGTACATTATACAATCTACAAAGCATAAAAATAATTCGCTCTCCCTAATTAATTAGTAAGTGCATATTCAAACACCAAGTACAAATCTATGCCTTTTGTATCATAAACACACACGGAACCGCTTTTTTGCATCTCATCAATATATCCATCCACATATTTTCCATCATGGTCGTTTCCAGAAAAATAGAATTGCCCGTCTAAATACGATTTTTTTAATTCTATATAAAAAGTTTTTGGCACAACCTCTTTGTCTTCCCGCCAAGAAACTTCATTGTCGGAGAGATAATAAATGAAAAGCAAATCTTCTTTTAGCTCAATGATATATTTGCATTGGGATTCAAGGTTGAAAATATCATCTTTAAATTTCTTAACTTTACCGTCTTTTTGTTCAATAACAAGAGATGGCAGAGCTTTGTAGCGTTTTCCATGAACTTCCATGCACACAATTAGCAAAATTAAAAGCAAACAAGATTTTTTATTCATTATATGGTCCTCTTCGTGTTTAATTCTATTTATCCAGTTTATCTATTAAATATTCTGCAAACCTGTCATAAACATCTTTGCGCTCTATCAAATCCCCATTGCACAAGCAATACCTATCAGCAGATTTTGAATATGTAAATTCCAAAAGCTGTTTGCCATTTAACCTAACTATGCATAAAGAGTCAACAAAAGTTTCATATATTCTTTTAGTTTCGTCGTTGTAAACAATTTTTCTTTCTTGATCTAACAATTTATGCAAAGAATCAAATTCTTTTACGTCATCATAATAAAATCTATTCTTTATGTCATAATATCCGTTTAGAATATCAGTAATAGACCTTCCTGTATCAGTATAAACAATAGAATTGTTATAATAAAAATCAACCTCAATACTTGAATAGTCAATACTTGGATAAGTTTTAGCCATTAAGATATTTTTCCCTATCAAGAAAAAAGAAATCAAAATGATAATTGCAATAATTATTATCTTCTTCACTCTTATTGCCCTCCCACTTATTTTTTTAGCCGCATTATAAATTTAAATGACTTGTCATAAAATTGCTTTGCCTTCGGACCAATAAAGCTTGCATTTCCATTTTTTGTTCCTGAACTACTCTTTTCATTTAATTCTTTACACCCACCCCACAAATCACCATTGATGAGATTTTAGGTTGGCAGGGATATGCATATAAAAAAACAATTTTACATGCTCCCTTTCAGTCCTGGAAAAACTTTTATAACGGCTTCTTGTGGAAAGATTTCCAAGTTGAAAAATTCTTTATAAATTATTGCATTGTCAGACCAGTCTGTTATCAGAAGGCACAAATACTGAAGTGGGGATTGATCAAAATAAGAGGTATCTTTCAAATTAAAATCAAGATATATCAGAATCAATTTATTTTTTGAGTCATCCCTTTCGCTCTGTATAATGACTGTGGAATATATAGAATATTTATAATCGTCCAAACCAAATTTTTGGGAAGTTTCCTTTGCCAGTGAGTTGGCATCAATATCATACTTTTCCAAAACTGACACATCGCCAACTTGCATTTTATATTCTTGTGCCCCAGCAGAAAGAGTTCCAATTATTAAGATGGAAAAAATTATTACAATCTTATTTAGCATTTTTCAACTCCGCCAAAATATGCTGTTTTTTATTTATCTTCATAGCTCCCTCTCCTCCGAAAGCAATAACAGGAACTTTGCACTCTATAATTCATCAGGTTTACTGGATGACAAATACTTATCATGTACATACCCTGCAAGAATTGCCCTCAGCTCATTCAAACAAGGGCATCTATATAAAGCGTCCTCTTGTAAATCATACATATTGTTTCCATCATGAACTAAATAGCTGCCTATCTTTTTGCTATCACAATAAAGCTCGATGTAATAGTCACCCTCAACAAGCATAGTCTTCTCATCAAACAAACGGGGGATTCTTATTCTTTTTGCCATCTGCTCGCGTAAACGTTCCGTATTGTTGCCGCTTATGAGAATTCTGGAATCAGGATTTACTTGCATCCAAACATTTATAATAGATTCTTCAGGAATCTCACATGCAGATTTGTGAATATACCTTATTCCAAAAAAAATAAGGACGAGTGCAAGAAAAAAAATTATATGCCATCTCTTCAAGATGTTTCCCCCTCAAGTAAACGAACCTCGAAAAATCTTCTGTACATCCATTGGCAATATTCTTCAATGCGATTATTTTTAATTAGAAACCTACGCCGCCGTGGAAGGCCTTTAGTCCCCGCGCATGCGGGGATGAGCGTTAGCGAAGCCTGGAAGGGCGGTGACGCAGAGGCATGGGCGGTCGAATTAGCCAAGCAAGAAAATGGTAGAGCAAACAAAAGCACCGTCCAGAAAATCACCGTCCAAAATTTTATATAGATTACCTGCGCTCCACAGAACCATCAGCATGCGCAACAAAAACCGACGGAACATTTTTTGTAAAGAATCCGCATTCCACAACGCCGGTTATAGAATCAATTTTGTCTTCCATCTCCAAAGCGTTCACAGGATTTTCCCAAGTGCAGTCCAGAATCATGTTTCCGTTGTCCGTAACAACAGGTCCGGCCTTTCGAACCCCCTGACGCAAAATGCATTCGGCGCCAAGCTTTTCCAGCTCACGGATTATGCTAACGCGGGCCTCCGCAATAATTTCTACAGGAAGTGCAAACTTTGTTCCGTGGCTTTTTACAACCTTTGACTCATCCGCAACAATAACAAATTCCTTGGAATTGTAAGCGATGATTTTTTCGCGCAAGAGGGCAGCTCCGCCTCCCTTAATCAAAGAGTTTCCGGGCCCAACCTCATCTGCACCGTCAATCGCCAAGTCCAAACTTCCGCCAATCGTCATGTCGTTCATGCTGTAAACAGGAATGCCAAGTTCCTGGCAGGCCACAGTTGTCTGAAAGCTAGTAGCCACAGCCTTTACGTCTTTCAGTGTTCCGTCCTTAATGCGCTCGCTAAGCCTCTTTACCGCAGGCATGGCTGTAGAACCTGTTCCAAGGCCAATCTTTATTCCGCTAAAAATTTTCCCTTCTTTTATAAGCGTATCAATTGCAGTTACCGCCGCAAGAACCTTCTGTTCATTCTGATTAATTGCCATATATTTCCTCTCTTAATTTTATTGTAACCAAGTTCTAATACTGAACCCCAGTAAAAAGTTCAAACTGCTCGTAGCCCTGGTACTTTAACATGGAATATCCGTTGCAAACTTTGCAGCCCGCACGTGCAGCCCTTTCCATAACAGGCGTTACTTCCGGAACGTAGATAATGTCAAAGAGCATTTCCTTTCCCGTAAAATCGTAAAAGAAAATCGGATCGTTTTCTTCTGTAGAAGGCGGCTGGCACCCCATTCCCTTTGATGTTGTCTGAATTATTATGTCGCTGTACTTTTTTAGCATAGGGCCAGAATCTTCGGAAAGAGACGCATACTTAAAGTCGTACTTGTCCGCAAGGAGTTTTGCCCTTGCAATCGTTCTGTTAAAAATGCATGCGTTACCGTGAAGTTTTTTTACCGCATAGGCAATAGCCTTTGAAGCCCCGCCCGAACCTATGATTGCAACCTTTTTATGCGCAAGACTCTTAAGTCCTGTAAACTCCAGAAGCGCCCTTGTAAAACCTGTAACGTCGGTGTTGTATGCGTGCCAAGAATCGTGCGAATGAACAACCGTGTTGCATGCACCAATGTCCTGTGCAATAGGGTCTACGTCTTTTATTTCGTCAATAACATCTTCCTTGTGGGGAATCGTAACAGACATTCCTTCCACGCCAACAACGTTTGCAAAATAAAATGCCTGCTTAAGTTTTTCCGCACGAATGGGAATGTAAACAGAATTCATATCGTGGTTCATGTAGCCGGTATTGTGCAAAAGCGGACTGCTCGTAGCAGAAAGTGGCCATCCCGTAATGCCAAAGATTTTTGTGTTGTCATCAATCTTGCTAAAGTGGTAGGTGTCGCTCAGCGTAACAGGATCCACATGCGCAAGTGACTGGAGGGAAGAAGAACATTCCTGTGGAGACGAATAAGTTAAAAAATTCTTTAGCTTTGCACTAAGCAGTCTTGTGGGAACACCAAGCGGCCCCATGGCAAGAAGGATGTGGTTGTTGTCCTTAAATTCCTGGGCCTGGGCAAAAAGCTTTGTAACGTCATCGAGTGAATGCGGCATAAAAGCAATCTTTGGAATTTCGTAACCGGTTGTGCAAAGCTGGCGCAAACGCGAATGAATGTCAGAAATAGGATTTTCCATGTCGTGAACGCTGCGGATAATTTTTATTCCGTATGCCATTGCCGCGTCCTGCAAACTTGGAATGTGAAAGTCTTCCTCAAAATCAACGTACTTAAAATTTTTGCTTGCATCAGAATCAGCAAAAGAAAGAGCCCTTGCAAAAAGAACCGTGCGGCTGGCTTCACCTTCAATATATTTTCCGCCATCAACACGCCGCCTTATCGTCAGAATACAGGGCAAGCCCGCCAAGCGCGGAAATTTTCTTGTAAAGAAACGCTCATCCTCATTCAGAAAATCAACCCGCAATTCTGCAATGTCAACATACTTACGGTATTTGTTCAGAAGCTCCAAGTCTTCGTCCAGAGTGCTGCCTGTAAGGGTAAGGCACATCAAGGGTCTTTCCATAAAAACCTCATTTTTCGCCGTCTTTAAATATGCAATATACTATCACAAAAGCGCGCAATATTCTATAGAAAATTTGGTAGGCTTATATTCACCTTTAAACCGCTGATTGTTTTTTTTCCGCACAATTGATATACTTAAGCCGTAACCTAGGGTTCTAACAAGTCTTATAACAAAGGGTGTTCCATGAAAAAGATTCTTGTAGTCATCGACATGCAAAATGATTTTATTGACGGTTCTCTTGGCACAAAAGAGGCTCAGTCAATCGTTCAAAACGTAAAAGAAAAAATTGCAAAGTACGCAGAGCCAAACTGCGCCGTTTTTGCAACCCGCGACACGCATACAGAAAATTATATGCAGACGCAGGAAGGACAAAACTTGCCTGTAGAACACTGCATCAAAGGCACACACGGATGGCAAATCAACAGCACAATTGCAGCCGAACTGGAAAAAGCAAATGCTACCATTATAGACAAGCCAACATTCGGTTCAATGGAATTGCAGCAGACAATTTCTGAACTTTCTTCCATTGAACAAATAAAGATTGAATTGGTTGGTCTTTGCACGGACATTTGCGTTGTCTCAAACGCATTGCTCTTAAAGGCAAGAATGCCGGAAGTTTTCATTAGCGTAGACCCATCATGCTGTGCAGGCGTTACCCCCGCAAAACACGAAGCCGCACTGGAAACAATGCGCTCCTGCCAGATTTCTATCTCGTAAGAAAAAGCCTTACAGCGCAAAAGACCAAGGCTGCCAGCAAGGAAGATGCATACATCAATCTGCACGAACGCCTAATGTCTTTTGCGCAGGGCTTACGTATTTCATCCCCCAAAAATTCCTTGTGCTCCAAAATGCCACCATACAAAGCATCTCCCCCCAGCTGAATTTCCATTGCTCCAGCATAGACGCTTTCTGTCTGCGCAGAATTTGGACTTTGATGCTTGTAACGGTCCCGCCTAAAAATTCTAAAAGCATTTCCCGCCTTAAGCCTTAGCAGGGGGCAAGAGGCAATTGCAAAGATGGCGCTAAGCCTTGCAGGAATAAAGCCAAACAGGTCATCGCATCTTGCGGCTGCGGTTCCAAAAAAACGGTAGCGGTCATTCTTATACCCCACCATCGAATCCATCGTGTTTATGGCTTTGTAAACCATTCCCAAGACAGGCCCGCCCAATGCCATGTAAAAAAGCGGGGCAATCACTCCATCATTTGAATTCTCCGCTACGGTTTCCACGGTTGCCTTTACAATTTCTTCTTCCGCTAAATTTTGCGTATCGCGTCCAACTATACGGCTAAGCGCAAATCTAGATTCCTCTATTGAAGAAGCCTGCATTTTTTTTAGGACATTCATGCTTTCTTTTTTTAAGTCATTAGCCGCAATGCACCAGTAGCAAAGAAGCACCTCAATAGCAAAGCCCGCTACAAAATGCATCTTGTAAGAAAAATGCACCAATGCAAAGGTTATGCCGCCAGTAATCAAAAGCACCAAAAACACAAGTACAAAACCCATTACCCTCTGTCTAGCTTTTGTATCCGATGAATTTAAAAGCCCTTTTTCCAAAAGAGAAATCAAGGCTCCAATAAAGCGCACAGGATGAGGCATACAGTGAGGGTCGCCAATAAAAAAGTCCAGGACAAAGCCCGCTACAATTGCAAATACAATATGATACTTTTCCAACATTTAAAACCCAAGCAAAATAAAAATTCCAGAAGAAGCCGCAGCAATAGTTTCTGCCATGCAGACAAACCATCCGCAAAGGTCGCCTGTAACCCCGCCAAATTTATTCCGCGCCATAAGCCTAAAGTAGATAAAAAACAATGCAAGAAGAACAATCATGCAGCTACCGCTTATTGGCGAAAGGTAAAGCATTGCAAAAGCACACAAAAGCCATTCAAGCACAAGCACGGCATTTGTTATTTTCTTTGCCGCCGTACTTGAAAAAGCATAAAGCGTTCCGTCATTTTTTGCGCATTTAAAATTAACAGCCGCAAAAGCACTGAATATTCTAGAAAGTGCAAAAGAAAGACACCATGAAAAAAAGCTACAGTTGAATCCAAAGGCAGATGCAAAGGCCAAATAGATAAGACACAAAAGCAAAAATTTTATTACCGCAAATGAGCCTATGTGGGGATCCTTTAAAATAAGAAGTTTTTCCTCTTTGCTTTTATAAGAAGACAGGGCATCGCTTGTGTCCAAAAAACCATCCGCATGGATTTCCCCTGTTACCAGCAAGGGAATGGCCAGCATAGGAAGGGTTTGCAAAAGCAAGTTGGCAGAATACCTTTGGCATAAAAACATCCAGCAAAAAAGCAGCGCCCCTGTAACAGCCCCCACGAAAGGGAAAAAGCAAAGCGCATAACGCAGATTCTTTTCATTCCATTCCACACGCGGCATTGGAATTTTTGAGTACATGGAAAATGCAACGGCAATAGATTTTACTATCATTCAACTTCCCCCGACAAAATCTAATTTTTCATAGCAGGCATTTTTTCCGTCCAGACAAATTTTATAGCCCTGGCCGCAAGCGCACCGCCATTCGTAAAAGTTTTTATTTTCATCAGGAAAGAAATATTGCATAATTGCAACCACAGGACCTCCGTGTGTAAAAATTGCAATTCTTTTTTCTTCTTTTTCAGCAAGCAATTTTTTTATAAAAGATATTACTCTGTCCTTCATCTGCAAAGAGCTTTCTCCTCCGGGGCAAACATTCAGTTCGTTGCAGCCGGAAATCCACATCTGGTACTGCCACTTGTCCTTTAGCTCATCGTAAGAATGGCATTCAAAAATTCCAAAGTCAATTTCCCGCAATGCCGCTTCTTTTTGGTAGTCTACACCCGGATAAAGAATTTCAAGACTCATGTCTGTCCGCTTCATTCCACTTGAATAAAAAGAATAGCCTAGAAGATCTGGCATCATCCCCTTTTGTTTTTGCAGCAATTCAATTCCCTTACTGCTTAGAGGAACATCTGTTTTTCCGCAGTACAAATGCTGCTCTGCTTCTTTTGTAAGCCCATGGCGGAAGAGGTAAATCGTGGTCAAAGTTCACCCCCGCATTTCTTGAGCAAGGCCAAAGCAAACCCTTTCGCAATAAGATTCCTTTGCAATCATCTGAAAATATTCCCCTGTTTTTTCTCTCCATTCACGAAGGTCTTTTTCCATAGGCACCACTCCACAAAAAATATCCGTAGCAATAAAAACAGTATCTTTTTTCCAGTCCATCTTTGGCTGAATTTTATTCTTCATGCAAAACCAGATATAATTTTCAAGATAGGCAATGCAGCGCTTAGAAAAATCCGGCTCCACATCTTTTTTGCAAATACAAATGTCATCGCTGCCAAGGCAAAAGCGTTTCTTTGCATACTCAAGCTTGCCGTTATGGGCACCGCCTGTTACAAAAAAATATTTTTTTACTCTTTCACTGTCCTGCAAAATTTTATCTCCGCCTTTCATAAAATTAGCATAACCGTTTTTTACTTCAACCACAATATCAGAGAGGCCACAAATAAAAGAAGACGCATTTGCAAGAAGGTGCCTAAAAGCTTCCGTTTCCATTCCGTAGCTTTCCGCATCAGAAAAAATGGAATCGCAGACAAACACACAGTTTTTACCTTTTGCCACAAAGACGTCCAGCATCTCCTTTAACTTTTTCCAAGAATCAAAATGAACTTCACAATCCTTAAACATGATATTGGAAAGCAAAGATGTAAGACTTTCCACCAAAAAAGTTCCATACGGATTATTTTCTTTACCATCAAAAATTTCATCAATGTCGTATGGACATTCAATAGTTTTAAATCCAAGGCCCGAGCGGGACTCTATATGCTTTTTTATTCTCTCTTCATCTTCCCCATCGTGGGGAATCATAGTGGCAACATAATAAAGATTCTTCCTTTCCGAAATTTTTACAGAAAGATTTTGAGCAAAATCACTTTTTCCGCTTTTTGAACCGCCAAAAACAAAAACAACCATTTAAAAATCTCTCTGCTTTCGTATTTCAGTTAAATAAGAATCGTCAATCCCGGCGCCAGTAAAAGATGCCATATCGTTCATAATTACACAAGCTGCCTTTATAATCTCAAAAGCAAGGGGACATCCGCTGCCTTCACCCAAGCGCATGTTCAAGTCAAGGAAGGGTTTTACGCCAACCTCTTCAGCCGCAAGAAGAAAGCCTCTTTCCTTTGACTTATGCGAAGGAATAAAATAGCCCGCGCTTACACTTGAAATTCTTTTTGCACACAAGGCCGAAACCATAGAGATATATCCGTCAATCACAACAGGCAGTCTGCATTGCGCCGCACCAAGAAAAACTCCGCACATGGCCGCAATATCAAAGCCCCCGACTTTTGCAATCACATCCAAAACATCACTTGGATTTGGTTCGTTTATGTCCAAGGCCATTCTTATTACCTTCTTTTTCTTTGCAAAGGCTTGGTCTGTAATTCCGCCACCCCTTCCGGTAATTTTTTCAGGATCTTCATTTGTTAGGGCACACAAAACAGCTGTAGAAGTTGTTGTGTTTCCTATCCCCATTTCTCCTGTTCCCAATATTTGCACACCGTCATCCTTTGCTTTTTTTGCAAGTTCAATTCCTGTTGCCAATGCGGCAAGACATTCTTCCCTGCTCATCGCAGGTGCCTTTGAAATATTGTTCGTAGAACGGCGGATTTTTTTATTCAGAATTTTATCGCAGCTGTAGTCGCATTTTATGCCCACATCAACAACCTGAACTTCGCAGCCAAACTTTTTTGCAATGGCAGACATTCCGGTTTTGTATTCAGTCATATTCACGGCCTGAGATGCAGTTACACTTTGAGGAGCAGAAGCAACCCCCTCTTGGGCAACACCGTTATCGGCACACAGAACAATTATTCGCTTTTTTTCAACCGTGTTTTTTATACTTCCAGTTATTCCGGCAAGTTGAACGGCAAGTTCTTGTAGCATTCCAAGGCTACTCGGAGGCATTGCAAGATTTGCCTGATACTTTCTTGCATTCTCACAAGCAGACAAATCCAGAGGCTTTATGGAATTTACAAAACCGTAAAATTCATCTTCCGTCATTTTCTTTTAAAACCTTCTTTAATGCAGATAGCAGTATTTTATTTTTCCTTCTTGTCTGAATTGCAATCCTAACAAAGCCTTTTCCCAAGTTTTTAAAATCAGAGCAATCCCGCACAAGAATCCCGTCATCCAAAAGTTTTTCAAAGACATTTTCTTTTGTTTCTGCAAGAATAAAATTCCCGGCACTTGGATAAACCTTCATTCCCAAAGACGACAACTTTTCTTCCAAAAAAAGCCTTTCCCGTTCAATCACACAAATTGTTTTTTTTATATAACTTTCCTGAGTCAAAGCAACAAGACCAGCCGCCTGTGCCAAAGATGAAACATTCCATTCACTCTGCAAAAATTCCATCTGTTTTACAACACCCGAATCTGAGCAAATTGCATACCCAAGCCTTAACCCTGCCATGGCATATATCTTGGTAAAGGCATTAATCAGAATAATGTTTCTATGAGCACAAACATATTTGCATACACCCGCATTTTTTTTCTGATCAACAAAATCCATAAAACATTCATCAACAACCAGAGTAATGTTTTTGCTAGTGCAAAGCTCAATAATTTCTCCCAAAAGCTCTTCTTCTATAATGGCAGATGTTGGATTGTTGGGGTTGCACAAAAAAATAGCATCCAAGTCATCTGTTACGCAAGAAATAAAATCTTTTGTTAATGCAAAGCCATCCTCTCTTTTTAGGTCATAATACCTTGGCCTAATACCGCAGCCAAGCAAGGCCCTTTCATAGCCGCCAAAAGTGGGAGCAAGAAGGAGAACCCGTGTTTTCCTCTGACTCTGTAGCCATCTTGCAATAAGAGTTATCAGATCAGAAGCCCCATTCCCAATCAGAACATTATTTTGTCCAACATTTTTTTTAGCGGCAATGGCATTTTTTAAATTTTGGCATTTTTTGTCAGGATAAAAAGAAGCCGTTTTTACACTCTTTTTTATTGCAGCCTTAACTCTTACAGGCATTCCTAAGGGATTTACGTTTACAGAAAAATCATATTTTATCCGCTTTGAACTTTCCCCACCATGAACATATTCTTTTAAGCCTTCTTCTGCTACAGGCTGCGCCTTTAAAAGAGAAATCACTTTGGGGTAATTATCCTTCAAATGGGGAAAAACACAGTCTGTGCACTTTTTTATTTTTACACCATTCCTTTCAATAAAGACAGGATTTCCCGGGCAGTTTGCAAATGTATAAAAGGGGCAAAAGCAGAACATGCAGTTTATACTATCGCTACCTTTGTGGCAGGGATAATATTTGCATTCATGGTTTTCAAAATAACAAAAATCATCTTTCATTGCTTACCTTCTTTGATGCTTTATACGCAGCAGCCTTATCCAAAAAGAATACTATAAATTCAGGACATGAATTATAGTAAAGGTGAGGAAAACCAGCCAAGAGATTTTTTTGCTTTACTATGCAAGGGCTTCCTTTTCGCCCGGAAGGTTTTTCCGAAAGAAATTCATCCCCATTGTTGCTGCTTTCAAAATAATGGAATTCATGCCCCCGTATTTTAAAACGCAAATCTTTTGATGTGTACTGGGCATAACCAAAGCGTACAAGTTTTCCTGTATAGAATGACTCCCCTTCTATTGCTCCGCACATCTTATATTTTTTTCCATCCTGGCAAACAAGCTCTTTTTGCAGATACATAAATCCGCCGCATTCCGCCAAAACTGGGATGTTGTTTTTTACCAAAGCGCATATTGAATCTTTCATCGAACAATTTTCTTCCAATTTATCTGCATACAATTCAGGATAACCACCGCCAATTATAATACCATCAACATCTGGAAGACCGCCGTCATTCAACGGAGAAAAATATTCTACAGAAGCACCCATCTCTTCTATTATACTTATATTTTTTTTGTAATAAAAACAAAAGGCATCATCATAGGCAAGACCGATTTTTAAGCCTGTATATTTTTTTTCTTTTACAATCTTTTCAAAAGGATTCTTCGTTACAACTTTTAATCCGCATACAGCTGATGCTATTTTTAAAAGTGCCGGCTCATCAAGAGATTCTTCCAGCAAGGCAGAAGCTATTTCAATTTGATTTTTAAAATCCTGAATCTCATTCGGGAGGACAAGCCCCAAGTGCCTACTCTTCCAAGCAAGCCTCTCATCAAAAGGCAAAAATCCAAGAACCTTTATCCCGCATTCCTTTTCGATCATATTTTTTAAAAGCGGATAAAATGATTTTGAAGCCTTATTCAAAAACACTCCCTTTATTACATTTCGCCTTGCATATTTTTTAAAACCCTTTATGGTTGCGCACAAAGAGCGGCTAGCACCCCTTACATCCACAACAAGAATCACAGGCGTTTTTGTTGTTACTGCAACATCGTAGCAAGATGCCTGAAGGGAAGTTCCAGCAAGGCCGTCAAAAAAACCCATGGCACCTTCAACAATAGAAATTTTATCCTCAGAAGATTCTTCTACAAAAAGCTGGAGCAAATCTTTCCCACAATCAAAGTATCCGTCCAAGTTTACGGATGGCAAGTCCAATACCTTTTTATGGAACAAGGGATCTATAAAATCAGGACCACACTTAAAGGCAGCAACTCCAAATTTTCTTTTTAGCAAATTCATCAAGGCGCAAGAAAAAAGAGTCTTTCCAGAACCGCTGCAGGGAGAAGCTATCATAAATCTTCGTATGCGTTTTTTAGCTTTCATTTTTTTCTCCTGCAGAACCGCTAAAAGAAACCACCCAAACAGGATTCTCCGCTTTTACAAAATTATACTTTCCAAGCTTTTCCGAATGGCTAATGGAAACCTGGGTAAAATCAAGGTCATCAACGGAAAGCAAAGAGACAGCTTCTTTTATCATGCAAAAAGTTTCAAGCGTAACGGCAGAAAGCACAATCCGCATCAGAGGATTACGCTTTAACAAAGCCTTGATTATGTCAATTAAATTTCCAGAGCTTCCTCCTATAAAAGCACAGTCAGGCACAGGAAATTTGCAAAGCCCATCAGGAGCAGTTTTTTGAACGACCTTTGCGTTGGAAATTCCAAAGCGTAAAAGATTCATTTTTGTAAGCGCCACGGCCTCTTTATTCTTGTCTACCGCATAAACAAAACCATGCTTTGCAATAAGGGCCGCCTCTACGGTTACAGAACCTGTTCCACAGCCAATGTCGTACACAATAGAATCTTCCGCAAGCGACATTCTGTTAAGAATAATCAGCCTTACATCTCTTTTGGTCATCGGAATATTTTTTCTGCAAAAAAGACTGTCTTTTATTCCCATACCAAATTTCAAATCCGGCAAAGACTGGTGTTCCACCAATACAGAATACAAACCTTCTTTTTCCAAAGAAAGCATTTCCAGAGACGGCTGTTTTTTTAACTTACGCGAAGTGCCAATATTCATGCAAATTATATTTTCGTCTTCCCGCGACAGATTGAATCCAATTGTAACTTTTACTTCAGGAATGATTTTATTCTTACAAGCTTCACCAAGCCTTGCAAGCAAGTCATGCAAATCATTTTTTCCGGAAAGAATCACAAAGCACTTTTGGTTTGACTTTACAAATGATTCAACATTGCAATATTTTCCGTGCATACTCAAAAGCTTCCAGTCCTGCCAGGGGCTTCCAATTTTTGCAGAAAAATAATTTACGGATGAAATTCCTGGCAAAAGTGAACAGGAATACTTTCCTTCGCACTCCTTTGCAAAGGCTCTTGCACCGCTATAAAACCCGCTGTCACCAGAAAAGGCAATCAAAGGATTTTCACACTCGGGATGGTCCTGCAAATATCCGCTTACATCAGAAAACATGTATGAATTTATTTTTTTCTTACCGTCAAACATGGGATTTGCCAGAATGGACTTTGCGCCAAAAACCACGTCGGCATTTTGAACCGCACTAAAGACCTCTTTGGTAACAAAATCCACACCACCAGGCCCAATGCCGGCAAGAATGATTTTAGGAGCAGAAAAAGAAATTCTTTTTTTCAGGATTGTTTCCAAAAGCTTTACTGTTTCTGAATAGGAATAACTTTTTTGAGCCTTTTCACCAGTTTTGCTTTCTGGATTTTTTACAACAAGTGTAATTGCGCCGCATTTTTTTGCAGCGATTATTTTTTCTTCAAAGCCGCCAGCTGCACCACTTTCTTTTGTAATAACAAATTTTGCTTTTGTCTCGCGGAACATAGCTTCATTCATAAAAGAAGAAAAAGGTCCCTGCATTGCAATAATATTTTTTTCACACAGGCCGCTATGGATGCATTTTAGTAGGCTGTCTTCTGATGGCAATACGCGGGCAAAAATACGACTCTTATCTTCTATTGTATCCGTAATCACATTCAAGTCTTTTGCTCCACTTGCAACAAAGACATTTCCCCTTCTATCTTTTACGTATTCAGCAGCAGACTTTACAGAATCAAAAAACAAAAGGGAATCAGCCATATCTTTTTGTTCGTCAATATCCCTCAGGAGCCTCACATATTTTACTCCAAGTTCAGCACAAACAAGTTTTATTTGCGAAGTAACAGCCTGTGCAAAAGGATGAGTTGCATCCACAAGGCAAAGACACTTGGATTTTTTTACAGCAGCAAGCATCTCTTCTTTGGACATCCTGCCAGAAAGAACCTTGCACCTTGAATTTCCTGAAAGCAAATTTGCCCCATAATCGGTTGCAACGCTTACAGTGCAGGAAATATTATTCTTCTTTAAAAGTTCAAATAATTTGCGGCCTTCCGTTGTTCCTGCAAAAACAAAAACCTTACTCATGAATTAACCTCCGAAGCGTATCCCCGGGGCGTAATAAGTTTTCCGTCCTTTTGATAAGTTAGAGAATTCCCTATAAAAACAGTCGTAAACATATCCACACTTGCATTTTTTAATTCAGAAAAAGAACAAACGTGAACCTCTTCACCTGAGCGGCCAATATTTTTTACATACCCGCATGGCCGGTCGTCAGGAACAAATTCTGAAACAAGATTACAGGCCTTCTCCAAATAGCCTGCCCTTTTTTTGCTGGAAGGATTATAAAGAACAATACAAAAATCAGCAGAAGCAGCAGCTTTTAGTTTTGCAGATATTTTTTCCCACGGAGTCAGATGGTCGCTCAGACTTATAACTGCAAAGTCACAAATCAAAGGTGCACCAAGCAAGGCCGATCCGCTAAGAGCCGCTGTAATCCCAGGCATTACTTCTATTTGAACAGTCGGGAATTTTTCTGCCAGTTTGTAAAGCAAGCCAGAAAGGCCATAAACACCTGCATCCCCGCTGCAAACAAAAACAACCTTTTTACCATCTGATGCCTTTTCCAGCGCACGCATGCACCTCTCTTCTTCTTTCATCATGGGGCTGGAAAGAATTTCTTTTTCCGGAAAATATGGCTTCAAGAGGTCAACATATTTTACATAGCCTGCAATCACATCGCATTCTCTAAGGGCGCTCTCAACTTGAATTGTTAGCATTTCGTATGCACCAGGACCAATTCCCGCAACTATCAGCTTATTCATCACGCACCGTCCTTGGATTAAAATGAAGAGCTATTTCCGTGCAACCCACAGCCAGAGTCATTCCGTCAAATTTGCATTTTCTTAAAATTATTTTTTTTGCACCATAAGCAAAAAGACTCCGCTCGCAAACATTGTCCACACCTGTAACTTCTTTAACAAAGGCAGAAGGAGAAAAATCTCCCTTAACGGCAGAAAGTTCCTCTGAAGAAAAAAATCTTAAAGGAAGGCCATAGTCTTTGGAAAAAGAAAGCAAGGCTTCTTCATCCCGCTTTAAATCTATGGAACAAAGCGCAGCAATTGAATTTATATCAAGAGAAATTTTATTCAATTCGCAGAAAATAAAATCTTTTAAGTCTTTTGAATCTTTTCCCTTACGGCAACCGACTCCCAAAACAATGCATTTTGGAACAAGGCGCAAGACTGGCTCACTTTCCGTATTTTTAAATGGCGAAACAATTACTTTAAGCATGGCCTGATCAGATTCAGAAGTTTTAGCAAGGGCAAGCTCTTTGGGAACGGCACCCTCAGTTCTTAAGCAATCAAAAATTTCATCCGGCAGTAAAAGTTTGCATTTTTTTTCTTTTAAAAGCCTGGCTGAGAATTCTTTTGCAAGAAGCATGTCGGAAATTTTCATAGAGTTTTCTTTTGCAAATGAATCAACAGAAAACAAATTGTTAACATCGGTGGCAGTTGTAATAACAGGCTGGGCTCCGGTAAGCTCTGAAAGTTTGCGGGCAAAATCATTAGCCCCTCCCAAATGGCCAGAAAGAATCGGTATGGCAAAGCTGGCAGCTTCATCCATAACAACAACAGCAGGATCAGATGCCTTGTCATTTACAAAAGGCGCGATTGCACGGACAGCTATTCCACAGGCTCCTATAAACAAAAGAAAATTCCCGCTCTTAAAATTTTTACAAACCCAGTCTTCTGTTTTTACATAGTTTTCCGAAAGATCTTTTTTTGCTGAACTTACGCTGCATTCAAATCCAAGTGCACAATATCTTTCCGCAATATTTTTTGCCAGAGATTTTCCCTTGTCTGTAAAAGAAATTATTGCTATCACTTGGTCTTTGCCATCCTGAATTCCGTTGAAAAAGTTTCGTCGTACAATTTTGACTTCGTATAATTTTTATGCGTAACACAATCACCTATAATCATAAGGGCAGAATTTTTTATTCCGGCATCTCTTACAGTCTTTGAAAGACTTGCAACAGTACAGACCATCTTTTTTTCTTCCTTCCATGACGCCTTATAAACTACCGCGGCAGGCGTATCTTCTGAATATCCACCGGCCAAAAGTTCCCGCTGCAAATCTTCCACAAGGGATGTGCTTAGAAAAACCACCATTGTTGCCTTGTGCATGGCATAAGAGCGGATGCTTTCCCGCTCAGGAACTGGTGTCCTTCCCGCCACACGCGTGATTATAACACTCTGCGAAACATCAGGAAGCGTATACTCAATGCCAAAAGAAGCTGCCGCAGCACAAAAGGAACTCACCCCCGGAACAGATTCATAGGGAATGCCACAGGAATCCAATATATCCATCTGCTCTCGTATTGCCCCATAAATGCAAGGGTCTCCAGAATGTAGGCGAACAACAACTTTTTCTTTTGGAGAAGATTTTTTAATCGCATCAATAACTTCTTCCAAAGTCATCTTTGCGCTATCATAAAGTGCACATTCTTTTTTGCAATTTAAAAGTAATTCTTTGTTAACAAGGGAACCGGCATAAATTACGCAATCAGCTTTTTGCAACAAGGAAAGACCGCGGACAGTAATCAAATCAGCAGCACCTGGACCTGCCCCAATAAAATAAACCATTCTATTTTTCCTCCTGTCTTGCGGCACAAGCTTTTAGTTCATTTATAAAGTCAAAGGCCTTGTTCGTCATTGCCAACACGCCATGCTTTTTTGTAAAAAGAACAAGTTCAACCTGAACTTCTGGAACCCATTCCTGCATATTCAGTTTAACAAGTTCTGCAATTTTATTTAATACCTTTTCTTTTAAATTGAATTTTATTAAAACATCAACTGCATTTTCCGTTGAAACGCAAGCCATGATTTCTTTTTCAAGCTGGTCATAAATTTCTTTATTACAAAATTCTTTTGAAGCAGAGCAAATGGTTTCCATCCTGCCATCGCCATATTTTGAATGTGTGTTTTTTGCTCCGCCCGCAATTTTTACAAGCTTTCCCAAATGTCCTGTAAGAAAATACTTTTTAAATCCATATTCCTTTGCCATCAAAATTGAATCGTATGAAAAATTGGAAGATTCAACTGCAAAGCCAAAATCAAATCCAAATTCATGCGTAAGAAAATCCATTCCATAATTTCCGGGAACCACAGGAAGTACAGTATAATGCAGGGCTGCCCTCATGCTGATTTCTGCACGGATTGTCTGCACAATGGCATCTTCGCTCATGGGTCTTACAATTCCTGTCGTACCAAGAACAGATACTCCTCCAACAATACCAAGGCGGGGATTAAAAGTTTTACTTGCAAGTTCAACACCTGCGGGAATGCTTATCGTTACATTTATTCCCTGATGAAGATTATTTAATTCTGAAGATACGGAATCGCGTATCATTTTTTTGGGAACAGAATTTATTGCCCACTCTCCAACATCTTGATCCAGTCCAGGCAGGGTAACTTTTCCAATACCCTTTCCCCCAAGAATTTTTATTCCATCGTCAGAAGAAAATTCAACGGATGAATACACAAGTATTCCATTCGTAATATCTGGGTCAGTACCGCTTTCTTTTTTTACGGCACACGATGCAGATGTTTTGGAAAAATGCGCATCCAAAACTTCAAGGCAAACAGCAGAACCTTCCGGCAAGTGAACAAAAACATAGGGAACAATTTTTTGCTGGAGCAACATTCTTGCCGCAGCAGAAGACGCAGCCGCAGCACAAGTTCCGGTGGTATAACCAAAATCAGGCTTTGACTTATTTTTGGCAAGAAAAAAACTCGTGTAATTATCCGAACAAGAAACACTCTGGCTCACGCTCTGCCGCCTCCGCAATACAAAAGGGCATTGCAGATTGCAGCGGCCACATTGCTCCCCCCCTTGCGCCCCCGGTTAACAATAAAAGGCACATTGGTTTTCATAAGCATTTCTTTTGCCGCAACCACATTAACAAAACCAACAGGAACCCCAACAACAAGTTCAGGTCTGAAACCCTGTTCGATTAAAGAGCAAATCTCCACGAGGGCAGTAGGAGCGTTTCCGATTGCAAAGATTATTTTTTCATTAAGTTGGACAGCCTTTTGCATACTTACAGCCGCACGGGTCATCCCAAGTGCCGAAGCTTTTTTTGCCACATCCTCATCTGCCATAAAGCAATATGAATTGCAGCCCAATTTTTTTAGCGCACTTTTATTTATTCCGGCCAAAGCCATATTTGTATCAGTAACAATAGCCGCACCGTTTTTTAGGGCATTGATTCCAATAGAAAGAGCATTTTCTGAAAAGCAAAGCGACGAAACATAATCAAAATCCGCGGTTGTGTGAATGACACGCATTACGACAGGTTCAACTTCTTCTGGAATTTTTATCTGCATTTTCTTTAGTTCTTCTTTGATGATGAGAAAACTGTTTTTTTCTATATCAGCCGGAAGAAGGTGCTTAATTGTTTCCATTGGGATGTACTCCAAGAATATTATATATCCTTTCCATATTAAGATGAAGCCTTAATTGCTCTGCCAAAAAATTGAATTGCAAATCCTTTGTTGCTTTCCACGAGGCATTTTTTGTTTCCAAAGTCGAAAGGCCTTTTTTCTCTGCCAAAGTTTGAACAACTCTTTGTGCCACACCTTCTTCATCAAAAAAGCCATGGACATAAGTGCCGTAAACATTCCCGCGATAAAAGCCAGACTTTCCTGTAAAACAATGGCATTCAGACTGAATGCTCTCATCACAAGAAAGCTCCGTCTTACCCATGTGAATCTCGTATCCGCTAATATGCATTCCTGAGAGGCAAGAAAAAAATCCCTGGCAGCTTTCAAGGGTAAACGAAAGATTCTTCCGTATTTTATTTTCTGCAATCACCGTATTGACAGGCAAAAGTTTTAATCCTTCAAGGCAAGAAGAAGCGCCACTGTCAGAAGATTCCTCCACTTTGTTGCCTAGCATCTGGTAGCCACCGCAAATGCCAAGCAGGGGCTTTCCTGTTTTTGCAAAATCTTTTATAGCCTTGGCCAAGGGAGAGTTTTTTAGCCAGAGCAAATCTCCGACAGTATTTTTTGTTCCGGGAATAATTAAAAGGTCACAAGCGTCTATTTCTTTTGCTGATGAAATATAGTGCAAAAAGACATCGCTTCTTTGCTCAAGATTTGAAAAATCCGTAAAGTTAGAAATGTGGGGAAGACGGATAACACCAACATTCACTTTGTCAGCCGCACAAGTATTTTTTTTGTCCAAAGAAAGGCTGTCCTCGTCATCCAAACTAATTTTTAAATAGGGCACAACTCCGCAAACATCTATTCCGGTTTTATCCTCCAGCATTTTTATTCCCGGCTCAAGAATGGACACGTCCCCACGAAATTTATTTATGACAAAACTTTTTATTCTATTCCGCTCTTCCTTTTCCAAAAGCTCGGCTGTACCAACAAACTGGGCAAAAACACCGCCTCTGTCAATATCGCCAACAAGCAGAACGGGGGAGTCGGCAATACAAGCCATTCCCATGTTGGCAAAATCATTTTCCCTAAGATTGATTTCTGCGGGACTTCCGGCTCCTTCTATAACAACAACATCGTAAAGAGACGAAAGTTCTTCATAAGATTTTTTTACGGCAGGAATCAAATTCTTTTTAAAGGCATAGTATTCAACCGCATTCATGTCGGCATAAACTTCTCCGTTTACAATAACCTGCGAACGGGTGTCACCGTTGGGCTTTAGCAAAACAGGGTTCATCAGGACAGAAGCTTCAAGACCGCATGCCTCTGCCTGCATTGCCTGGGCACGGCCAATTTCCAGACCTTCTTTTGTTACCGCGGAATTCAATGCCATATTCTGAGATTTAAATGGAGCTACAGAAAATCCGTCCTGCTTAAAAATGCGGCAAAGACCGGCTGTTAAAAGGCTCTTTCCTGCACCAGACATTGTTCCTTGAATCATTATTGGATATGCCACAGTTTTGCCTCCGAGTATTCAAGCAGTTTTCTAACAGGCGCATTCACATCTCCAAAACTTATTCCGGCATTTATAACATGCTCACACGAATCTATGCAACGCCTGGCTTCTTGCAAAAGAGAATCATCAATCTTTGAAAAGGGCTTACAGGAAAACACTTTTGATGCCATCATGCTTGCATACGGAAAGTCAATGTCGTTTTCAAAAAGGATTCCTGCGGCAAAGGGGATATTTTTTTTTGCAAGCTGGCGGTAAAAAGAAATGCCTCTGCCGCTGTCTGAAAAAACAAAAACTTTAGGAGTGCCAATTGGAGCCTTTAATTCTGATATTCCCAAATACGGATCAAATTTGTTTTCGCCTAGTGAATAAAGTTTTTTTAGTTCATCGTTGGAATAGAGTTCCTCCGGGCTTTTTAGGGAACATGAATTATTTGCGACACACAGAACCTTGTCCGATATTTTCAGGGCCAAATCTATTTCGTGCACGCTCATAACAACAGACGTGCCACCGGAAGAAATTTGGCGCAAGACTTTGAGCAGATGCAGCTTATGGTTTATGTCCAAAAAAGAAAAGGGTTCGTCAAGCAAAAGTACATCGGGCTTTTGGCAAATTGCACGGGCAATCATAACCCTCTGCCGCTGACCGTCGCTTGCCTGGCAAAATTTTACCGAAGTGATTTTTTCTAGTTCAAGTAGTTCTATACATTCGTCCACAATTTTTTCATCGGATGAAGAAAGAGTTCCCAAAAATCCGGTATAGGGATAGCGGGCAGAAGCAACAACTTCCCTGCATGTCATAAATTCCGGAACAGCTGAATGCGTAAGAAGAACAGAAACCGTCTTTGCAAATTCCTTTGAATTCAGCTTGGACAAAGGCTTTTTTTCAATAAAAACATTTCCACCAAGAAGAGGTATCTGCCTGCCTATGGTTTTTAAAAGCGTGGACTTGCCTTCTCCATTCGGCCCTATTACAGAAATTATTTCTCCTCTGTACAATTCAAAGGAAACATCTTTTAAGACAATTTTCTTTGCGTAACCTGCGGCAATATTTTCCAGATTCAAAAAATCATTTTCCATGCTGGCCTCCGTGCCGTTTGAGCAGCATAAAAATTACGACAGGTGCCCCAAAGAAAGAAGTTGCAACGCTAACATTCAGTTCAACAGGGGCAAAAAGCATTCTGGAAATTAAATCTGCAAAGAGGCAAAAGACTGAACCGCCAACAAAACACAGTGGAATCAAAAGCTTAGGATCATCAGACTCAAAAATTCTTTTTATAACAAAAGGAACTGCAACCCCAACAAAAGAAACAGGTCCTGCAAAAGCAGTTACAACAGCAGACAGAACACTGGAAATAAGGATGAGCACAGGTCTGAATAATTTTACGTTTACGCCAAGACTCTTTGCGTATGCCTCACCCAAGCGGTAAGCTCCGATTGGCTTTGACAAGACAAGGGAAAGAAAAAAACAAATGCTTACCAAAGGCAGGCAAACAAAAACATTTTCCATGGTAACGCCGGAAAAACTTCCCTGAGTCCATCCGTGCAGATTGGCAATGTCGGCATCATCTGCAAAGGCAACAATCAAATCTGTAACTGACGAACAGACATAGCCTATCATAATTCCCGCAACAAGCAAAAATGCAAGGTCCCTGATTTTTCCTGCAAGGCAAATAACAAAAGCGGTTACTGCAAGAGAGCCAAGCAAAGAAGCAAGTATAAGCCCCCACGAAGAAAATGTTACGCCGTTTTTTAGACAGATGATTGTAAGAAAGGCCACGCACATTTTTGAACCTGAAGAAATGCCAAGAACAAAAGGTCCTGCTATTGGATTTTGAAAATATGTTTGTAGCAAAAAGCCGGAAAGAGCCAAGGAGCCACCAAGGAACAAAGCAAGCAACATTCTTGGGAGCCTGATTTTTAATATGATTTCCCTTTCCCCATTTTGTAAGGCCGCTCCAAAAAGGGCATTCAAAATTTTCGCAGGGGAATAGAATTCTGAACCTATGCAGAGTGAAAGAAGAACAAAGAGGACAAGCAAAAAAAGAATAAGTGAAGAAAAAAAACTTTTCCTTAGCAAAGAAAAATTCATGTTTCTCATTTCAGCCTCTCAAAGAAAGTTATTTCTTCTTCACCGCTAGCAGAAAATATTTTGTTGACATCCAAAATAATTTTTGGAATCTGGGCAGTATCCTGATAAATTGTTTTTTTTGCGCACCAGACATTCGATTTTTTTACAGCATCAAATTCTGCAAGCAGGGGATTTTTTTCTTTTAGCATGGAAAGACTAGCGCAAGATGAATCAATATTGCCATCGTAGAACAAAAAGTCGGCAGACTTGCAAGCCTTATAAAATTCTTCCATTGAAACGGAAAAAGTTGGACGCGATTTTAGTTCAGAATCTTTTTTTATCTTTGGACAAAGATATTCCGCACCGGCATAACGGAGCATGTTGGAAATGTAGTTTTCCGACCCCCTGACAATTGCCATGCCCCTGTTGTTTATATAAAAATAAGAAGCTGTTATTTTTTTTGAAGGAGCATCATTTTTTAAAAGTTCAACCTGGGATTCAAAAAAAGAAAGAGCCTTTTCCTGGCAACCGGAAATTTCTCCGTAAACCTTTATCCATTCAAGGCGGCCAAGGGGATTGTCTTCATAGCTTGAATAGTCAGTAAAAACGCTAATGCCAAGCTGCTCAAGTTTTTCCTTGACTTTTGGAACATGAAGAATCATTGTGGATTCTATTGCAAGCTTGCATCCCGATTTTAAAAGCAGTTCATAATCGGGCATTCTGTATTTTCCGGCATACACAAGCTTTCCGCTTTTCATGGCATTGGACGCTTTTGGAATATACCAGTCATTTTCCTTTATGGAACTAAAGCCCAGTTTTTCTTCCGCACCAATTGCATCCCAAAGTGAATATGCAGAAGACGATGCCAGATAAATGTTTTCTATTCCCCTTGGAATGACCGCATTCACTTTTGCAGATTCTTTTAGTCCGTCACTATATTTTTCTTTTGGGACTACAAGATATTTTTCTTTTCCAGAGATGTCTATGAGTGAAATTCCGTCTTGGTATTCATAAATGCAAAATTGGGAAGCATAGGAAGTTTGGATTTTTTTACCGGTAAGAATTTTTCCATTGAATTCAAATTCAGAAAAATCCTTATACTGAACTTGCTCTTGGCTGATTTTTTTTGAGCAGGAAGCAAAAGTAAATGCTGTAAAAAAGAGGAATGCCTTAAAGAAAAATATTCTTACAATTATTTTCTTTTTTTGAAGCATAGGCGCACCAGAAAAAGCAAAAGAACTGCGGCTGCCAGCAAAGAGATTGCAGTAATAATCAAAATGGACATGTTGAATTCTTTACGCTGGGCAGTCTCCAGGGAAAATTCAAGCTGATATAAAATTTCATGGGGAGTTGACATTGCCGTTGTATCCGCAAAAACGGACATGGGTTTGTCAAAGACAAGAACAGGCAGTTCAAATACTGAATTCTGTTTGTTTGCAAGCGGAAGGATTTTTTCTCCGTTAAGAATCATGTAGTCGTAATTGGGACTGCTCCATTCAATTTGTGCAAGTGGCATTCCGTCTTTTACCCGCAGTGGGGCAGGACTTTTTACAGATGCCCTTCCGCTTCCACCTGCCAACTTTACGCTGATTGTATAAGAGCCGTCTTTTAGGCTGCACTTTTGCATGGCATAAGGCGTAACAAAAAGATTTTCTGCCGGAATTTTTTCTGAATAAAAAACCACGCGGCGCTCATACCACTTTTGCTTTTTCTTGCTGAATGCAGAACAAAGAAGTTCTGTGTTGAGTGACTGAACGGGAACTTTAAATACATACTTGCCATTCCCGTCAATCACAGGACTTGTACCTTCGAGCGAAGTTAAAGCTTCTGAATCTGCGGCAGAAAGCATCGTGACATTTGAATAGCCCTTGCCGCTCAAAGTAAGATCCGCCGTCATTGCATTATCTTTTACGTAAAGCACAGCTTTTTCTATTCTGAACATTGAAGATGAAGAGGCGGTTTCTATTTCGTAGCTTCCCTCTTCTATGCTGCCAGCAAGAACCGGCAGAAGTCCATCCGTATTCAAGGTTTTGTTGAGCGGATTTTCCTGCTTCTCCTGTTCAACTTCTGCGAATGAGAAAAAAACTGAATTCAAAAGCAATAATGCTGCTGCCAGACGGCGAATATTCATCAGTTTAAATTCCTTACTTTGACAAAGTTGCCACTGCGTCTTTTACGTGCTGGACATAAATCTGCTGAACATCCCAGTTCTGTCCAAGACCTTCGAGCACTGGAGTTACTTCATAATTTTCTGCAAGGAATTTTGCCTTCCATGAGTCATCTTCATCTCCGGCCATATCATTGTTTGCGTGGTCACCTGCAACAACCATGAATGGAAGGAGTACAACACGTGTGTAGGCAGGGTTAGCTTTTACAGCAGCAATCAAATCGTCTACGGAAGGAGTTGCTTCTACGGTTCCAACAAAGTAGTTTTTGAATCCGCCATTTGTGAGGACAGTCTGCATCTTTGCGTAGTCGCTGTTGGAGTCGGCTTCTGTTCCGTGGCCCATGAAGCAGATTGCGGTTTTTCCGTCGTCAAAAGAAGCTGTCTTTTTTGTAATTGCGGCAGAAACTTTTTCGTAGTCACCGTCACTTGTAAGAAGAGGGGCAGAAACTACGAGTGAATCAAATTTTCCCTTGTACTGCTGGGCTACTGCATTCAAATCTGTGAATTCAAATCCGCTCATCAAATGTGTTGGCTGAATTACGATTTTCTTAACTCCAGCGGCAAGAGCCTTGTCCAATGCCTGCTGAACTGTATCGATTGCAATACCGTCGCGGTCTTTGAGAATACCGATGATTGTGTCTGCTGTGAATGCGCGTTCAACCTTCCATTCAGGGAAAGCTTCGCGGATGGCGCTTTCGATTCCGCCGATTGTGATTGTGCGGCTGGTGTTATAGCTTGTCCCAAAGCTTACGACAAGGATTTCCTTGTCATTGCCTGCCGCGCTCTTTTTTGCGCATCCCAAAAATCCAGTTGAGCAGATGACTGCGCTGGCGATGACTGCTGTAGCGATTTTTTTAAAAGTCATTTTCATGATTTTACTCCTAAAACTTTTGTGAGAATTTGCGGCATAAAAGATTGAGGTGGAAAGTCAGGACGATTTTTGGACATAGGAATCTATGCTACACCATAGCCCTGGCACCTTCCTTGGTCTCGAAGAAGTTTTGTGCCTTGAAGCGGGCAGGTGTCTGGCTCAAGGGAAAATCCTTTTACAGTAGCGGCACTGCCGGAGGTTTTAACTCCGTTCCCTGTTAGGCATAAGTTTAAAACCAACTTTCGTCTGGCCAGTTCTAATTCCTTATGCACCCGATTCCAAAATTACTTTAGCGAAAAAGGCTGCTATTGTCAACAACAGGGCTTCAGCATGAAAAGTCAACTGAAAAATTCAAAATGAGTCAGCGGGTCCCAGTAACGGAAAAAATCAAGGAATTCTCCCTAAAGGGTCCCTCCTTGCTTTTTTCCTACGTCCCGCTGACTCATTTTGAATTTTTGACCTGCATACGAGATGCTGAATTCCTGTTGGTGGCAAGAAAATTTTCCGAAAATTTAGGGGATAATATAGTAGGAATTTTTGCATACAGAAGGAGGATGGCTTTGCGGGGGAAATTTACTAGGGGAATTTTTGCTTTTTTTGTTTTGGCCTTTTTTTTGGGCGGAATTAGGATTTATGCGGCTACGGTTTACAAGAACGGGGTTACGGCTTCTTATTATGCGGACAAATTCCATGGGCGGAAAACTTCCAGTGGGGAAATCTTTAACATGTATGACTACACGGCTGCCCACAAAACGCTTCCTTTTGGTACCCTGCTCCGCGTTACGAATCTTGCAAACGGAAAATACGTTACGGTAAAGGTGAACGACAGGGGGCCTTTTGTAAAGGGGCGCGAGCTTGACGTTTCAAAGGCGGCGGCTGTAAAACTTGACATGATAAAGACCGGCACTGCCAAGGTTAAGATAGAAATTCTTGAAAAAGGCGACGGTGGCAAGAAAGGAAATTCCGGCAGTACTGGAAGTACGGCAAGCAAGTCTCAGGGTTCTTCAAAGGCAAGTTCCCAGGTAAAGCTTGAATCTGGGGCTTATTATGACATTCAGCTTGGGGCTTTTTCCAAGAAGGAGAACGCGGTGAATCTTGCGCAAAAGCTTTTACGCGCGGGATTTAAAAACGTAGCTTACCAAAAGACGCAGACCGCAACCAGGGTTTCCGTAACAAAAGTTCCAGCTGAAAATGTAAGGCAGATGCAAAAAGAACTTAGTGCAAAGGGCTTTACCCAGCAGGTGGTAAGAAAAAGAAAGGGGTAAAGTGGATTGCCGGGTGTGGTTCGACCATGCTCACCAACCTCCCGGCAATTAACAGATCGCAATCTTAACAGATTTCAATCTTAACAGATTACGACAGAATTGTCTGTGTGGGAGAATGGGGCAGGAATGTATTTGTCTGCAGCCCAGTCATTTTCCCAGTGCTTGCCGTCCAGCAAATAGCGGAACTGATATTCTTTTCCGGCATCGAGTGCAAGAGTTACAGAGAAAGAGCCGTCTTTCTTTTTGGTAAGTGGAGTCTCTGTGCTGCTCCAGCTGTTAAAATCTCCGGCAATAGTTACATCACTAGCTCCGTGTGCAGCTTCCTGTGTTACAGTAAACGTAACCTTGCAAGTTTTCTTGTCTTTTGAATAAGTTTTCTTTAAGGCCATGTTTTTTTGCTCCTCTTTATATTCAGTCACTGACAGAGAACCATCAGCTATATTTTGAACTTACAAATTCATTATAACAGATAAATTTTATTTCGTCATTAAAAAAATTAACCTTTTGACGAAAAAAAACTAATTTTTTTTGATTTAATACAATTTTCAACTTTTTGTCAACAGTTAACGCAAGAGGCAGAAGGTAAGTGCAAGTCCAAATGAAACTTAGCAAATATTAATATAGATGCGGAAGCACTTCCATTCCCGGCTGAAAACGCGTCAAAAAAGCCGAGCGCGGATACAAGGTATCTGACTCACTACGTTCGCACCGCGCAAATGCTTTTTTGCCGCCTTTTCAGCCTCCATTCCAGTGCTTCCTCCCTCTGTTTTTTCTACATTGCATTCCCTGTTTGTTGCACTTACCTTCTGCAACTGCTGGAGGAAAGGAAAAATAACGCAGATGCTTTTGCATAACGATTATATATGCTGAGATTGAGAATTTATTAATAAATAGCTAATGCAAGGGGTGGGATTTTCCCGGAGCAGCCTACGCGGGATTGGAGGGGCGCGGAACGCGTTGCGAAGCAATGGAGGCGGGAGCCGGAACCCCGGAAAGCCCGTGGCGCAGAGGCATGCCAGTCGGAATTTAGCCAAGGAATGGATGGTAGAGCATGCAGGAGTTCGTCCTAAAAAGCACCGTCCGAAGAAGAATTTTTTGCATTCATTATTAGCATCTGCAAGCGGTTTTCTATGTTTGCAAAGGAAACGTCCGGGTCGTAGTCCAGGGGAAGAATCTGCACGTCCGGGTAGAGTTCCTTGAGCCTCTTGGTGATTCCGCGGCCTACGACGTGGTTTGGAAGGCAGCCAAAGGGCTGGAGGATGATGAAATTTTTGCAACCGCGGCTTGCATGGTGGAGGATTTCGCCGGGTATGAGGACTCCCTCTCCAGCATCGAAAGTATGGTAGATGAGGGGATCGCTGCCCTTTACCAGTTCCGTGAGCTTTGTGGGCGGTTCAAAGAGGGGGTGGCGGCAGGCAATTTCGTTTGCCCACACGTGGGTAAAATTAAAGGCTTCGTTTATTGTGCGCGCCATTGCCTTTTTTGCCAGCGGGCGGTGCAGGTGGTTTTCGCGGATTTGGGTGTCCTGGGCGAAGTAGGTCTTTTGCATTACGTCTGACATTTTTGCTTCTATTATCTCAAAGCCGTTTTCTTCCAGGTAAAGCTCAATGTCGTGGTTTGCGCCGGGGTGGAAATTCAAGAGGTATTCGCCTACGATGAGGACTGTTGGCTTTAGGTGAGTGCGGTCGTATTTTACGCCCTTCATTATGTCTATTGCCTTTGCAAAAGCCCTTCTTTCTGCAATAAAGCCTTCTTTGATTCCTTCTACAAGAAGATCCATGCTCTTTTCAAAGGCGGCGTTTGCGCTTCCTTTTTCCACTTCGTAGGGGCGCATTTTTCTAAGCAGTTCTTCCAGCGCGTCTATCATTGGGAAAGCGATTGCCAGTTTTAGGGAGGTTGCAAGGTTCATCTTAAAGCCGGGGTGCAGGTTGTGGTAGTCACGGTCGTTGTTTGTGACTATGGGAACATAGGAATAGCCTGCGTCGTCCAAGGCCTTTCTTAGCAGGGCACCGTAGTGGGTAAGGCGGCAGTCGCCAATGTCTTTTCCTGTAGCGATTGCAACACTGTGCGGGTCGTACAAACCGCTTTCCAATGCAGCCAAGGCTTCTCCAATTACAATCTGTGCGGGGAAGCAGATGTCGTTGTGGACGTATTTTTTGCCAAGCCGGATTGCGTCTTCGCGGCCAACGTCCATGGGCAGGGCCTTTAGGTGCTGGGTTGCAAGGGATGCTGCCATGATTCTTGCAAAGGCGTGGGATGTGTTTGGCACAAGGACGATTTTTTCATGGACATCTTTTTTGTTGAACTTGACCTTGTAGGGGTCTGGCAGGTCGCGGGTATTCAGTTTTGCTCCGGAGGAATACTTCATGGAAAGTGTTTCCACAAATGATCGTACGCGGATTCTTAGCGGGCCCTGAACATCGCTTTCGTCCATCTTTAAAACGAGCGGAGACTTGCCGGAGATTTCCTTCATCATCCTGATTATTTCGTCGCTAAGGTAGGCATCGTGTCCGCAGCCAAAGCTTACAAACTGAACGTATTCAAGGTGCGGATGTTCTGCCGCAATTATGGATGTTGCCAAAAGCCTTGCGTGGTAGTTGTTTACCACATCCAAGCGGCTCTGGCTTAAGTCTACCTGGGCAATTCCCGGAACAGAGTCAACTGTAAGCACGGGGATTCCTGAGTCTGCAAAAAGTTCTGGAAGGCCGTGGTTTACGAGCGGGTCGTTCTGGTAGGGGCGGGATGCAAGAACAATTGCGTACTTGCCGGAAGCCTGAACGTCATCAATAACCTGCTGGGCGGCACTTTCCAAATCCGAGTGGAATTCCTTCATTGCAGAGTTGGCGGCTTTGATTGCAGCGTCAACTTCTTTCTTGGGAATTCCGAACTGCTTTTGCATGTAGGATTCAAGCTGGCTTTCTTTGTCTTTGTCCGTGTACCAGAAGAAAAGCGGTGTGTCGTAGGGTATGCCAAAACGCTTTTCCGGATTGTCTGAATTTCTTATTACCCAGGAATAGCCCTTTACGATTGCACACATGTACTCGCTTGTTTCTTCCGTGTTCTGGGACTTAAAGGTGGAAATTACAGGCATAAAAATGCGGTCAACTTTTTTTGCGGCAAGATTGCGCAAGTGTCCGTGAACAAGTTTTGCGGGGAAGCAGACCGTGTCAGAAACAACGGATGAAAGCCCGTCTTCAAACATTTTTCTTGTGCTAAGATCCGACATCTTTACGTCAAAGCCCAAAGACCTAAAGAATGTGTTCCAGAAAGGCATTAGTTCCCAGAAAGAAAGAACCCTTGGAAGGCCTATGGTAATGCCCCTGTCCCTAACACCCTGCACAATTTCGTATTCCTTGAACAAAAGCTCCTGGCGGTACTTAAAGAGGTTTGCCGCTTTCCTTAGGTTGCCCTCCCTTATCTTTTCGCGGACCAAAGGATCTCCCGGCATTCCCAGTATTTCTCCGCGTTCGCAGCGGTTGTTGGTAATCCAAGATGCGCCGTTTGAAAATTTCACGATTGTGCGCTTGCAGTGGTTCTGGCAGAAGGGGCAGACAACGTTTGACTGCTGGCTGTAGGTAAATGAATCAAGGTTTTCAAGCCCAATAAAAGAACGCTCTGTTTTTCCCGCCTGCATTTTTTCTTTTGTAAGCAGGGCAACTCCGATTGCGCCCATAATTCCAGGGTAGGGAGCGCGGACTACAGTGCGGCCTATATACTGTTCCATGGCGCGCAAAACTGCATCGTTTTGGAAAGTTCCTCCCTGAACAACAATCTTTTTTCCCAGGGAATCAAGGTTCCTCATGCGGATTACTTTTGTAAAGACATTTTCTATGATGGAACGGCAAAGCCCAGCCATAATGTCCTGACCAGATTTTCCGTTGCGCTGTTCGGTTACAATGCTGCTGGTCATAAAAACGGTGCAGCGGCTTCCGAGTACGGCAGGATTCTGTGAGCTGAATGCAGCCTCCGCTATGTCCTTTACCTCTATGCCAAGAGAGTCAGCAAAATTCTGTAGGAAAGAACCGCAGCCGGATGAACAGGCCTCGTTTACGATGATGTTTGTTATTACGCCGCCAGAAAGCCAGATGGCCTTCATGTCCTGACCGCCAATGTCCAAAAGAAAGTCTACGTCTCCAACATAATGGCTTGCGGCCTTAGCATGGGCAACAGTTTCCACGGTATGGTATTCGGTGTTAAAAGCCTTGCTGAACAAAAGCTCTCCGTAACCGGTAGTTCCCACGCCAAGAATTTCAAGCTTTACCCCCTCTGCCTTGTAGCGGTCACGCATCTTGATGAGCGCATCCTTTGCAATAACAAGCGGGTCTCCTTCGTTGCCTGAATAAAAATAGTCAAGGATTTGATTGTCTTCGTCCAGCAGCACGAATTTTGTTGTCGTGGAGCCAGAGTCAATTCCAAGATAGACACGGATTGTTTCTCCGCGGGCAAACTTGTAAACCTTGGGGCGCTTCCTCTTGTGGCGGTCAAAAAATTCCTGCTTTTCTTCTTCTGAATAAAAATAAAGCCTGCCGGAAGAAGAAACCTCTTCTTTTTTTGTGCAGTCTTCCTCCAGGAATTTTATGATTTGGGGAATTGTACGCTCCATCACAAAATCGGGGAAAAGCTCATTAAGGGAAAGAGCCGCTCCCTTTGCAATCATAATCTCCGGATGGGGCGGATTAAGAATGTCTTTTGCTTCCAGATTCAGGCGCTCGGCAAAAACCTTTATAAGAACCGGATTGAATGTTAAAGGGCCGCCTTCAAAAACAACGGGACTTTTTATGTCCAAGCCCTGGGCAAGCCCGCCAATCGTCTGCTTTGCAATTGCATGGAAAGAACTTAGCGCAAGGTCTGCCTTGGAAATGCCCTGGTTCAAAAGAGGCTGAATATCCGTCTTTGCATAGACACCGCAGCGGCCGGAAATATCGTAAACGCAAGAACCCTTTTCCGCAAGCGAATTTATTTCCTGAACCGAAACCTTTAATATAGAAGCAACTTCATCAATAAAAGCACCCGTTCCACCGGCGCAGCTTCCGTTCATGCGCATGTCGTTCACTTTTAGGTGGCCGTCTTCCCTGCCAAAGAAAATCATCTTGGCATCCTGACCGCCAAGCTCTATGGCTGTTCCTACATCCTCATAGTCAAAGCGGAGGGCAATTGAATTTGCAACCACTTCCTGAACAAAGGGCAGCCCCAGTTTTTCCGCAATAGGCTTTGAACCGGAGCCTGTCATTGCAAGGCGGAATTCCTGACCCGGAAATTTTTGCGAA
>JAILHV010000018.1 GCA_024695625.1 Treponema sp.
AAGAACATCCGCGCAGACGGAACTTACCAGAAGATTCTTGACAAATACCTGAAGTAGTTTTTGAAAAGCTATTTCTAGCTTTGTTTGGATTTGGGCAGCCTTGTTTACAAAAGACAATTTCTGTTTTAGAAGCAAAGGCTGCCTTTTTTTCTTACCGGAGTATTGCAGACAATGATTTCTATTTTTAAAACATATTTTTTAATGCTGGCATCCTCGCTGGCCAACACTCTGCTTCTTGCCCTGCTTGCACTTGTCTTTGCCATGATTATAGGCCTTATCTTTGCCCTCTGCAATGTAAGCCGCAACAAGGCCCTTAACGCTGTTGGCACTATTTATGTAGACGCGATACGAGGCGTTCCTCTTATTGTACTTGCATTTTTTATTTACTTTGGCGTTCCCCAGGGAATGAAGAGGATAATACCAAACTTCCGCCTCCCCGCACTCCAGGCTGGAACCATAGCCCTTGCAATGAACTGCGGAGCCTACATGGCAGAAATTTTCCGCGCGGGAATAGAAAGCATAGACAAGGGGCAGATGGAAGCGGCCAGGTCTCTTGGCCTCTCTTATGGAACAAGCATGAGAAGGGTAATCCTTCCCCAGGCATTCAAAGTGATGATTCCTTCCATAATAAATCAGTTCATAATCACCCTCAAGGACACTTCGATTCTTTCCGTAATCGGATATCCTGAGCTTACAAATACAGGACGAACAATTGCGGGAAACACATTCCGCAGTTTGGAAACCTGGGCAATAGTCGGTTTGCTTTACATGATTGTTATTGTATCTTTGAGCCGGGCTGCAAAAGTCCTAGAAAGGAGAATCAAGATTGGCGACAAATAATTCAGAGGTAAAGATTCACGTTGAGAACCTAAAGAAGAATTTTGAAAAGCTTGAAGTTCTCAAGGACATAAGCATAGACATTCACCAGGGCGAAGTTATTGTTGTAATAGGCCCAAGCGGAAGCGGCAAGTCCACCTTCCTCCGTTGCCTTAACAAACTGGAAACCGCTACATCTGGCACAATCGTTGTTAACGGCACGGACATCAATTCCAAAAAGGCCAACATAAACAAGGTGCGCGAAAACATTGGCATGGTCTTCCAGCACTTTAACCTTTTTCCCAACATGACGGTCTTGCAGAACATAATGCTTGCCCCGGTGGAGCTAAAAAAGATGAGCAAGGCAGAAGCAGAAGAAGCCGGCATGGCTTTGCTAAAGAGGGTAGGGCTTGACTCAAAGGCACAGAGCTACCCCCAGCAGCTTTCCGGCGGACAGAAGCAGCGCGTTGCAATAGCACGTTCACTTGCAATGAATCCTTCCATAATGCTTTTTGATGAACCCACCAGCGCCCTTGACCCGGAGATGGTAGGCGAAGTTCTTTCTGTAATGAAGGAACTTGCAAAAGGCGGAATGACCATGGTCGTTGTTACCCACGAAATCGGATTTGCCCGCGAGGTTGCAGACAGGGTTGTTTTTATGGACGGCGGTTACATTATAGAGCAGGGCACCCCTGACGAGGTTTTAAAGAACCCCAAGCAGGAGCGCACAATCAGTTTTTTGAACAAGGTTTTGTGAACAAAATTTTTGAGGTGGCCGTATGAAAAAATTGATAACGATAAGCCGCGAATTTGGTGCCGGCGGTGGAGAAATAGGAACCCGTGTTGCAGAAAAGTTGGGCTTTGAATATTTTGACAAGGAACTGATTATTCAGGCGGCAAAGAAAGCGAATGTTGGCATGGACGAAGTGCTCAACATGGACGAGGTTGTGCCCATGAACTTTGGCTTTACCCAGAGCCTCTTTGACATGTACAATGCCCCGCTTAACGAAAGGCTCTTTACCGCCCAGAGGGACGTTATCCGGAAGATTGGCGAGCACGGAAAATGCGTAATCGTTGGCCGCAACGCAAACAGCATCCTCTCCGAATACGACGATTCCCTGCACGTCTTTATCCACGCAGACCTTTACTGGAGGGCAATGCGCCTAAAGCAGGAAAAAATGCCGGACAAGACCGAGCAGCAGATAATTGCAAACATCCGCACCGTAGACAAAAAAAGACGCAAGTACTGCTCCTACTACACCAACACCGAGTTTGGAGACAGCCGCTACTACGACCTCTGCCTGGACTCATCATCCCTTGGCATTGACCAGTGCGTAAAAATCATCTGTGACATTGCAAAAGGGCAGTAAATCTTTCTTTGCTATAATGGTTCTTAAGGGATTACGCAAGATCTCCTCCCAAACTTCCGCCGGAAAAAAAATACATTGTGGCTGTTTTGTGAGCTGGCAGTGTAGATTTTCTTGATGGTTAGCAGTTCAACCAAAGTGTGCTTTTTTTTACTGATAGCCGTATTTTTTGGCTTATTAAGTAAAAACCATGTAAATACGCAAAAATATCGACTGATATCTGTTCTTTTAATTGATATTTTTGCGTATATCTGCAATAATATCAATTATGATTACCATAAATCGTGATTTATATTTGAATAAACTTGTTGCTGCCCGCCATAACGGTATGATAAAAGTGATTACAGGACTTAGAAGGTGTGGAAAATCCTTTCTTTTGTTCAATCTTTTTGTAGATTTTCTAAAACAAGAGGGAATTGATGGCAAGCACATCATTCAAATAAATTTGGAAGACAGGCGAAACAAAAACTTGCGAAATCCAGATGAACTTTTGGCCTATATTGACACCCGCATCGGCGATGAAAAAATGTACTATGTGCTTTTGGACGAAGTTCAGACGGTTAGTGATTTTGAAGATGTTTTGAACAGCTATTTGAACATTAAGAATGTCGATGTCTATGTGACAGGCAGCAATGCAAAATTTCTTTCAAAAGACGTAATCACAGAATTCAGGGGTCGCGGTTATGAAATTCATATTCAGCCATTATCTTTTAAGGAATTTTATTCAATAAATCAGAACAAGCAAAAAGATGATGTTCTTCTTGAATATATGACTTATGGTGCACTTCCAAAAGTTGCATTAGAAAGTGATGAAAGCCTAAAGAAGGAATATTTAAAGTCGCTTTTTTTGAGTACCTACATTGTGGATATAAAAGACAGGTATGCAATCCAAAAAGACGATGACCTTGAAGAGCTGATAAATGTTCTTTCTTCATCAATCGGCTGTCTTACAAACCCCAGAAAACTTTCTGACACTTTTAAATCTGTCAAAAAAAGCAGTATAACGCAGGATACCATAAAAGCCTATCTTGACTATATGCAGGACGCTTTTTTGATAGAAAAATCCGTGCGCTATGACATCAAAGGCAGGCGATACATTGATACTCCTGCAAAATATTATTTTTCTGACCTTGGATTAAGGAATGCACGGCTGGATTTCAGACAGACAGAACAAACCCATCTTATGGAAAATCTGATTTACAACGAGCTTCGGCTTCGCGGATATTCTGTTGACGTGGGGCAGGTAACTCTTAACACAAAAAATGCAGAGGGCAAAAGCGAGCGCAAGAATCTGGAAGTGGATTTTGTCTGCAACAAGGGATACGATAGAGTTTATGTGCAGTCTGCATTTGCACTTGATTCCGACGAAAAAAGAGAGCAGGAGCTGCGTTCTTTGATGCACATAAAAGACAGTTTTCAAAAAGTTGTGATTACAGGAGGAATGCAGCCAACATACCGAGATGAGAACGGTATTCTTATTTTGAACCTGTTTGATTTTTTGCTGGATAAAGTGGGCTTTTAGAAAAGGCTGCCTTTGTACCTTGGGCACAAGTAGACTATGTATTGGCAATTTTGATGGGGTTAACGTAAATCTGAATGTTAGCGGCTTGGGTAATTGTTTTGCAGTTCCAGGCGCGGCAGGGATTGGAGCCCCTTTAGTCCCGGACGGAGGCCGGGATGAGCCGCGTAAGACGGCGAAGGGCGGAAAGCCCCTTGCATATAAAAGTGCCGCAGGAAAATTTTTATAGGGGGTATGACACAAGGCTGCTTGGTCTTATAATTTTTTTAGTCCTCGTATGCCCATTCTTTGTTTATGTGCGAAAGCGAGTTGCCTTCAAAGTCTAGGCTTAGCCAGAAATATCGGTATTCACCATAGCCGCCTTCTTCTGCGTAGTAAAAGCGATTTTTGTCTTTGGAAATTTGGATTGGGTCTCCCAATAGGTTAAACACTTCTTCTTTTGTCATTCCTTCTTTTAGGCGCGGCAGGTTTAAGGGCTTGAAGCTTTCGGAAACTTTTGTGTCTGCCAAGGGGTTCTTGTAATATTTAAAATCATTAAAAGCAAAGGTAATCATTAGCAAAAAAGATGCTCCGAAAATTGCAATCATGGGAAAGACGATGGAAAGGGCGATTCTTATTTTTTTGATTACAAGGATTGCTGCAAGAATGACTGATAGCGGAAAAAGAAATAAGAAAATGGACGCTGCAAATATGAAGAGTGGACCGTCAGAATTTAATTCAGGTCTTATAGCTTCTATAAGCTCTTTGTTTCTTCCAACCCAATAATAAAAATAGGGGATAAGGCTAAGCACGAGAGATGCTAGAACCACTGCAAGCAAAAAAAGTGTTACGCGCAAAAGACCAAATCCCAAATACTTTAGGGTTTCTTTTTTTGGCGGCTGCTGCCTTTGGAATTTTATGAAGCGAAAAACGTCTATGCATACAAAAAAAAGTTCCAGGCAAACAATAAAGAGATTGATTAAATCAGAGGGGAAATCATGCATGGTAATAAACTTGCTCCTATTATGTTCTTTTTGATAAGGATGTAGGGGATTCCGCTTCCTTTTTCAAGTTCTGCTTCAAAGATGTTTATCACTTTTTTCTAGTCCTCATATCCCCAGTCTTTACGGATTTTTACAACAGCGTCATTTTCAAAATATACCTCTAGGATAAAATAGTCGTACCAGCCTTTGCCGTTTTCTTCTGTATAGTAAAAGCAGTTTTCGCTTTGGGAAAGGGGTTCTCCCAGAAGGTTAAGGACTTCTTCTTTTGGCATTCCTTCTTTTAGGAGTGGCAGGTTTAAGGGTTTGAAGCTTTCGGAAACTTTTGTGTCTGCCAAGGGGTTTTTGTAATATTTTAAGTGATGGCTAGAAAAATCAAGCCCTGCAATAAATAAAAATCCAAAAATAACAATCATGGGAAATATGATGGAAAGGGCAATTCTTATTTTTTTGATTACAAGGATTGCTGCAAAAATGACTGATAGCGGAAAAAGAAATATGAAAATAAAAATTCTGAATATGTATGGAAAGTCAGAATTTAATTCAGGTCTTAGTGCTTCTATAAGTTCTTTGCTTCTTCCAGACCAATAATAAAAGCTAGGAATAAGACTGAACACGAGTGAGGCTAGAACTGCTGCAAGCAAAAAAAGTGTTACTCGCAAAAGGCCGAATCCCAAATACCTTAGGGTTTCTTTTTTTGTTGACTGCTGCTTTTTAAAGTTGCTTAAGCGGGATGCATCTTTGCATGCAAACGACAGTTCTAGGCAAACAATAAAAATAAGGATAAACATGGTAATAAACTTGTTCCTGTTCTGCTAACTTATTATGTCCCATTCTTTGCCGGAAAGGCCGGTTAGTTCCCTAAAGCGGGGCATTGAGTAGCAGGCGCTTATGAAGTTGTTCCAGTCTTCGCGGTTGCGGTGGGCTTTTCTTTGGATGCAGATTGTTTTTAGCTGGAGGTAGTTTGTGGTTACGGTTGCCCACATTTCAAAGCCCTGGGGAAGGTTGTGGCGGAGGGCCATGTAGCTTTCGTAGCTTTTGCCGCTTGCAATCCATTCTTCGTAGAGTTTTTTTACCTGGTCCTTGCTCTGCTGGGTTACGTATTTTGTGTAGGGGTCAAGGTCGCCCGATATGAATTTTTCCAGGGAGTGCACGGTTGACTGGCTCATCACAATGTCTGCAAAGTGGTAGCGCTGGAATTCCGGCATTACGACTCCGTGGTGCTTCATGTCGAATGTTACAAGGATTCCTTTTAGGAAGGCGTCGTGGCTCTGGTGGGCTTCCATGTTTTTTCCGAGTGCGAGGGCAACTTTTTCCCTTTTTTCTGTTACGGCTTCCGTTGTGTCTATTGCCCCCACGTTGAATGAATTGTTTATTGCGTTGAGTGCGCGGTTAAGGCCGAATACTTCTATATTTTTTACTTCCAGCATTGTTTTCTCCAATTGTGTTTTGCTGCCATTATAGCGGTTGGGGGGGCTTTTTGCAATTAGGAGCCTTTGTTGGGGGTGAGGGGGAACTTTCAGCACAGATACAGGCTGTATTCCCCCTTTGTATAGAAATTAGGCTTGGCCGGTTATTTCGAGTGCCTTTGCTTTTACTTTTGCAAAGAGGGCTTCCCCGTCGCCTGCATTTTCGCTGATGGTTCGGACAAAGACGCTTCCTGCGACCACGGCTTCTACGTAGGGGGCAAGCAGCTTTGACTGTGCACCGCTTGAGATTCCGAATCCGCCGTAGACTTTTGAGCCGCCCTGTGCAACTTGCTTGATGAAGTCGATTGTGCCGTCATCGATTTTTGTGTCGCTTCCCGTGATGCCCGTGCGAAGTGCCGCATAGATGTAGGGGAATCCTGCGAGTGCCATTTTCTTTAGTCGTTCGCAGCTCATGCTGGGGGCTGCAACAGGAATGTTTTCCATGCCGTTTTTCCTGCATGCCTGGGTTAGGCCTTCGTCGTGGTCAAAGGGAAGGTCGGGGATTATCATGCCCGTAACGCCGGATTCCGCTGCCTGTTTGCAGAAGTTTTCCACTCCTGGTGTGTAGACGAGGGAGCCGTAGCTCATAAGGTAGATGGAAAGCTTGGGGAATTCTGCGTGGATTTTTTCTATGAATGCAAGTCCGTCGCGTGTTTTGTAGCCTCTCGAAAGAACTGTAGTGCATGCGCTTTGTATTGCAGGGCCGTCTGCGCTTGGGTCGGAGAAGGGCAGTTGGACTTCCAGAATGTCTGCCCCTCCCTGTACAAGGGCACGTGCTGCCTGCAGTGAAAGCTCGTTAGTGGGGTAGCCTGCAACAAGGTGTGCCATAAGTTTTATTTTTTCCATGATTGTCTCCTGTTTTTTTTGCAGCATGTTTCGTTGCGTTCAGTTTAATTTGCTGCCGGCGGTTCATTCGGCTGCCATTGACTTTGCCTCGTGAATGTCTTTTGCGCTTTCAAGGCGTTCAATTTCCGCATGGAGGAAGCTGAGCCATTCCTTGGGGCGGAATACCGGGCTTGTGATGAACACGTCCTTGTCCCCGCGCCCGCTCATGTTGATTACGATTGCCTGGTCAGAGGGGATTTCCCTTGCGATTTTTATTGCCGCTGCTCCGGCGTGTGCGCTTTCCAGTGCGAACATTACGCCTTCGTTTTTTGCGAAGAAGCTTACGGCATCCAGGGCCTCCCTGTCCAGTATGCTGGTAAATTCAACGCGTCCGCTGGCTCCCAAGGCTGCAAGCTGTGGGCCTATTCCGCAGTAGTCAAGGCCTGCGCTTATGCTCCGGGTGGGAAGTGCCTGTCCGTCTTCGTCAAGCAGGAAGCGGCTTTTGTAGCCCTGCAGTATTCCTTCGCGGGATGCGTTGCCAGTCATGCGGCTTGCGTTTTCTCCAACGCCAGGGCCAATTCCTCCTGCCTCTGCCGCAATAAGGCGGGAGCCTCCGTCTTTTACGCTTGTGTTTATGAAAGGCTCAAAGAATCCGATTGAATTGCTTCCGCCACCGCAGCATGCAACCATTGCACCTATTTTTATTCCGCGCTCGGCACACTGTTTTTTTACCTCGCGCCCGATAACGCTTTGGAAGGTGCGTACAATGTCCGGGAAGGGGGCTGGTCCAAGTGCTGAACCCAAGACGTAGTGTGTTGAATCCGGGTTTGCGGCCCAGTCACGCATGGCTTCGTTTACTGCATCCTTTAGGGTGCGGCTTCCGCTTGTTACCGCGTGGACCTTTGCACCGTAAAGTTCCATGGCGGCAACGTTTGGCTGCTGGCGGCGGACGTCAACTTCTCCCATGTAAACCGTGCATTCAAGCCCCAGCTTTGCACAGGCGGCAGCGGTTGCAAGTCCGTGCTGGCCGGCTCCTGTTTCCGCAATGATTCTTTTCTTGCCCATGCGCTTTGCTAAAAGGCACTGGCCTATTGCGTTGTTTATCTTGTGTGCGCCTGTGTTTGCAAGGCCTTCCATTTTTATGTAAATCTGAGCACCGCCCAAAATCTTGGTGGCGGTGGGGGCAAAGTATAGCGGAGTTTCCCTTCCTATGTAATCCCGGCGGATTGTCTCAAGTTCTTCAAGAAAGTCCTTGTCCTGCATGTAGGTCTTAAAGGCCTGCTCAAGCTCGTCTAGCGGGCGGCGCAGAACTTCCGCAACGTATTTTCCTCCGAAGCGGTCAAAGAATCCGTTGGCAGAAGATGTGTCTGACTTATATGTATCCTGTTCCATAGGGGCTCCTGTTGTGTTACTTTATATAGTAACAGTAGCATTTTTTATCGCTAAGGTCAATAGCATTATAAAAAAAAGGGGGGGTGAAGGGCAATGTTTTTGGAGGGGATGCTTCATGTTGCTATATTGCATGTCGCGGATACAAAATGCCTTGGATATTTACTTTCCAGCGGATTTGTGATATATTTTTCCGCATGTTAACGATTTTTTCTGAGATTTACAAATATAGGCAGATGGTCTTCTCTCTGGTTCATAAGGAACTGAGGGGTAGATATAAGGGGTCTGTCCTTGGATTTTTCTGGACATTTCTTGGACCCTTGCTCCAGCTCATAGTTTATACATTTGTCTTTTCTATTATCATGAGGCAGCAGATAGAAAAGTATTATCTTTTCCTTTTTGTCGCTCTCGTTCCATGGATTTTTATAAGTACCTGTGTTTCCCTTGGCGCTAACTGCGTGTTGATTTATGGGGACTTGGTCAAGAAAATATATTTTCCACGCGAGGTCCTGCCGATTTCCTTTGTAACAAGCCAGTTTGTAAACATGCTTTATACATTCGTAGTTATCTTTGCAGTGATTGCATTTACCCGCCACGGCGTCAATTTTCATGCCCTGCTTTACCTGCCAGTCATAATGATTGTAGAGTATTTCCTTGCCCTTGGAATTACGCTCTTGTTTTCTTCCCTTACTGTTTATGTCCGTGACATTGCCCATATTCTTGGAATCGTAACAATGGCCTGGCAGTTTTTGACTCCTGTCATGTATCCTTCGTCAATGGTTCCAGAAAAATATCTTCCGCTTTGGAACCTTAATCCTATGGCCCATGTAATAGAAGCATACCGCGATATTTTGTACTTTAAGAGGGTTCCGAATTTAATTACCCTTGGCTCGGCTGTAGCTATGGGATGCTTTTTCCTTGTCTTGGGTGAATTCGTTTTTGCCAAGCTCCAGAAAGGCTTTGCTGAGAATTTATAGCAGGAGAACATCATGAATCCAGAAAATTCCATCGAAGTGACCGATATAAAAAAATCTTTCAAGGTCTTTTTTGACAAGAGCAATCTTCTAAAGGAAAGGGTGCTCTTTTGGAACCGCAACAAATATGAGAGGCGGAATGTCTTAAAGGGCATAAGCTTCAGCGTAAAAAAGGGTGAGGCGATAGGCCTTGTTGGTCATAACGGCTGCGGTAAAAGTACCACGCTCAAGCTCCTTACAAAGATTATGTATCCGGATTCTGGAAGCGTTGAAATGAGGGGCAGAGTTTCCGCCTTGATTGAACTTGGGGCTGGCTTTCATCCGGACATGAGCGGACGTGAGAATATCTATACAAATGCGGCAATATTCGGCCTTACCAAAAAAGAAATAGACAAGAAGGTTGAAGACATAATTGCATTCTCAGAACTCCAGGAATTCATAGACAATCCTGTTCGAACCTATTCTTCTGGTATGTACATGAGGCTTGCTTTTGCCATAGCAATCAATGTCGATGCAGAAATTTTGCTCATAGACGAGATTCTTGCCGTTGGTGACGCCTCCTTCCAGCAGAAGTGCTTTAACCGCCTTAAGGAGATAAAGGCTCAAGGAACAACAATTGTCATTGTCTCCCATTCCTTGCCTCAGATTGAAGAAATCTGCGAAAGAAGCATATGGATAGACAAAGGCCTTGTTCGCGCGGAGGGGAATCCCAAAAATGTCCATGCCCAATACCTGGACTTTATGGGGGTTGTTAAGCCGGAGGTAAAAGCCCAGCGGTTGGAACAATTCTGCAAGACTCCACCTGCCACCGTCGTATTTGGCAACAAGTCTTGGACCGTGAATGCGGTAGATGGAAATGAATGCAACTTTGTAAAGGATTCCAATGCATCAGCATTCGCCGTCTTGGAGGCAGATTCCCCATCTTCTATGGACATCCGCCTTGAAATTCTTGCTCCAAACGGAGAGCTTCAGATTGCAGTCGAAGGAGCCACTCCCCTTAAAATAGCGAATACAGTAGCAGGTGAATATATCTTTACATTCAATATAAAGGATTGCCACAAAAAAGCCGGTGACAAAATCCGCATTGACTTTGCCACAAATGATATCCTTTCCTGCGAAAAGCTTGCAGTCAAGGCTGTCACGCTAAAGTAGGGGAGGCTACAGCTTTGCCGGTAAACCCTTAAATTGCTGGTAGAGTACAGTTCTTTGCCCCCTTGTAGTATAGTAGCCTTGCGTGGATGCCGTATTGTTCGTAGCGTGGCTCTTTTTAGGTATTGTTTTTGCAAAACACTAGTGCCTTATAATTTTTCGAGCAAGCCGTCCTGCAAACCGTAAAGGCTTGGTTATCTTCCATGAACGGCTATTTTGCATATTAATAACCAATTCAAAATTTTGTCGTATACTTCTTGCTGTTTCTTCGTCCAAAGAGAAAACCTTCATATTGCAGCTGAAAGTCCCGTAGTTAGATTTAGAAACATTCAAAATGATTTGAGGTTCTGCTGTGTCAAAATAATATGCTGAACCAACTTTTCTGTATGCATTTGTTTCATTCCTTCTTTTTATACATTTGTAGAGTTAATTTCGATATCCTTTACTACACAAAAGTTGGAGCATGGTCTTATCATGATTGAGCGCATGTCTTCTGTAACATTTATATCAATAGCGAAATGATAGAACACATCTTTTTCATATTCCGAAAAACCGTTCCCGGTGTCGTAGAAAACATTTATGCTGCTTATTTGCTTTACGTTCTCATAGAAGGGGTGGTAGATTCGGCTCATCTTTTCGTAGATGATTTTTGTTGCTTCCTCGAATGATTCCGTATTATAAATTCTTGGATAATCACCTGTGTTATAATGCAATAAAGGTTTTGGTATGAAGAAAGTTTTTTCAATCCTCGCCGTACGCAAGATAAAATCATAGTCAGTTCTGCGTTTAAGCTTTGTATCGAAGTTCCCGTGCGCATCGTATACAGACCTGTTGCAAACATATACCCCCATGTCAATGAAATTATTATTCAGAATAATGGCATAATCCATCTTCATTCCCATAACCATATCATTGTGGTGTTCTATTTGAGCATAAAAAATTTTGCATTCTGGATTTTCCTGTATTGCACTCGCATATGCCTCAAGATATTCTTCGTAAAGCGTGTTGTCATCATCAAGAAATACAATCCATTCATTCTTTGCCAATGACAGCCCGGTATTTCTGGCGGCATTAAGCTTCATATTCTTTTCATGTCTCGCATATGAAAATCTTCCTGATTTGAATTCATTTTCATATGTTTTTTTTACAAGCTCTTCTGTTTCATCGGTTGAGCAGTCATCCACGATGATAAATTCAAAGTTCTGGTATGTTTGAGAGAGAAGAGAGTCTATTGCATTGCAGATGCAGAACGTGCGGTTGTATGTCGGCATTATTACAGAAAATTGAACTTGTGTTCTTTCCATGTCCGATATCCCCCGTTTTATTTTTTGTTGTGTCTGAATATTTTATTGAACACCCATGCACAAGCTCCATAGAGTGTTCTGTGCCTTGTGTTTACAAGAAGGCTGTATGTTTGGTTAAGTTGCTGCTGAAGGTTTGAGATTTGTTCATAAACCTTTATGTAAAAATCATTTTGTTGCTTTTCAATATCATTTTTGAGTGACACGCAATAATTTTTTGCAACTTTAAGTGAATCGTCTGGTAATGAATATTCAAGCCATTCATCAATTTGTGCTGCATTCATATTTTTCCAGGCTTTAGTCTCGCTCGTGACATGAAGGATTGCCGGGGCTTTCCATGCAGATTGCATTTCAGATTCAGGAATTTCATAGAAATTGGCAATTGATTGAATTGAGTTTTCAGTTTTTAAAAGCTCATATATAGTTTCTGGTGAACAAGTTGCCATCATGTTGAATTTTGGACTAATCCACAGACATTTTTCACCAAGAATCGCATTCAAAGCATTTTGATCCATGAAACTTTTGTCTGTATCATTTTTTTTATATTCAATAAGTTTTTGAGTTATATTATCCTCTCTCATTTTTTTTTAAGTTTAGATACATCATGCCGGAATTGAAGTATTTTTCATGCCTGAGCTTTTTATTGAATCCCATAAAACAGGCAAGCATATCCTGTACAGCAGCACAATAATATTCAGTAATATCAAAATCAAATAATTCAATCATGGTTCTTGAGACGATCATATCTCCATCCATGTATAAAATGCGTTCTAAATTCTTGAAAATTTCAGGCAGTTGGAATTTGAACAAAGCTGCTTTAGAAACATAGTGATGGCTCTCGCCCAAATCATTAGAATCGTTTCCAAAATTGAGGATATTTATCTTTACGTTCTTACTTGCAAGATTTTTTATTGCATTTTGATTCCTGTACGTTACTTCCACGCAAATGACATTTACACAAATCTCAATGTCCGTGATGCTTTGCACGATTGAGTTGATTGATGCCTTCGTAGGAATGACATAGTTGTTGTCTGTTATGTAGACTATGTGGTGCATATATTGCGTTTCCTGGCTTTATAGCGTTGAATTTTAGTCAATTCCTTGTATAAATCATCATTGCGGTGGTTGAGCCTCCACTAACACTCCATCAAGTGTATCACGAATTTATCGAAATCGCAACCGTAAAATTGCGATGTTGTAAGTCAAGCTATTATTGCGACTTACAACTCGCAGGAATTTCGGAAATATCTCTGAAAGAGAATTTTTCAAGATTCCCTATATAAGTAAACCTATTCCTAAAAGAGGTAATTTGAAAGTGCAGACTAAAAATTTCTGATAGAGCCTTGCACTTTCCCATAAAATGAACTGGACAGAGTGAAAAAAATCTTCAGCAAATTTTTGATTTTGATTTTTGTTCTCCCTGTGACTTAAGACTGACTATTTCCTTTTGAAAATCTTATGATAAAGCCAAGCCAAAGCTCCGTACAGCGTGCGGTGGCGGGTGTTGATCAAGAGCTCGTAGGTGGAATCAAGTCTTGCAGAAAGGAGCTTGATTTGACGCTCCTTTTCAAGAAGCTTTCTTTCAAGCTCTGCATATTTTTCCTGCAAATCTATCTCAGATTTCTTTAACTCAATAAAATCAACTTTTTTGGTAAATCCCCTCTGAATAAGGCGGGAATTAATAATTAAATTCTGCTCTGGGGAAAAAGATTTTTCCTTTGAAGCAAGAACTGTTTCTTTGTAAAGAAATAGTAACTTTTTAAAACTAAGTTCCTCTGCTGACAGCAAAAGAAAAGATTTAAAGAATGACGCAAAGTCTGGCTCAAGCAATGAAAAATCAAAATATGTCTCCACTGTATAAAGCCCATAATCTTTTAAAAGATGGTAATTCTGCTTTGTTACAAGGTCGAATACCAGAGCCATGAAAGCATCGTATACCGTGTAATTGAAATTTGGGTTGAAGAGCCTTGCGACCATATCTTCCTTTGTTTTTTGAATGTTTCCGAAATCAATTAGGAATGCCCTGTCATCCTTTATGCAGACATTCCAGACTCTCAAATCCCCATGATAGTAGCCAAGTTCTTCCAACTCAATGCATTGAATGAGTATGTCGTTCACGATTTTTTCATAGTCAAGATTTTCAGAGTTCTTTATTGCATCTAATAGTAACTCTCCTGTTTTGATTTTATAAACCGCAAGAACACTTTTACTGCTACTTTCAGAAGCAAGAACTTTTGGAAGAAATTCCACATCAGGATTCTTCGTACAGAAAACGACTTCGTTTTTGATTTCGTTGACAAGCTGCTCTCTGCCATGACAAAATTTCATCAACAAATCTCTTCCCCTATAGTAGCGGCGGAAATTATCTTCCGGCTTCATGTCGTAGGATTTTTTCTTCCACTCGCTGAACTTATAATACTTTTTTTCACAATAAAAGAATTTGGAGCTGAAGATAACCAGAGGACGAACAATGTTTGAAAGGTGTGTCGGGAAGAAGGCCAGTTCGTTAAAAAAAGCGATGTTGTCAAACCAGTTTTCATAATTTACGGGAAGATTTTTGTTCCAGTAAAGAGGCTCTTCCTTTACAGCAAGTTCAGTAATTACAATGACTGCTTTTTGTGAAAGCATCTCAAATATATTTCTTGCATAATCAAAGCCATATTCGTTACAGACATGGTGTATGACAGAAAGACAAAGAACCACATCATATTGATCTAAACTGATGTTTTGTGCAAAGTCCTTGGTGAGTTTTTCCTGCTTGAAGCTGCAGTCAAGACCACTCTCTTCAGCTAAAGCCTTACAAAGCTCAATATTTTCCCGGCAAAAATCAATTCCGCTTACCTGACAACCAAGTTCTCTCAGGGTAAAGCAAAAATAGCCCTGTGCGCAACCTAAATCAAGCACACGAAGCTCTTTTTTGCCAAGCATTTTCTGCAGGTCTTTTACAGCCTGAACAATATAAATGGCCCTGTCCTCGCAGCCTCGAGAACTTTTGTCATATTCCGGATGCCCCCAAATGCGCTGATAGATTTCAGGCAAAGCCTGTACATAGTCACGGATTGAATTTGTCATTAGTGTATCTCCTCCAAAAAAAAACTTAATTTTACGGACAGAAAAATTTTTAACTGTTGCTCATCATTCTGTCCATAACACTCTGCTTATGCGGATGAAACTGCATTACAAGGTCAGGCAATTTATCTATATGATAGTTTTCAACTCTATTCTCACAAAAAATCTAAATAGTTTTTTCGTCAACAATGAAATAACAAAATTTCTGGCTCATAATAAAAAGCTGTGCTGTACAGTTCAGCAACACGCTTGATAAAATCAGAAGAATATTCATAAAACAAAAAAAACTTCGCGCTTTGTCATTTGCAAAACTCTTTTATAATTGTTTTTCATATATTACCTCACCGCTTTCTCAATAATATTCTTAGTGATAAGATCACTTTGTACTTAAAATTTCTCCGATATAAATTCATCCATGTATTTCCAGAATAATTTTTTTACTATATCATATTGAAAATCTTTCAATCGTTCGTGCTGATTTTCTAAAACAATATGTCTTAGTGTATCATCAGTTAGAATCCGGTTCATTACTCCTGCTGTCAAGAGCGAATTTTTTTCTTTTAGCAAGAAACCGCTGCCACCCAAAGTCTCTCCGATTGCACTTGAATCATAAGCTACAATAGGAACATCAAAATGCATCGCTTCAACAAGCGGTACGCAAAACCCTTCATGTTCACTCTGGCACAGGAATAAGTCTGCAATGTGGTAGTAAGCTAAAATTTCATCAAACTTTGTATGTCCGGTAAAAATAACATTGTTTGTTCCAAGTCTCTTTGTGTATTCTTTCAATTGGTCGGAATATCGTTCCATAAAGGAGCCTACTATAAAAAGACGAGACTTAGGGTTGAAATGTTTTTGATATTCATTGAAAGCTGCTATTATATCATGCTGACATTTATTTGGAACCACTCGTCCAACAAAAAGTATATTTGTATATCCATCAGCACCATATTTTTCAATAATTTTCTCAGAGGGCTTTTTTTTGTAATCGTCAAATGGAATAAGAATCGGAAGTACATGGTTTGGAGCTGTAAACCCCATATCCACTAGATTCTGCCTGTTATAGGCAGAATCTGACAAAATCATATCGAATGTGTTTGTTAGATTTTTGAGTTGTGTATATCCCTCTTGACATCCAATAAATATACTTTGATCATATTTTATAAAAAAAGAAGGAGGCGTAATATTGTGATAAATCATTACTTTGCGACAGTTTAGCATCTGAATTTTATGAACTAAATCAGATGCTATTGCTTCATGATAAATTAGAATATCGTTCTGATCGAGTTTTGGAATTTTTTTGTCCAATAATGCCGTACATGCAGGTAATCGGTTATCGATTCCGTGTGCATATATTTGAGTTTCGTATTTTTTCTCAGAAATTATTTTTTTGAGTGCTATAGCATCATTCCCAACTGCATCGCCAAATGCCAGATATGGCAAAACTTGAATTATTTTCATCGTATTTAATCCCTCTTTAATTGTTCGAGTTTATTTTCAAGTGTGCAAATCGTTTTTTCCATTTCATAAAGTACTGCAACGACACTTGCGTTGAATTTTTCTTGTTTTTCTATTTGCCCATAGAAAGATGGACGAACTATTTTTCTAATTAACTTCTTGAAAAATTGCTTGAGTATTCCGCCTGATACTTCAGAATACATACTTATTTTGCTATTTGAGGTTGCTTCGACAATATTACTAAAAACTATATCGTGATTAAAAACATCTTTTTCGTCAAAAAAATAGAATCCACTTTCTTTATAGCAATGTGCTTTGATTTCAGATTTTATTTCACCAATTATTTTGTCCATTGAAATATCCTTCATAAAAAACACTCCTGTCAATTCTTAGCTAACTGCAGCATAAAATTATATCTAGTATTTTTTTCGTAAACGCTTCCCATGAATTCGATTGTACAGTTGGCAATTTTGTATTGCCAGCAGACTTGCATTCAATAAAAGCTTCTACGGCTTCTGCAAGGTCTTTTCCCTCTAGGCCTGAAAAATAGTATGCGCTATCTCCGGCAATCTCCCTGAATACAGGAATATCCCTCAAAATAAGCGGTTTTCCACAACTTGCGGCTTCAACAACGGCAAGTCCATAGCCCTCTGCAAGGCTTGCAAATATGACGGCATCACATTTGTTGTATAAATCAGAAAGTTCTTTGTCACTTATGCCACTTTTGTACCAGAAAAGTTTCTTGTTTAGTTCTGGATGCTTATTGAGGGTTTTGAAAAGTTTTAAATCCTTCCATCCCGGACGACCAACTATCCTAAGTTTAACATCCATTCCTTTTTTCCAAAGTAATTCAAAAGCTGATAGAGCCTGGTCATATTTTTTACGTGGCTCGACTGTACTGACCATAAGAAATTCTTGGACCTTGTCCTGCTCATGTTTTGCCATGTTTTTGTTGCGTGAAAAGTCACTTCCAAGCCACACATATTCAAGTTTCAAATCTGGGTTAATGTTTTCTATAGGAGTGGTTTGCATGTACTGTAATAGCTCATCAAGGATAGCTTTTGAATCTGTTATAATTCCTGTATATGAAAGCATATTGATCACATATTTTCTAAACCTGCTTACAAATCCATGAGAATAAAATGCAGGAAAATGAAGCGGAATCAAATCGTAGAGCATGAAATAAATTTTTACGCCATTCCTTTGCATGTTTGTTAGGTGCCGCTTGTTGTATATTGTGTCCAGAGTCAAGTAAAGACAGAGATAGACATCGTCAGGGGAAAACTGTATTAATCTGTCGTCATCACAAGATAAAAATCCTTTGAATGCTTTTGTGTAAACCAACTCATAATTAACATTTGTTTGCCCTAGAATCTCGCAAAATTTTTTGACAACTCTGGAAATCCCGTTTTTATCTTCGCCAAAATGGGTTCCTGTTACATCTATATACAACGTTCTTTTGTCTGAGACTTTCGGAGACATTACTTTTTTTGGATTTGAAAAATAAATAATGCTTTTTATGATGATTGCAGCAAAATGTCTTAGTGTACGGTATATTTTTACGAAAAAATCACCTATCATGTTCATTTTAGTTAACCATTTACTTCTGCAATATTTTTTTCTCGACCACAGCTTTCATTTTTTCATAAAAGCTTTCATACGAAAAAGCATGCAGAGATGTATATGCTTTTTCTGCCATTTTCCTTCTGAGTCCGTCATCATTTATAAGCTTTGACGTGAATTCAACGCATTCGCTTTCGGTTTTCCATTTGAATCCTGACTTATCCTGCTCAACAATCTCCTTCTGCCCGGCTTTGTTTATGACCACAGGAACAGCACCGTAGCTCATCGCCTCTACGGTGGTTATTCCGAAATGCTCCATTTTTTCTGGTTCTCTTTCTTCAGGAATTCCATAACCCGTGGCGTGCCAGAAGATTTTTGCAGTCTTGTAAAGTTTCAGCAATTCTTCATAAGGACAATTTTCATGGATAAAAATATTCTTCGATTCAGATGCCACTTTTCTAATTTCATCAAGATAGGCCAAGTCACCCGGAACATTTTGAACGTTTCCTACCAGATGATATTCATAACCTGGAAATTTATCTTTATTATTAACAAAAAAATTTACCATCTCAAGCTGCTTTTTATTGTGCCCCTCAACAAAAAAACGCCCTACACTGAGTATTATGTTCTTCTTCTTGACCTCATCGTAGCGACCTTCCAAGTCGGCAGTGTTGAAAACAGGAGGATATATGACAGTTGAATTTTTGACCTTGGGCCAATATTTTTTCAGCCATTCATCAGTGAAATTAGAAATACTGACAAAAGTATCGTAACTTTTGTAAAAATTCCATCTTAATAGTCTTTTGACAAAATACTTTATAGAATTTTTAGTTCGTGCAATCAGAGGTGGAAACATGCAATTGTATATATTAAATTTTGCGAAACCTCTTTCAAGACTCTGAAAATTCAGATTGACAAAAAAATCATAGTCTCTGGTGAATAATTCAATCTTACGAATTCGCGTGATTGAAGAAAAAATGTTTCGCTCAGAGGCAAATGGAATTTCCCGAACCTTTGTTAAATTCATTCCGAAGTGGCGGTTTAGATCTTCTTGAGTTAATGGTAGCCGTTCTTTTTCACCGTAAGATTTTTCATAAGGCGCGAAAATGTCAATCTGAACATTCCCTTCGAAGTAGTCCTCAAAGAACTTGCACACGTAAGCCGTAAGTTTTTCCCCGCCGCCAAACGTTTTGAGATTGGAGTTCAATATGCACACAAGTTTTTTGTTGCGCACTTCATTTTTCATTTGCAGATTTTCCTCCACCAATCCAAAACGTCTTTTATGGTGTCGTCTATGCAGTGCTGAATTTCCCACCCCGTTTCCCTGCATAACTTGCTTATATCTGCTTCGATTTTGGGAACATCTACAGGTCTCATCTTGTTCTCATCCACACGAACCTCTATCCGCCGATCCGAAAGAGACAGAATTTTATCCAAAAGGGAGCGAACCTGCATGGCATGTCCGCTTCCGACGTTGTAGGTTTCCCCAGTCCTTCCAGATTGCGAAAGAAGAGCATATGCCCTTACAACATCGCGCACATCCGTAAAATCCCTGTACGCGCTCAGATTCCCCACATATATGACGGACTCTTTTTTCCCTGCCTCAATCTCAGCAACCTGTTTGCAAAAGTCGGAGATAACAAATGTTGCCGCCTGTCCCGGTCCAATGTGGTTGAATGCCCTTACGCTGATTACGTCCAATCCGTAAGCTTTCGAATATATTGAGCCGAACATATTCTGTGTCGCTTTCGTGGCAGCATAAATATTCACCGGCTTCGGCAAAGTCTCCTCGCCAATCTTTCCAAGGTCGGCACCAGAAGGCCCGTATTCCTCCCCTGAGCCAACGAGAATAATCCTTGGCCTGTAATCAAGTTCCCGAAGTGCCTCCAAAACATTCAGAGCGCCCTTTATGTTTATGTCTACCGTCAGCTGGGGATTTTTCCACGAAATGCTGACAGAACTTTGGGCGGCGAGATGAAATATGCAATCAGGACGAATCTCCTTAAACAGGGAAACAATCTTTTCCTTGTCCAAAATATCAAGGTCAAAAATTCTGGCTCCTTCATGGGCATAGACCTGACTTGAGATTTTGGTTCCATAGACCTCCATCCCGAATTCATTCTTGAGACAATCAATCAGATATCCGCCGACAAATCCTGCCGCACCTAAGACAAGGGCCTTTCCCATAATCAGAGTCCCTGAATCTTTATCTGTTTTTCAACCAGACTCAAGTCATTCTTTACCATCCGCTCAATCAGCTGGTCAAATGAAATCTCGCGTCTCCAGCCAAGAACCTTCTCTGCCTTTGACGGGTCGCCATAAAGAAGCTCAACTTCTGCAGGACGGAAAAACTTAGGATTTACTTTTACGACGACTTTTCCGCTTGCACGGTCTTTACCTATTTCATTAACACCTTCACCAGAAAATTCCACATCAATTCCGGCTGCTTTGAAGGCTTTTTGTACAAACTCCCGTACAGGATGAGTTTCATTTGATGCAACGACATAATCATCAGGCTTGTTCTGCTGCAGCATGAGCCACATTGCCCTTACGTAATCCTGTGAGTGTCCCCAGTCACGTTTTGCATCCATATTTCCCAACTCAAGGCAATCCTGAATTCCTAGCTTTATTTTTGCGACCGCATTTGTAATTTTTCTTGTGACAAACTCCAAGCCTCGTCTTTCGCTCTCGTGGTTGAAGAGGATTCCCGAGCATGTGAACATTCCATAGCTCTCGCGGTAATTTTTTGTAATCCAGTGTCCATATAATTTTGCAACTCCATAGGGGCTTCTGGGATAAAGCGGGGTCGTTTCCTTCTGGGGAACTTCCTGGACCAGACCAAACATTTCACTTGTAGATGCTTGATAGAACTTTGCGCTTGGCTTAACTTTGCGGATTGCCTCAAGCATGTTTGTTACACCAAGGGCATCAATCTGTGCAGTGGCAAGCGGCTGTTCCCAACTTGTGGCAACAAAGGACTGGGCCGCAAGATTGTACACTTCATCTGCCTGGGAAATTTCCATTGCGTTTATCAGCGAAACGACATCTGTCATGTCCGCATATATGAAGTTAATTTTATCCTTTATGTGCTCTACATTTCCGTAGCTCACCACGGACTTTCTTCGCATAAGGCCATATACTTTATAGCCTTTTTCCAGAAGGAGCTCAGCCAGATAACTTCCATCCTGTCCGTTGATTCCAGTAATTAATGCAGATTTCATTTTTACTCCTATTTCTGCCCAGATATGCATAAATAATGCAGGGCTTATTTTTTTTAGAAATTCCCGTCAAAAATTTTTTTAGCAATTTCCGGTGTATTTGGTTGCCACAGGGTTTCCATTTGCTTTGAGCGAGTCTACGATTTCCTTTACCTTTTCCGATTGGGATTTATCAGCAACAAGCAAGGTGTCTTCCGTGTCAACCACGACAATATCAGACAATCCAATAACCGAGACCGTACGCTTTTTTGAGCGAATCAGAGAATTCCTAACGTTCATAGTCAGGATATCTCCCCTCAGTACATTGCCGTCTCCATCCTTCTCTGAAACATCCCACAAGGAATTCCATGAGCCGACATCACTCCACCCGGCATCCAGAGAAACGACTTTACCTTTCTGTGTTTTTTCCATGACGGCATAGTCAATGGAGATATTCGGGTTTTCAGAGAATGAATCCTTTTCAAGGCTAATGAAATCTACTCCCGTTGCAGCATACTCAAAACTTTTTGCAGTGGAATCATAAATGGCAGGATTAAGTTCCTTTAGTTCATCAAGGAAGCTGGATGCCTTGAATATGAACATTCCTGAGTTCCATGAAAAATCACCGGATTCTAGATATTTTTTTGCTGTCTCCGCATCAGGTTTTTCCACAAACCGCTTTATTGGGGAGGCCTGAGAAGCTGAGTTCTCCTCTGATGCCTGTATATATCCATATCCTGTCGCTGCAAACGTTGGCTTAATGCCGAATGTCACCAAACTGCCGTTCTGTGCTTCTTTACATGCCGTTTCGATAGCCTTTTTAAAGGCATCTATATTTTTTATGCTGTGGTCGGATGGCAGAACAACAACTATCGACTCCTTGTCAATCTTCTGAGCCTGAAAACATGCCGCTGTGATGGCCGGTGCTGTATTGCGCGCAATAGGTTCCAATACAATAGAAGGTTTTTGAATGCCAATTTCTAAAAGCTGTTCTGCCACAATGAACCGATGTCTTTCATTGCATACTACGACAGGAGATGCGACATTCAGATTCTTTAGACGTAGCAATGTTTCCTGAATCATAGTATGTTCGGAAATGAGCGGGATGAATTGCTTCGGCACGTCAGATCTGGAAAGAGGCCATAACCTTGTTCCGCTGCCACCAGAAAGTATAACAGGTATGATTTTCACTTTTAAACCTACTCTTTCAGAATGTACAAAATTGGAAGTTCAGTGCGGTGAGGTATTAGCGTCTGCACAGCACCTTTCCCCCTAAAATTTGCTACCCACACAAATCTCATTGCAGGAAAAGAAATTGCTGATGGCTAAGCTTCCATTGTCCTAAAGTGGAACTTTATTTTGGAGGTTTCTGAACGAAAATATCCGGCATGGCGTCTACAGCTTTTTTCTTGAGAGTGTCAGTTGCCTTTGCATACCGCAGCGTGGTCGAAATGTCTTTGTGGCCTAGCAGCTCACTTACGGTCCTGATGTCCGCCCCAAATTCAAGCGCAAGGGTCGCCATCGTGTGCCGGGCCGTGTGCCAGGAAAGGTTTTCGATATTTATGCTTGCTCCCCATTTTTTCAGATACTGATCGGTATTAGACTTGGTAGCGGCAAGCCTGGGAAATACTCTTTGCTGCCCGTCAAAATTGATGCAGTCATTCGCCCCCTTCAGGCCTATTATAGCCCCTGCCGTTTTGTTCAACGGAATAAAAACCCTGGCTCCCGTCTTCTTCTGAATCTTGCAAATCCAGCAGGTCCCGTCATCTCTCCGCTGAATCATGCCCCATTCAAGAGACTTCAAATCAGAAACCCTAAGCCCCGTAAAACACGAAAAAAGAAAAGCCCTTTTTATTTCCCGGCCAAGCTCACCGCCTATCGGAGCCTCTGCAAGCTGCCTTACCTCGTCAACCGTGAGCGGAAGCTTCCTTGATTCCGGCATTGGAATGTTTTTCACTAAATCGGCAGGATTAGAAACAATAAGTCTGTCCCGGACAGCAAGCTTAAGTTGATGCCGGAGCGCACTTGAATAAAGACTCGCCGACCCCTGCGAAAGCCCCGTAGCCGACAGCAGCCACGCCTGGAAGTCTTCAACCCACAGCGGGCTCACCTGGTCCAGCCTGACTTGCCCAAACTTGTACTCCTTCAGATAGAAGAGGCAGCGCCCGAGAGTGTAGTTCCTGCTTTTTCGATAATTTTCTTCTATATATATGCATAATTTTTTCTCTCCCCCAACCATGTCAGGAATTCCCCATTCCGCACAGGCAATCTGCATTTCCCTCCTGGACCGAATCACTTCGGCAAGCTTCCAGATTTTCTTGTTCTGCCCCTTGTCTCCTGTCAGCGTAAGCCCCAGCGACAGCCGCGACTGCTTGCCGTAAATGTATGTCTCAATATAAAGCCGCCCCTTCCTGTTCCGAATGTGCACGCTCTTTCCCATAAGTTTCCCCCAGTAGATTTTGTCAGAGTATTTGAATTTTTTCTGAATTTGGACGGTAACTCTTTCCGCTCTACCATTTGCACATCGGCTAATTCGGCCGACATGCGGGGGTGCAGGCACCCCCTTTCGCGTCACCGCCCTTCCGGGGTTCCGCGGGACCCAACCCGCTCCATTGCTCCACTACGTTCCGCAACCCGCCTCCGGCGGGCCCCTCCACGGCGGCGTAGGTGCCCCTCCCCAAAATACCCCACCACGCCCCCTCCCACCCAACAAAGTACTTGCCATTTTTTTCTTAATGTAATAAAATACTATTTATAGCAAATTTTAGGGGGAAAGGTGCATATTTCTTTTCTCTGTTTGTGTAATTTGCTTTTTTGCATGTTTTTTTGAGGTGTTTATCTGCGAGGGTGTTGAATTGACAGGTGAAGATGTAAAAGTGTTTGCTATTGTTGTCACTTACAATCGATTGAATCTCTTAAAGGAAAACCTTAATGCCCTTCAGGAACAATCATACAAACTTGCAAAAATTCTTATTATAAACAACAACTCGTCTGATGGGACGAAAGAGTATCTTGACGAATATTTTGGCAAAAAGGATGGGTTTGAGGTAATCAACCTTGATAAAAATCTTGGCGGTGCCGGTGGTTTTTATGAGGGCATAAAAAAATCTGTAAATTTGGGATGTGACTGGGTATGGGTCATGGACGATGACACCATACCGCTTCCTGACTCCCTTGAGAAGCTCATGGACAAAACTGATATAACTAATGATATTGGTTTTTTGGGTAGCAGGGTCCTGTTTACAGACGGTACCCCGCATATCATGAATAACAATCCCCCAGCAACAAATGACATACGGAAAATACAATGGAATTCTTATCTTGATAAAGGTGTCCTTTCGCTGAATTACAACTCCTTTGTATCATGCCTTATTAATTCTAAGGCTGTCCAAAAAGTCGGATTGCCATATAAAGATTTCTTTATTTGGGGGGATGACCAAGAATATACCCAGCGCATAATTGATTCAAATTTTTACGGCGGTTTGGTGCTGGACAGTATAGTATTCCATAAGACAAAGGAAAACTACGGGGTTATCCTTTCAACTGCAACGGATTCCCTTTCATGGAAATACTATTATGGAGAACGAAACCGAGTCTTTCTTGAAAGGCAAAAACGTTCCAACTTAAATTTTCTTCTTTGGTTTTTATATTACAAATACAAGACGAATAAAACCTTGCGAAAAATTTCCGGAAATAAAAAATTAAAGCGTGCTGTGAGGAAAGGGCTTAGAACAGGTTTGTTCTTCAATCCAAGGATTGATTATGTCTGATAAGTTTATGAACAGTGCAATTGGCTTTATTTTAGGAATACATAGTCGCATTGAGTCGTCAGGCAAGGGGAATGCATCATGGCTTGCCTAAAAATTCTTTTGACAAAAATAATTCCAATACCCGCTTTGAGCACCCTAAAAGTTTTTTTCCACGAAGGTATTTCTGGCATTAGTTATAAAATCAGAAATAAATTCCTGCCAGCAAGAAATATAATAAACCCAATAAGTACGGTCGGTGAACTGGTGGAGATTATAGGAAGCAATAAAAAAAATACAATTGTAGGGACTGATGAATTGATTCTTGCTGAAGAGCAAAAAAAAGAATTGGTAGGACTCGTTACCCAGGATATGGAACTTACAGGAGCTCCCGTGGCCCTGCTTTATTTTGCACAGGCGTTGAAGCGGCAGGGCATGCATCCTGTAATCATTTCTCCTCGGAAAGGTCCTCTGGTGGCAGAGGCTTCGAAGGATGGCATCACGACTATTATTTACAGGTCGATTTATGATTCGTATCTTATAAAACGCATTTCTAATTTATTTTCTCTTATTATAGTAAATACGATTGTAGGCGGAGCTATTATAGGGCTTCTTTCTGGATTGGAGAAAAATATTATATGGTGGATACATGAGGCGGCGGAATTGTACAAAAATGCATATTACATAAAACGTATTCCGAAATCTGTTGCTGGCAACATTCATATTTACTGTGTAAATGATTATGCAGAAAAGGCTCTGAAAAAATACCGCCCGGATTTTGAAACAAGGCAACTGTTTTATTATATTCCCGACTTTGCACAAAATGCTATAGGTTCCAATTATAAAATTTGCCACGATAAAAGTAAAACTGTGTTTTCAATTGTCGGTGTACTGCAGGATCGCAAGTCGCAGGACGTGCTTTGCGAGGCTATAGAACTACTACCCGAATCGACCAGGAGTAAATGTGTATTTTATTTCATCGGGAAAAGGGACTCGAGGAGAATTTGGAGCAGGCTGCAAATTCTTTGTGAGAAATTTCCAGATTCCGTAAGGTATATAGAGCAGATGCAGAGAAATGAATTGTTTGCTTTCTATAATTCCATGGATTGCCTGATTTCAACTTCCATAGATGACCCCCTTCCCATTGTGATTACGGAGGCCATGGTCCTTTCTAAAGCCATAATTTGTTCAGAAGGCTGCGGAACAGCCTCTTTGCTAAGGCAACACAACGGGGGGCTTGTCTATGCAGGTATAAGCGAACTCGTGAATTGCATAGGGAAGGTTGCGGACTCTGGCATGGAAATAAGCGGACTGGGGGCGAACGCCAGACGCATATATGACAAATATTTTTCAAGAAATGTTTTTGATGCTAATGTGGCCGCTTTGTATAAGTCATACAAGACAGTTAAAAGTATAAATGTATCGCATGGAGAATGATATGAACATGCTAATGTTTGCCGGAGAAATGGTAACTTGCTTGGAAGAGTCGAAGCAATATTTAGTAGGAAGATTCCCCAGGAGGACAATATGATAACTCTAATACTAGCTGGAGGAATGGGTACTCGTCTCGGCGAAGAGACACAACGCATCCCAAAACCGATGGTTGAAATCGGTGGGTATCCTATTCTCTGGCACATCATGAAGATTTACTCCCATTTTGGTCACAACGAGTTTGTCGTGCTTACTGGTTACAAAGGTCATGTCATTAAGGATTACTTCCTCAATTATTATAGCCGCTATTCAGATATGACTATAGATCTCTCTAACAATGATATTCAGATACACAAGATGAGAAGTGAGCCTTGGCGGGTCACGATGCTATACACTGGGCTTGAGACACTTACCGCAGGCAGAATAAAGCGGGCTAAAGAATATATCGGAAAAGAACCTTTCATGCTTACTTATGGCGATGGCGTTTCTGACATCAACATAGAAAAACTTATTGATTCACATTCTAAATCTGGAAAATTAGTGACTTTAACGGCAGTTCAGCCTGAGGGGCGTTTCGGTGCGCTTGATATTCAGACTGACGGAACAATAACACAATTTCAAGAGAAACCGGCTGATGCCTGGATAAACGGAGGATTCTTCGTCTGCGAGAACAAGGCATTGGACTACATCGGAGAGAATGCAGATAACATGATGTGGGAGCGTGCTCCATTGCAGAATCTTGCAAAGGACGGTCAGCTGCATGCATACAAGCATTCGGGCTTCTGGCATCCGATGGATATGCTCAAAGATAAGCAGGATTTGGAAAAACTATGGGCAACACGGAATGCACCATGGATGGTATGGAATCAGAGGTGGGGTGACAGATAATGGATTTTTCTTTCTATAAAGACAGGACTGTTCTGGTTACAGGTCATACAGGGTTCAAAGGCTCATGGATGTGCAAACTTCTGGAAATGGAAGGGGCAAAAGTTATCGGTTATGCACTTGAGGCTCCTACAGAACCAAGCCTATTCTATATTGCAAAAATCGATGCTGGAATGACATCCATTATTGGTGATATTCGCGACTTGAATCATCTGAATAAAGTCTTTGATGAATACAAGCCGGAGATTGTCATTCACATGGCTGCCCAACCTATAGTGAGAGAAAGTTATGTGAATCCAGTTTATACCTATGAAGCAAATGTTATGGGTACTGTAAACATTCTTGAGGCTGTCCGACTTCATCCCTGCGTAAAATCATTCGTGAACGTCACGACTGACAAAGTTTACAAAAACAACGAATGGGAATGGGGATACCGCGAGAACGATGTTCTTGACGGTTATGACCCATATTCAAATTCAAAATCTTGTTCCGAACTCGTCACCAGCTCATATAAGAAGTCTTTCTTTGCGGAAAAAAATGTTGCAATCTCCACATGCCGGGCTGGAAATGTAATCGGAGGCGGAGATTTTGCAAAAGACAGAATTATTCCGGATTGCATTCGGGCACAAGAAACTGGGAGAGAAATTATAGTCAGAAATCCGTACAGCACCAGACCCTATCAGCATGTATTGGAACCGGTCTGTGCATACCTAAAGCTTGCGGAATTGCAATACAAAGATAAAGAGACATATTCAGGAAATTATAATGTGGGGCCGGATGACTGCGACTGCGTTACAACCGGTGAACTCGTTGACCTTTTTGTAAAGGCATGGGGAGAAACTGCCTCCTGGAAGGATGTGAGCGAAGCGAATGCGCCTCATGAAGCAGGCTTCCTTAAACTTGACTGCTCAAGAATCAAGAAAGTGATGAACTGGCAGCCAAAATGGCATATCACAAAAGCAATAGACAGCATTGTTGAATGGAGCAAAGTCTATCTTGCAAATGGCGATGTTGTTTCTTGCATGGAAAATCAGATAAGGGACTATTTGAAGTAAGATGACTACGGCTTTGATTACAGGTGCCAATGGCTTTATCGGAAGAAATCTCATTACGAGATTGCTCAAAGAAGGAGTTCGGATTTATGCCGTTGTTCTGCCAGAAGAATCTGTTTCTGATTGCCTTTTAAGCAAAAAGGTAACGATTATTCGCGGAAATCTGGAGAACAGCCACTTAGATGCTTCCTTATTTCCAGAAAGAATCGATGCCATGTATCACTTTGCATGGATTGGTGTAAATCCAGAAAGCAGGAAGTCTTTTGAGATTCAGCACAGGAACATTACGCTTTTGGTCAATGTCTTGAACTTGTTGAAAAATCTTAATGTTGCAAAGTTCATACTTCCGGGTTCAACAAATGAGTATCTGTATAGCGGTGGTCTTATCAATTCAAAGAGCATCCCGACGCCTAGAGATGATTACGGAAGCATGAAAGTTGCCACACGGTATATAGCAAAACAGTTTTGTGCTGACAACGAAATTGATTTTGTTTATGCAGTCATTTCAGGAATTTATTCAGAGCAGAGAAAAGACAACAATGTCATAACATATACCATAGAAAAACTGCTCAAAGGTGAAAAACCTTCCCTCTCCAAACTGGAACAGAAATGGGATTATGTTCATATAGATGACGCTGTTGAAGCCCTGTATCTCATAGGAGAAAAAGGAAAAAATGGAGCATTCTACGCAATAGGACATGGTGACAACTGGGAACTTTCCAATTATGTTCGGATTATCCATGAGAAAATTGATTCTTCCCTTCCTCTTGGAATCGGGGATATTCCTTATTCATTCAATGAGATGCCGAGTTCGTGCGTTGATTTGTCTGATTTGAAAAAAGATACAGATTTTGTTCCAAGAATTGATTTTGAAACAGGAATCGAAAAGGTTATAGAAAGATTAAAAGGAAATACTTGTGACAAATTTTGACATTCTTATAGTAGGCTGCGGTTTGACAGGCTCCGTTATTGCCCGTGAACTGGCAGAAAAAGGAAAGACAGTCCTCATCATAGAACGCAGAAATCATACAGGCGGAAACATGTATGATTACAAAAATGCAGACGGAATCCTCGTACAGCAATATGGGCCTCACATCTTTCACACGAACAACAAAACTGTGTACGACTATGTAAACAAATTCATCGGCTGGCAGGAATACAAACTCTGTTGTGGTGTGTTTATGAATGGAAAGTATACTCCAAGTCCATTCAATTTTCAGACCATCGATGATTTTTTCTCTGAGGAAAAAGCTGCCGAAATAAAGTCTGCCATTAAGACAGAATATCCAGACAAAGATTTTGCAACTGTGGTAGAGCTTCTAAATCACAAAAATCCAATTATCAAAGAATATGCGGAATTTCTTTTTAAGAGTGATTATGCCCCTTACACCGCGAAACAGTGGGGAATCTCACCGGATAAAATAGATCCGAGCGTCCTAAAAAGGGTTCCCGTTCGTTTTGATTATGAGGTCGGATACTTTAATGATGAGTATCAGATTATGCCGAAAACATCTTTCTCTGATTTCTTTGACAAGCTTTTGTCGCATCCGAACATTGAGGTCCGTTTGGGAGAAAATGCGAAAAACTGGATTTCCTTGGACGAAGAACAACCCAAAATTTTTGTGAAAGGAAAAGCCTTTTCCGGAACGGTTTTTTATACAGGTGCGATAGACGAGCTTTTTGGCTGCAAATACGGGAAGCTTCCATACCGCTCACTTCGTTTTGAGTGGAAAACGGCAGAAAAGAAAAGTTTCCAGGATGCGCCTGTTGTGGCCTATCCTCAGGAAAAATGTTTTACCCGAATAACGGAGTACTCAAAGCTTCCTGTACAGAATGTGGGTGAAAAGACAGTTTATGCGTTGGAATATCCCCTTCCGTACAAAGCAGGAGAAGATAACGAGCCGTATTATCCTGTCCCTACGGAAGAGTCACAGAAAATGTACGAAAAGTACAGAGCTGAGGCAAAACAATACCCGCAACTAGTCGTCTGCGGTCGGCTTGGGGATTTCAAGTATTACAACATGGACAATGCGCTGGAAAGGGCATTGGAGATTTGTGGGGAGAAATGAAATATGACAATTGACGAAGTTGATACCCTAGAAGATTTAGGTTTCTATTTTTAAGAATACATGAGGAATAATTGTAATATTTATGATGAAACTTCAATTCGACAAGCAAGCAGATATTTGGATCTCTTTTCGGAGCAAGTTCTCCATACAATCATATAAAGCAGATAAATACGAAATGGCAGGAGAATTAAGATATGACTTTAACATTAGAAAACTATAAAACAATAAAAGCAAATATTAATAATTTTGCAAAAATTGAGAAAATAGAATCCAAACTCATGTTGGGGACAATATCAAAAGTTTCCCCATTGATAACAATTATTATTCCTACCTATAAAAGAGAAATTGAACTTGAAAAAGCAATATATTCTGTTTTAAATCAAGAAAATCATAATATCGATTATGAAATAATTGTTGTCGATAATAGTTCAGATTTCACTGAAACCAATGATACATTGAAATTGATTAAAAAAATCAATTCTGAAAAAATTCTGTATTATATAAATACGAGTAATCTTGGACAGGCTGGAAACTGGAATCGAGGATTTGAACTTGCAAATGGAAAATTCGCAGCTTTATTACACGATGATGATTTGTTGTCGAAAAAATATTTTCAAACGATAGAAAAAGACCTGGCAATCATCAAAAACAAAAAAATAGGTTTTATTCGTGGTTCTCAAATTACGTTTTCAGATGAAGCTGATATATGTAACTTCGATATCAGTTATAAAAACAAGATAAAAGAATACAGGAAAATACATTCTCTTTTTTTGGGAATTGGACCTTCCAGCTGTCCTTCTTGTGGTATTTTATTCGACAGGGAGGCTGTAATGCAAACGGGAGGATTTAATCAAGATTTCTATCCTTCTTTTGACTACATTGTTGGATATCAATTGTTATCTCTTAACTATAAAGTTTATTTTTCTGATTCTATATATGGTTTCTATAGAATAGGTGTAAATGAATCAATGAAAAAGGAAAACATAATAAATTTTGTAAAGTGCGATTTTTTGTTCAGAGAATTTCTATATCGAGAGAATTTGTTTGCAAGAATTTTCGGTATTTGTTTTAGGAAAGTGCAATATAAAAAATCTTTGATGAATATGCACAATGTTTCAAAGACACAATTCAGACAAATTATAAGTTTAGATGAGTTTGATTTCAAAGGTTGGTTTCATAAAAAAACACCATTGAGAACTTTCATATTTGATTTTTTGTTTGCACGTTTTGGATTCTATAAGCAGGATTTTTCTATTATGGATTATTTAAAAAATAAATTGAAGAAATAGCACAATAAGGAAACTTTGAGATGAATAATCGC
>JAILHV010000041.1 GCA_024695625.1 Treponema sp.
TCCATTCACGGATAATACCTTCTTTTTCAACCATTCTCTTAAAGCGCTTAATTGCCTTTTCAAGGTTCTCGTTGTCATCAACGCTGATTGTTGCCATTGTTTTTTCACCATCCTCGCCCGAGAAGTATCTTCAGGAATTTGTACTTTAACGGATTCCCCCGGGAATGTCAAGAGGTAAGTGCATGATTCCATGGCATGATTTACACCATCTTTGCGGCTTCTTCGAGCGGAACGGGGCGGCCCCAGAGATAGCCCTGGATAAAGTCGCAGCCTATAGAGGTCAGGGTTTCCAGCTGTTCGTTAGACTCAACCCCCTCGGAAATAACCTCAAGGTTCATCACGTGCCCTATGTTCACTATAGTTGCAACATACTGCTTTGCTGCCTCGCTTGAATTGATTGGGTCAATAAAGGCCTTGTCTATCTTAAGCAGGTCCGCGGGAAGCTTGTTCAGGTAGCTAAGGGAAGAATAGCCGGTGCCAAAGTCGTCAATCGCAATCTTTATGCCCATGTCCTTGATTTCCTTTAGGCGCTGCAGGGCCTTGTCAACAGAGTCAATCATGACGGACTCCGTAATCTCAAGCTCAAGATTCTTTGCGGGAACACCGGACGTTTTAAGGATTTCCTTTATCTCTTCCACAAAGTTGTTTTTCATCAGATGGCGTACGGAAATGTTAAAGCTTATGATTATGTCGCTTTCCTTTTTTGCAAGAACGCCGGAAAGAAAATCAGCCACCTGCCTGAACACGCTTATGTCCACCCGGTCAATCAGGCCTGTCTTTTCCGCAACAGGAATGAATTCAGCGGGGCTTACAGGGCTTCCGTCAAGGTCCTTCATTCGGGCCAGGGCTTCAAAGCCGCGCAGGGTATGGTTCATGCCGTACTGGGGCTGAAGGTTCAAATATATGCCGCCGTTGTCAAGAGCACTCCTTATCTTGCGCTCCGTCTCAAGGGTCTGCTCAATCTTGAGCATGTCCGGCAAAAAGTGCAGGATGCCGTTGCCGCCGTTCTGCTTCTTAAGCCTGTGCATTGCAGCGTCAGCGCAGGAAAGGAGGTTGCTGCCTTTGTCTGCATCGGACGGGAATTCCGCATAGCCAAAGCATGCAGTAAGGAAGTAGTCGCAGTCGTCTATGGTAACGGTCTTTTCAAGCTCAGCCTTGTAGGAGCCTATGCTTTCCAAAAGTTCAGTGCCAGACTTGTAGTTCCTGATTAAAAGCGTAAATTCATCACCGCTAAAGCGCGTAACAAAATCAACAGTCCGGTTCTTGCCAGAATCGGCAAGCTTCTTCCAGCGGGATGCAACTTCCACAAGCACCTTGTTTCCAACCTCATGCCCCATGGTGTCGTTAATGCCCTTAAAATTGTTAAGGTCCACGGAAACAACCGCAAAAGGAAGGTCATGCTTTGCAAAGTCTTCTATAATCTCCTTGCAGGCAAAGCGGTTGGGAAGCCCCGTAAGAGAATCGGTAACAGCCTCGTGCCTTACGCGCTCCTGGTACTTTCTGAGCGTCCTGTCTCCAAGATAGATAATCGTAACAGCTATCAAGGTAAAACCATTGCTGAAGATTCCGGGAATGGCCGAGTAGCTGTGCGCCGCAAAAAGACTCATAAGGAGCACCGGGAACTGGCTCAAAAGAATTACAACAGCCGTAATGTAGCCAATCTTCTTAAAAAAGACAACGAGAAAGATGATGCACATGTTTGCAACTGAAGAAAAAACGCCCGTAAAAATAAAATAGGGAATTGCATTGCCAAGTATTTTCACGGCCCCTACCTTGCCAGAAAACCTGATGACAATAAAATTTGCAAGCACATAGAGCAAGATTATGACGGCAAAAACAAACTTTGGCGGCTGCCCCATGCTGTAAAGCCTCTCCAGAGTCTTGTCTATGCTATCCCTGCTTTCTGAAGCAAAATCATCTTTCTTCATAATGAATTAAATTATACCACTGCCAATAGGAAAAATAAAGTGGCGGGGGAGAAAATTCTTTTTCTACTCCAGCTTGTGCGGATAACGGTACTTGCCGTCCCCCAGCCTAGCCGTAAGCATTTCCTTTGAATCCAGATAAAGTCTGTAAGTATTGTTGCCACCGGAAAGATAAAGGCTGTCTTCGTAGTTTATGCCTGCATAGACGAACCTAACAGTATAGGATCCGCTTTTATCCGAAAAGTCTATTTTGCATGAAGAGCCAGGTTCAATTACAAGTGGAAGCTCCTGTTCGCTATCGTGGTCAATGTATTTGACTTTTACCCTTCTATCTGCCCAGTTCTCTACAGTCAGGCTTACTTCATCACCCAGACTTTCAATTGTACTTAACAAAACGCTGCAAGACGTAAAAAGCAGACAAAGCGCCGTAAGCAAAAAAACTTTTTTCATCAAGCCAATCTCCTATTCGGACATACCATAACTAACAATCCGAAAAACCACCATTAGAATTATTATCAAACAAATTATAAAATTCGGATTCTTTACAATCTTAGCAATTTTATTTTTTCTTAACAAGCGCAAGTTCTCTTCGGGTATTTCCTTTGAACTTAGCAATTTTTTAATTTCTTCAAAACCATTCAAATAATCATTTATTACAATAAGGTTTCCCTTTATATCATAAACAAAGATTCTGCCTCTCTTTGAAAAATCAACTTTTGCCAGTTCATTTATTTTTATCGCCTTCTGAAATTTACCAGTCCGAGAAACAAGTTCACTTTCTGAAATTTCCAATTCATATTTTTCATAGTTTTTCTTAAGTATCCTCCAAGAAATCAACATAACCGCTATTACAAACACACTTGTTACAGACAGAGAAAAGTACATTATCCATTTTTCCCCAGCCAAGTCTTCCCTGGAATCAAATACAAAATTAAACATAAAGAAAAATACAGGCAATGCAATTAAAACAGGAATTCCTACTGTTAAATAATGATTCTTTAAGAATTTCTTTTCAGCCTCAATTTTATTTCTATAAACCATTGTTTTTTTACCTTTTGCTATGCGATTTATTTATTGATTTTTAGAAAATCTTCTGGCGCTATAATTTTTACAGGAGAATTCTTAAATCCATTTTTTTCATCCCGCGTAATAATATAATCCAACTCTTCTGCTTCTGCACATTTCATTTGCAGGCCGTCTTCCAAATCATTCCAATCAGGATTGTTGCATACAGAAGTATAAAAGTCCTTATTCTCTGGAACAACTTTGAAAAACTTGCATAGATTCAAAATAAGAGCTTTTCTTTCTTCCACAGACTTATCTTTTCTCAAAACAAAGAATAAATCTGAAAGTGAATGAGCCAGATATATCCAATATTTTCATTCTTGACACAAGAATTTATAATCCTTGAGGCATTATCAGAATGAGGTTCTCTGTTCTGCACAAGGTCTATAATTATGTTTGTATCAATTAGAATACGCATATTTTTCATCCACAGCTGCAAGTAATTCTTCTTTTTCGTTAATCTCACGGTTAACGCTGCCTTTTATACTGTCAAAAAAAGCAAGTCCGTTTTCAATTTCAGAATTATAATTTTTTTTCTTTGATAAAATCAAATTACTGATTTTATCAGAAAGAATTTCTAAATCAGGTAAATCAAGAGTATCTAATTGCTTATAATATGAATAAGCCAAATCTGACATAAAAACCTCCTATTTAAATTATAGCATATTTCACTTAAATTTGCACTTACCTTCTACAAAATCAATAGCGTCAATTGTATAAATAAAAAAAATCGTGTAAAATTACGGGTATGGATAATAATTTTGATTTTATCATTGTGGGTGCAGGACCTGCCGGAATGGCAGCTGCCCAGTATGCCGCTCGCAGCGGTCTAAAGACTCTTCTTTTGGATGCGGGTTTTCCCGGCGGACAGGTGGCCATGATTTTTAACCTGGAAAACTATCCGGGATTTTTTCCTGCAGCCAACGGATTTGAATTCATTGCAAAGATGAAGGACCAGGCCCAGGCTTTTGGCGCAAATATTTTGCAGGCACAAGTTTCTTCTATAGATAAGATTCAGAATGAGTATTCAATAAAAACTTCTGCAGGAACCTTTACCGCACCAGCAGTCCTTCTTGCAACAGGGGCAGAACACAGGAAGCTTGGCATTCCAGGCGAAAAGGAATTCTTTGGCCGCGGTGTTTCCTACTGCGCTACCTGCGACGGTCCATTTTTCCGCAACAAAAAAATCGTGGTTGTTGGCGGCGGAGACAGCGCTTGCGACGAGGCAACATATCTTTCTACAATCGGCCAAGTAACAATCGTGCACAGAAAGGCAAGCTTTAGGGCACAAAAGGCTGTTGCCCAAAGGGTACTTTCAAACCCGGCAATCACGGTAAAATTCAACTCAAGCGTTACGGCTGTTTTTGGAGACACAAAGGTTTCTTCCGTAGAGCTTACGGACACTATTACCGGAGAAAAGTCTGTGCTGGAAACTGATGCGCTTTTTGTTTCCGTTGGCATGCTTCCAAAGACAGACTTGCTTTCCACCCTGCAAAAGGACGAGGGCGGCTACATAATCACAAACGAAGACATGGAAACTTCTGTTCCTGGTCTTTACGCAGCGGGCGACGTGCGTTCCAAAAGCTTTAGGCAGGTTGTTACCGCATGTGCAGACGGTGCAATCGCCGCAAATTCCGCGCAAAAGTTCATAAGGAAAATACGCGGGGAAGAATATAAATGAAACTCCCCCGCTCCTCGGTGATTCTTGCATCGCTCATATTTTTTTCATCCTCTGTAAAAAGCCAGTCGGTTGACCTGCTGCAAAAAAATCCCGTGGCAAAGCCTGCATCTGCTAGCATAGCGGCACAGACCCTCCTTCACTCTGATCAGGAAAGGGAACTCCTTGCCTCAAAGCTTCCAAAAAAAATCGACTTTTGGACAAAGGCAGACAACGACGTTCTTGCCCAGGCCCTTGTGGACCGCATGGACAACACGGAGCTTCTTTCGCAGATACTCATGTTCGGCTGGGCCGGTGCAGAACCAAATGCCCTTTTGCACCAGTGGGTTTCCCAGAGGGGACTTGGCAGCGTAAAGGTCTTTGGCTGGAACACGGACAACATTCACCAGGTTGCTAGGGTAATAAAAATGCTTCAGACAGAGGCAGCGGCACGTCCCTACAAGATTCCGCTTTTTGTTGCAACAGACCAAGAGGGAGGCTGGATTCGCCACGTAAAGGGAACAACTTCGGAGACACCCGGCAACATGGCAATAGGTGCATCCGGCTACCCCATGGACGCATATTATTCTTCCTATTATATAAACAAGGAAATAAGCGCGCTTGGAATCAACATGAACTTTGCGCCCTCGGTTGACCTTTACACAAACCTTGACTCAACCATAATCGGCTCCCGCTCCTTTGGCCCCGACGCAGACAAGGCAGGAATACTGGGAGAGGCATTTTCACAGGGTTCAATAGACGCCGGCGTAATTCCAACAGCCAAGCACTTCCCCGGCCACGGAGACACAAGCCTGGACAGCCACGGAAAGCTTCCCGAAATTCAGATTGACTACAACACCCTTGTTTCCCGCGAACTAAAGCCTTTTGAGTACCTTATAAAGGCAAGGATTCCCGCCATAATGAGCGGCCACCTTATGTTCCCCCAGATAGACAGGAACCCGGCAAGCCTTTCCAAAAAAATGCTTACCGACATACTCCGCGGCGAGATGGGCTACGACGGACTTGTAATCACCGACGATATGATGATGTACGGAGCCTGGGCATTTGCAGGAACCCTCAGCAGGGCTGTTACCATGGCAATTGAAGCCGGCAACGACATAATTCTTTCCTCTTCCACAGCGGGACTTGGCGACAGCCTTTGGACCCAGAACATAAGCAAGATGAATACAGAGGAAGCCTTCCGCGCAAGGGTAAAGGACGCAGCCTACAGAGTGATTCTGGCAAAGCTCAACTACTTTAAAAGCGAAAACTACGCACCTCTCTACCCAGACGAATCAAAGATAGACTCCCTCATTCCAGACCGTGACGGACAAAAGTTCTTCCTTTCACAGGCATGCCGCTCAATCAGCGTATACAAAAAAGGAAGCGAGTTTCCCTTTAAAAACCAAGATGGTGGCAAAGTGCTGGTAGCAGGCCCCTTCGTGGACTTTCTGCGGGAGGGAAAAAAACGCTACCAGGGGGCAGACTCCTACTACTTTGCATACGGCCTTGCGGAGGACCAGAGCAACCTTAACGAATGGAACGCTGCCAACATCACAAGCGTGGCATCCGCATACGACACAATCATCATAAACGTATTCGACGCGCATTCGGCATCAATCGCAAAGAGGCTTAGGAATTCAAGGAAGCGCATTATCATACTTTCCACCATGTCGCCGGTTTACATACTGAACGACTTTGACTTTGCAGACACAATCCTCTGCGGCTACAGCTGGTCTTCATATTCATACCAGGCGATATTCGGTGCGCTGAGGGGTGACTTTACTCCGCAGGGTATAATACCGCTGGAGATAGGCAAATGAAAGGGGAAAGTGAATTCATTTCTGAGCAGATCCCGGAAAATATCCGGCAGGAACTGGAAGACCGTTTTTTTAGGTTGAACAAGGCCTTTATCTGGACTCCCATGAACACGGAAAAAATCAAGGATCTGATTCTAGAAATAAACAGGAAGATGAACAGCCTCTACGACAAGGTGCAGATTCTAAAGCAGGACTTTGACTCAGGTGCCGAAAAGGGAATCGAACTTTACAAGGACTATATAATAGAAGGCTCCCTTTTGTACGAGCCGCACGGGGACCTAAGCGATGCAAGCCCCGAGCAGATGCACTACCTCTGCGAATACGGAATAAAAGGACAGAGGAACATCTACGCTTCCCACCAGAAAATTGAAGACCGTGCCAACCAACTCTTTTTGGGAAAGGACGTAAACTGGAACACGGACATTTTTGACCGCCCGGAATTTAAGAACATACCGGTCTGCTACTATGTTAATTCAGTCTTTTTCCAGAGCAAGACTTTTTCATTGCAAGACATGCTTTCCATGGAAGACGATGAATTCAAATTCCACATTGAAGTTTACTTTGACCCCGAATCTTGAGGTAGTTCCGGTGAACCCGCAGCGCAGCTTCCAGCGGTCTGTCGAACCACGGTTGGTGAACGAAGTCGAACCGCGCCCCAGTCTTCAAGGTAGGCAAAGACGGATTTTTCTCCAACCCAGTGGGCAGCCCCGGCGTACACAAAAGTAGTTCCACCCATCTCAATATAAGAGAGGATTCTTTTTGCCCACTTTTCGTTGCGTTCGTCTTCGCTTGTAAGTTCCGCAAGTTTTTTTGGGTCTCCGGAAAGATATGCTTCGTAAAGATTCTTTGCGGCAGAATTCATCTCTTCCTTGAATTTTTCTGCGTCTATTCCTTCAAGGATTTCCTTTAGCTGCAAAAGCTGTTCATCGTAAGTTCCACCACTAATGGAATCCAGCTGCTCCTGCAAAGTTTCAAGGCCAAGGATTTCCCTGTTTTCTTTTTTTGCAAACTTGGCAAAATATTCGTCCAGTGAAAAATCTGCCGAAAGTTCCGACTGGGCTTGGGGGGAAGAACAGAGGGCAAGTATCATGCACCAGGGTTCAAGGAGGGTAAGAAAATCAATCGTCTCCTGGTCCAGTATAAGGCGGAGTTTTTCCTTTTCCTCTGCGGTAAGATTTTTTGTAACCACCCGCCCCTCTGCCTTGGAAAAACTGTGGGTGGTTCTTTCCCTTAGTTCATCAGAAAATTTTTCCAGGTCGGAAGCGCTAAGCTCTGCAACTATCCTGTCCGAAGCACGGAATGCCTTTAGCACCCTTTTTTCCAGAGGGTAAAGCCTTTCGTCCCCAACGTGGATTGTTCCCTGAATGTATACGGTAAATTTCTTTCCCTGCGAGTTGTAGCCCCGGATTCTCCAGAGCATTCTTTCCTCTTCTTTTTCCAGCAGGGGAGTATCGTATCCAAAAAGACGGGAGGCTGCTTGTGAAAGCGAACGGCAAGACGTTGCTGCAAAGAGAACTGCCAGTAAGCCAAGCAGTACTGCGAGCCTAAGCCTAACACTCACTCGATTGTGCCCTGTTTGCGCAGATATTCAAAGACGGAATTCTTTCCAACCCAGTGGGCTGCTCCTGCATAGATGAAGGTGCTTCCGCCATTTTCCAAAAATTCCTTTATGTCTTTTGCCCAGTCTTCGTTGCGCTTGTCGTAGACCAGCTTTTGGTATTCCTCACCAAAGTCACCGTATTCTGCAATGTCGCTTTCATTTGAAGCATCCGAGATGGAGGCAAGCTTTTCAACGTCGCCTGCAAGATAGGCATCGTAAAGGGCCTTGAGTTCCGCCTTTGTTTCTTCCATTGACTTTTCGTCGGAACACTCTTTTATGGATGATTTTAGTATGGTAAGCTGCTGCTCGTAAGTTCCAAAGGTAAGTATGTCAAGCTGAACCTGAATGTCGTCCAGGCCTGCAACTTTGCGGGAAGAATCATTGGCAAGCTTTAGGAAGTAGCTGTCGAGTGAATATTCTGCGGTAAGATCCGTTGTTTCCTGAACGGTCAGTCCCAATAACGTCAGTGCGGCAACCCAAGGCTCTGCTCCGTCAATCATGGCAAAGGCCTGGGAACTTCCAAGAAGGGACTTTAATGCCTCAACTTCTTCCGCGCTAAGGTGGTCACTGACTTTTTTTCCGCCAGCTTTTACAAAGCTTTCCTGAACAAGGCGCATGGAATAGAGCTGAATCTTGCTCATGTCTTCTGATGAAATTTCCCCGGCTATAATGTCTGCATTGTTAAAGGCATCGAGAACTTCCTTGTCCAAAGGATATAGTTCTTTGGAGCCAACGTGTATCGTTCCCTGAATGTATACAGCGGAAGGATTTCCGTTTTTGTCCACACCGCTAATCTTCCAGAACATGCGGGGCTTTTCTTTGGTAAGGGTTGCCTTTTGTAGGGAAACATTTTGCCCAGATGAAGCCTTTGCACTTGAAACAGTTTCTTTTGCCAACGAATTTGTGCAGAAGACAAATGCCGCTGCAAAAAAGACGCCCAAGGCTTTGTAAAACTTTTTTCTTATAAACATACTCTTCTCCAAATAAACTCCAAACAGTTTACAATTTTTTTATCAAAAGCAACCTACGCCGCCATGGAGGGGCGCACGAAGTGCGTTGCCGTAGGCAATGGAGCCGAAAGGCGAAACCCCGGAACGGCGGTGACGCAAAGTGACTGACGGTCGAGTTAGCCAAAAGGCAAACTGGTAGAGCAAAAAAAACTACCGTCCAAATAAAAAAAGCTACCCAAATAAAAGCTACCCTAAATATTGTAAAAATTCAATAGAAATGGCATAATATGCGCTATGAATACATTTCCATTAAACAACGAAAAGCTCAAGGAGCTTGTAAAAAAATATCCCACGCCATTTTATCTTTATGACGAAAAAGGCATTGTAGAAAACATCCGCTACTTTACAAAGGCATTTTCTATCTTCCCAAAATTCCGCGAGTTTTTTGCGGTAAAGGCTTGCCCCAACCCCTACATCCTGCGCATTTTGGAAAAGGAAGGATGCGGTGCAGACTGTTCAAGCCTTCCAGAACTGATTCTTGCCCAGAAGAGCGGCATGACCGGCCACCGCGTTATGTTCACGAGCAACGACACTCCGGCAGAGGAATTTGTTCTTGCGGCAAAGCAGGGAAACATCATCAACTTTGACGACTTGACCCACGTTGAATTTGTGCGCAATGCCCTGGGCGGAAGTCTTCCAGACACGGTATGCTTCCGCTACAACCCCGGCTCAGAAAAGCACGGCGGAAATTCAATAATCGGTAAGCCGGAAGAAGCAAAGTACGGTCTTACAAAAGAACAGATGATTGAAGGCTACAAGCTTTGCAAAAAGTACGGGGTAAAGCATTTTGGCCTCCACACCATGGTTGCCTCAAACGAATTGAATGCAGACTTCTTTGCGGACACTGCAAGAATCGTATTTGACATGGTTCTCCTTGTTCAGAAGGAAGTTGGCGTTAACATAGAATTTGTTGACCTTGGCGGCGGCGTTGGAATTCCCTACAAGCCTGAGCAGAAGAAAGTTGACCTTGAATACGTTGCAAAAGAAATAAGGAAGCTCTACGACAGCATGATTGTTCCCGCTGGCCTTGACCCCATGGGCATAAGCTTTGAATGCGGAAGACCAATCACTGGCCCTTACGGCTGGCTTGTAACTACGGCTATCCACGAAAAGCACATCTACCGGGATTATATTGGTTGCGATGCCTGTATGGCAGACCTGATGAGGCCTGGAATGTACGGAGCATGGCACGGAATAACGGTAAGCGGAAAAGAGGATGCCCCTGCTGACCACGTTTACGACGTTACCGGAAGCCTTTGTGAAAACTGCGACAAGTTTGCGGTTCAGCGTTCACTTCCAAAGATTGACAGGGGAGATTTGCTTATAATCCACGATGCAGGTGCCCACGGAAGAAGCATGGGATTCAACTACAACGGTAAACTCCGCGCAGGTGAACTTTTGCTTAGAAGCGACGGTTCCGTAATGCAGATCCGCAGAAGGGAAACGGTGGAAGACTACTTTGCAACTCTTGACTTTGCAGGACTCGACTCCTTCAAGGCATAAGGAATTTTAAGGCACAAGGAACTTTTATGAAGACCCTAAAGAAAT
>JAILHV010000068.1 GCA_024695625.1 Treponema sp.
CATCTCGCTCTGCAAAAAATCCGCGTCACATTCATTCCCGGCCGGGCCGCCGTCTACAATGCATCCCAGTCCAGCTCCATGACTCTCTCCAAAAGTCGTTACCCTAAAAATCTCACCAAAAGTGTTACCAGACATAATTTCTTCCTTAAACTCTTATCCTTATTTTAATGGAAATACAGTTACTTTTCAATGCGTACTTGTAGTCATAGAAATCAGTTTTTACGACACTTTTTATGCAAAGCAACAGGAAGTCAGTTTCGGGTGAAGCGGAAGTCAAAGCCGGCTGAAAACACGCATTGGAGCGGAACGAGCGTAGCGAGTTTAATTTCCTATTCCGCGACACCGCGGGTTTTCAGACGGATTTGACTGGGAGCTTCACCTGAAACTGACTTCCATGTTTGCGGTTGACACCTTGTGTTTCAGTCGGTAAAATTGCAATATGACTGGAATCGTAGATTATAATGCCGGAAACATAAAAAGTGTTGAGCGGGCTCTTGCATATTTAAAGGCTCCGTATGTCCTTTCTAAGAATCCTAAGGATTTGGAAAATGTAGACAGGATTATCTTTCCCGGTGTAGGCGAAGCGGCTTATGCCATGCAGCAGCTAAAGGAAACTGGCTTTGACTCTTTCCTTAAGGACTGGGTAAAAAGCAAAAAGAAGCTTCTTGGAATTTGTCTTGGTGCCCAGATAATTTTTGATGAATCAGAAGAAAGCAACACAAAATGCCTGGGGCTTGTTCCCGGGGTAATCCGCCACTTTGAAACCCTTTGGAAGGAGCGCGGCCCAAATGAAGATGAATGCAGGGAATCTGCACTTTTGCACAATGCGCTAAAAGTTCCCCACATGGGTTGGAACGACGTAACCTTCTGCAACGGTGGCACGAAGCTTGTAGAAGGTGTTGCCGACAAGACAGATTTTTATTTTGTACATTCCTATGTAATTCAGCCTGACTCGCCCGAAGTTATAAAGGGATATGCCCACTACGGTACCATGGTTCCCGCAATCGTGGAACAGGACAATATTTCTGCCTGCCAGTTCCACCCGGAAAAATCAGGAAAACCGGGACTTGCCATTTTGCGCAATTATGTTTTGTCCGACTTGGCATCAGATTTAAAGGGAGGTGCCCAATGCTAAAGAAAAGAATCATCATCTGCCTTGACGTAAAAGACGGCCGTACTACTAAAGGCGTAAAATTCCAGAACAATATAGACATAGGCGATCCTGTAGACATGGCCGCTGAATACTACAGCCAGGGTGTAGACGAACTTGTCTTCTACGACATAATGGCAAGCGCAAGGGGAAGGGGCCCAATCCTAGACCTTATTTCCCGCGTGGCATCAAAAATATTCATCCCCTTCTGCGTTGGCGGAGGAATTGGAACTTTGGACGACATCCGTTCAACAATCCTTGCCGGTGCCGAAAAAGTTTCGCTTAATTCCCAGGCTGTAAAGCATCCTGAACTTATAAGCGAGGGCGCAAGAATTTTTGGAAACCAGTGCATAGTTCTTGGCATGGACGTTAGAAGGGATGCTTCAAAGCCGAGCGGTTTTGGCACTACAATAAACGGTGGCCGCGTGGACACAGGACTTGATGCCCTTGAATGGGCAAAGCGTGGCGTTGAACTTGGCGCGGGCGAAATCGTTTTGAATTCAATGGATGCGGACGGAACAAGAAACGGCTACGACATTGAGCTTACAAAACTGATTGCGGACAATGTTCCTGTTCCTGTAATTGCAAGCGGTGGCGGCGGAAAAGTTGAGCACCTGGAAAAAGTTCTTACGCAAGGAAATGCCGATGCTGCCCTTATTGCAAGCATGGTTCATTCAGGTGAATACACCGTGGGAAGCATAAAAACTGAATTGGACAAAAGTAGAGTCCCTGTAAGGCTTTAGGCTTTTACATAAAGCCTTTGGCCACAAGCCATTCCTTTAGTTCCTCGTTCCAGTGGTATTTTTTTAGGAATTTGTTATTTACCATTCCAAAGCCGTGGCCGCCTTCTAGATATTGCTTAAAGACAAAATCTGCGCCTGCTTCTTCCAGAGCCTTGCTAAGCCTTACGCTGTTTTCAAAAAGCACAACAGGGTCATCCTTGCAGGCAACAAGATATGTTGGCGGCATGTCCTTTGGCACTTGAAGCTCCAGGGAAAACAAATCTTTTTTTTGCTGGGAAGGATTTTCTCCAATAAGACTTTTTCTGCTCCACTTGTGGCCAATGTCATCCTGCATGGAAACAACCGGGTATACAGGAATAACAAAGTCAGGCGTAAGTTTTGCACTTGTTTTTATTCCGATTTTTTCCAGCTCGTTTGTCCTTCCTCCGAACATTCCGCTCCATGCTACAAGGTGTCCACCGGCAGAAAATCCTATTACGCCAACCTTGTTTGCCTTGTAAAAATAAGGGTCTTCCCTAACAAGCTGAATTGCCCTTTGAATGTCCTGCATTTGTGCGGGGTAGTGGTAGTTGTTTTTTGCCACGCGGTACCATAAAAGGCATGTGGTAACCCCATTTGAATTGAACCACTTTGCGCTTGTCCTTCCCTCGTTAAAAATGCCAAGGTGATGGTAGCTGCCACCGGGGCAGATTATTACGGCTGTTCCCTTTGGGTTTTCTGGAATGTTCACTTCCATAAGAACCCTTTCCCCCCGCATGGATTTTATTCCGCTCCAAATATAGACTGTGTGTTTTTTTACACCATGATTTTTTGCCTGGGCTTTTGCAAAAGAAAAAAATGTTAATCCAAAAAGAATAAAGACGAATACAAACTTTTTCATTCCTAAACAATCCTTCCGTCAACGGCCATGGCTGTGTCTGCAATTTCCTTGTGAATTCTTTCCGTAAGCCTTCTGGCCGCAATCTGGGCTTCCATGTTTTTATATTCATCGATTTTTATTTCATCCAGAATATGTATGTCGTAAACATAGTGTCCTTCATGCAGATAGGACAAGGGAGGGTCGTATTTTCCAAGACCGTATTTGTCGCTTCCTCCAATGTAGACAGGAATGATTCCGCAGCTTGCGTTTAAGGCAATTCTGGCAGCTCCCCTTTTGAATTGGTTTGTTCCGTGCCTTGGAGTGCGTGTTCCTTCTGGAAAGATGATGATGTTTGCGCCAGATTCCAATGACTCTTTTGAAAGGTCTAGCATTTCCTGATTGCCAACTGTGTTCAAAATGTAAAGAGGCCTTGCCACTCCCGCAAAAATAGACTTTGCAATGGTCCCGCGGATTATGCAGTCGGCATTTTTGATGCAGGAAATAAGATAGATGACATCGATGTAGGAAGGATGGTTTGCTACAATGATTTTTCCTTTTGCATTCTGCAACTTTTCCTTGCCGTGGAATTTATATTTGCTGCCGCCTGTAATGCTCATCAGGTTGATGAAAAAAGTGAATGTTGCCGAAATGATTTTTCTTGTCCGGCATTTGAATTTTTTTCTTCCGCAAAGAAAGACTATTGGTTCAATAAATAATGCTATAAGAATTGCGCCTGTTCCAAAAAGAGTAAAGCAGAAAATTTTCAAAAGGTTAAAATAAATGTAGGAAAGCCAGTTTTTTACCGGCGGTAACTCTGCGTGAGAGTAGCGTTCCTTGATTTTTTCTATTTCCTCTTGGCTCATTTCTTTTTTTTTGCTCATAGAAAAACTATCCGTTTGCATTAAGGAGCATTTTTAGAAAATCAATTGGATTTCTCTTTGAACAGAAATCAGCTTGGCTAAATTTGCTGTGGGGAAAATCGTCAGGTTCTTTGCTTGA
>JAILHV010000069.1 GCA_024695625.1 Treponema sp.
TAGGGGCTAGCCCCTAAGAACCCCTCGGTTTACAATAGTTTTTTTTTCTTGCCATACAATATCAAGCCATAGAGGGTGGGGGTGCAGCAATGCCAACCGTCATCCCGAACTTGATTCGGGATCTGTAAAAGCTGGTGCATAAACTTCTACAGCCCCTGAGCTGCTACAGGCGCACAAAGCGGTGACCAGAGAGGATTTATCATGTACTATATTAATAAAGCTCAAAGACGAAGTTCTTCTCAAATAGTGATTTTTATTTTTTTCCTGATTGTTTATTGCGCACAGATGGTATTTGTCATGCTGTTTTTAATGGATAAATATGTGGCTATTATGAAGGTGCTGTTTGGGATAAAGAAGGGTGAGCTGATGTTTGCGCCAATAGGGTGCCACATCTTTTCGCTCACAGGCTTTGTACTTTGGATTCCAATTTCATACTACATTCTTAAGGCGGTCTTTTCACTGCTTTTTGGAATGAACAAATTCTTTGCACTAATAGTAGATTCAAAAGAAAACTACAGGGGTGGAAGGTACAGCCTTGGCTCTTACGAAAGGGACATGGCTCTTTGCATCGTACTGGAAATTGCAGCCCTCGTCTTCTTTGTCTTTAGCATTTTCTACAACATAAGGGTACGCGACCAAGGCATCTACCACAAAAAATTCTTTAGCCTAAAAACAGAACTTATTCAGTGGCATACCGTAGACAGCGTTGATTTTTGTCTTGAAGTAGGCAAAAGCAAAAAACAATCTGCCGAGCCAAAATTCATAGTCCACGCAGAAGGCAAAAGCCTTGATTTGTGGAACGGATTTGGAATGGGAAGCCCCGAGGTTGAAGAACTAATTTCCTTTACCGAACAGCTCCTAAAGAAAAACCCCAACGCCAGACTGAACATAAACTTTGAGCTTTCCGGCGAGAACCTGTCTGCAATCAGAAGATACAAAAACGGCGAAGAAAAAGTAAGGCATTTATACAGCTACATCCTTCAAAAACAAAAGAAAACACTAGCAAATTAAAAGGAGAGAGAAATGACTTTTCCAGGATTAAGAAAATTGGCAGGCGAATTTGGATTTGCCAACAACGGAACGTATTTTTACGGATTCATTCATAACACATACGTGATTATGGCAGACGGAAAGAACAAGAAGATTGTACAGATGATTTTCCCCTGCAAAATTGAGCAAAGCGACAAGGAGAAAATTCTTTCGTGGAAAAAGAAGGGCTATGCAAAGAGCATAGATTTTGATGAGGGAGATGCCTTTGAAGCACAAATCGTTTTTGCAGAATATTTCCTTCCATTCAAAATTGAAAAGATAAAGGAAGTAGTTCAGGACATTGCAAACTACATCAAGGAAAAATACCCCGAAGAAAAACCAAAGTGCACAGGAAAAGATTGCCAGGCAGATTCAGAACTTGAAATTTACAACATAGACGGAATACCGCTTCCCCTGTGTCCATTCTGCGCAAAAAAAATAGAAAGCGACATTGAAAGGGCCTACGAAGAAGAAAGCCTAAAACCCAACAACTACATCCAGGGCTTGCTTGGCGCACTCACCTTCCCCATCCCGGGAATTTTCTTAACCTACATTTTCTTTATGCTGGGAAGAATTGCAGCAGTATCCGGAATTGTATATTTTTTCCTTGCGCAAAAGGGATACACTTGGGCAAAGGGCAAGCTTGACAAAATTGGCATACTAATAATTTCACTCTCCAGCATCTTCTACACAATTGCAGGAACATTCGTAAGCTACGTAGCCTGCATCGTAAAAGAGATTCTAAAAGATCCGTCCGTAAAGGGAGTGCCTTTAACCGAGATAATAAAATACACCGTAAGCACAGTATTAAAAGAAGAAGAAGCAAGGGCAGAAATCATCAAGAACTGCACAATATCCCTAATTCTCTGCGGAATCGTCATAGCAATCAACACGGCAAGGCTTTTTAAATCAAGTGCAAAGACAAAGCTAGAAAAAGCGTAACAGGGAGATAGTTATTATGGAAGAAAAGGAAATAGAAGAAAAAGAAATCGAGGCAAAGAATACAGACAAGCTGCAAAAGTTTGACGTACCAAAATACATAAAGGTTCTGAGCGTAATATTCATTGGGGCAAGCATTGCAACTGGATTCTTGAGTTTTGCGGCAACCTTTTTGGAGCAGGGAACAATTACTGTATCACAAGTCCAGCATATCGTAGCAGTCTTAGGCAACGTTCTTACAGGATTTCTCTTTTGGGGAATCGGTCAGGTCTTCGCTAAGTTTATGGAAAAGAACAAATGAAGTTCAGAAGCTACCTGAAGATAATTAAAATTTATTTTCTGCTTTCAATAGTTTTTGCATTTGTGTCTTTTGTTGCAGTGATTTTTGGCGGCAAGTCTCTTTTCGAAACGGTCAGCCTGTATGGAGAAATGAACAGGGACATTCCTAAAGTAGCACTATACCTCAGTGCCATAAACCAGATAACCGAAGGTATCAGATTTAACATAGAAATACTGCTTACAGGCCTTACAGTTTTTTTTATCGCAAAAAATTTTAAGCTTGTGTACGGAAAGCTTAGGGAATATTTTTAGCAGATTATCGGGCCGTGGTTCGACATGACTGGTTTGTAGCACATTGTGGTGTTGCTTGCCAATCAATATAAAGCCATGGAAGGCGACTTAGCAACATGCAGATTTGATTGTAAATCTGTAATCCTAAAAAAAATCCATGGAGGGATTTTTTTAGGCAAGCACGGCAGGGATTGGAGCCACGCCGTAGGCGGCCACTGGACTGAACGACCGCAAGGGAGTGAGGGAAGCGGCTGAAGCGAAAGCGGAATGGCGGAAAGCCCCTAGCATATAAAAGCGCCGCAAGAAAAAAATTATTTTGCGTAAGATGGAGTGTAGGCTTCGTAGGCATCAAGCCAGCGCGTTATTGGAATAGTCCAGTCGTCTTCCGTAGTGCCTTCCAAGAGGAAACGCTCGTACATAAAAATTATGTGGCTTCGGATTTCGCCCTTGTCTTTTTCGGTAACGTCTTCTGCCTTTTGGAAAAGGTCGTTCACAAAACGTACGGCATCGCTTGCGGTAAAAAGTTCCGGTGCAAGGCGGGTGAGCATGTAGAGGGCGGCGGGTATGCAGTTTACGCTGTGCTGCTTAAGGTAAAGGACGGTCTCGCCAATTTCTACCGCGCGGGAATAAAGCTCCCAGTTCCACCTTTGTTTTTCCATGAAGGTAAAGTTCTCGCGGTCAAAGAGCATTTTGTAAAAGCTAAAGCAGAGGCAGACGATGGAAATGTGCAGGCTTGGAACGCAGCAATAGTGCGGGTCTGCGGCACGGAGTTTTTTTACCTGTTTTTGGTCGCAGGGAGTGCGGTAGGTTGTGGTCATGCAGTGCCTGTAAATTTTTAGCGCATAGGTGTAGGTCTTTATTAGGTAGCGCATGAATTCGGCGCAATGCCTTGAACCCTGCAGCCAGCCGTAACGGTGGAGCAGCATGTTGAGCGGGCGGATCCAGATGTTTATAAAATCCATGTAGCACTTTACGGTGTCCGAACGGAAGGGAACCTTTTCGTCCAGTTCGTGGTCAACGTGTTTTACAGGCCACCTGATTAGTTTTATTTTTCTTAGGTAAAGAGGCGCAAAGAATTTTCCTATTACGGAACCAAAGACCAGCCTAAAGGACGTGATGCAGCTGAAGGGGCTCAGCGGCAAAAGGAACCAGGGAGATACAGGGCAAAAGGAATTGATGCTTTTGCAGCACACTTTCTGAACACGTTTTGCAGAAGGCTCTTTTACAATTCCCCTGCGAAAAGGATACATTCCGCTCATTTTCCAAACACCTCTTTAGCAATAGCAACAGATTCCATGGCATCCTTTGCGTAGTAGTCAGCTCCGATTTTTTCTGCATAGTCGGCGGTAAGAACTGCACCCCCAACCATAACCCTGCACTCTTCACCCGCATCTTTTAAGGCCTTGTGCAAAAGTTTTATTGTCTCTTCCATGTTGGCGACGGTTGTTGTCATAAGGGCACTAAGTCCAAGCAGCTTTATTTTGTTCTGCAAGACTGTGTCGATTACGGTCTGGTAGGGAACGTTCTTTCCAAGGTCAATGACAGTGTAGCCGTAGTTTTCCAGCATGGCTTTTACAATGTTCTTTCCAATGTCGTGAATGTCTCCGTATACGGTGGCAATCGCAATCGTACCCTTGCTTTCTTCTTCCGCACCACTTGCGGCAAGTGTCTCTTTTATTTTTCCGAATGAATTTCCTACGGTTTCTGCGCTAAGTAAAAGCTGTGGGAGGAATTTTTTTCCGGTTTCAAAGTCCTTTCCAACATTGTCCAGTGCCGGAACTATGCAGTTGTTTATTACGTTTACAGGAGCTTCCGATTTTAAAAGCTCTTCGGTTGCAGATGCAGCCTTTTCCTTAAAGCCTTTTTCTATGATGGTTATAAGGTTGTCTTCAAGCGGATTATTCCCTGTCTTTTTTTTTACTCCGTCAGGCTTTTTTTTTTGATCTGAATCTTGACTCGAACCTTGATTTGTCTGACCGCCAGCAGAAAGTCCCGCAGACTTAAATGAAGTGCTTCCGCTTCCTGTGTTCAGGCAGATGGAAATTGTTCCGTCCGCAACAGCCTCTTCCAGAATTGCCTGTCTTGCCTTTGCAGATGAGGGGTCAACGGAACCAGTGTATGTCTGGATGTAGTCGAGTGAATTTTCGTCGTAGCAGGCAAGCGCACGGTATGCGCGGAAAGTGTCCATCATTTGTGCGCTGGCAGGGTTTGCAATGCAGCCTGTAAGACCTGCATCAAGTGCAAGCGTAAAAAAGCGGCTGTTCATTATGTCTCGTCTTGGAAGACCAAAGCTTATGTTGCTAACGCCAAGCACAAACTGCAAGCCCTGGCTTCCGTATTTTTCTTTTAGCATGCGGATGGCGCGTACAGTTTCCAGTGCCGTCTTTTGCTCCGAGCTTACGGTAAGGGTAAGCGTGTCTATAAAAATGTCGCGGACAGGGATTCCGTATTTGGCGGCTTCTGCAATTATTTTTTCTGCAACAGCAACGCGTCCCATTGCGGTGGGGGCAATTCCACCCTCGTCTATGCAAAGGGCAACAAGGCATCCACCGTAATGCTGAACGATGGGGAAGACCTTGTCCATAACTTCCTGCTTGCCGTTTACGCTGTTTACCAAAGCCTTTCCGTTGTAGTTCCTTAAGCCTCTTTCCAAAACTGCCGCTTCGCTTGAGTCCAGCTGGAGTGGCACGTTGAATGTTGACTGGATTGTTTTTACCGCACGAACCATCATGTCCGCTTCGTCAATGCCTGGCAAACCTACGTTCACGTCCAAAAGGTGGGCACCCTGGCTTAGCTGGCTTTCCGCTTCGTTTATAAAGAACTGCATGTCTCCTGCAGTAAGCGCTTCCTTGCACTTCTTTTTTCCGGTTGGGTTTATGCGCTCACCGATTATTACAGGGCCAAAGCTTCCGCCAATCTGCTGGCTTTTGTTGTAGGAACATACGTAGGTTGCGTTAACGCCGTCCGTAAGAGGAATTTCTTCTTTGCCATCTCCACGAGACTTGTCACTAGACTTACCGCTTTCACCGCCGGACATTCTGCTAACACCAGAAGATTCATCTTTAGAAATACTTTCTATCATTGCGCGGATATGCGTGGGGTTTGTTCCGCAGCAGCCGCCCAAAAGAACAGCCCCTTCACGTCTATTCTTAAGCTGGGACGCGGCAAATTCAGCTCCTTCAACAAGGAAAACAGTCTTTCCGTCC
>JAILHV010000126.1 GCA_024695625.1 Treponema sp.
CGTAAACACCCTTATCCGCGACTACACAAGAAAGATTCTCCGCACCTTCAAGAGCGAGAATTTCACCATTGAACGCGTAGACAGCCTTGCACAGTCACTCGTAGACAGCCCGGCACTCATGAAGGTAAAGAACCACCCGGCACTAAAGCACTACATAGAGCTGTACATGACAAAGTTGCTAAAGAACCTCCCGTAACCCAAGGCTTTTCTCAGTTTACAAACAAAGCAAGAACCTGTTCAGAAAACTCACTTCGGAACAGGTTCTTTTTTTATGTAAAGCAAGTAGAAATCATATTCATTTCCAAAGAACTCCGTTTTGTGTGCAGCGGAACACAAAACTGAGTTCTTTGGTTCATTTCTACTTGCACTTGATTTTTTTCCCGTTTTCTGCTATAACTACAAAAAGTTTGTTAAACTTCAAGATTCCAAAGATTCGGAGGCGGAAAGTGGATAGCGGCAGTAGTTCCGGTTATCATCAACACGGCTCATTCGAGCAAACAGGCCTCCGGTTAAATAAAGCACAAATCATCCTTTGATTTTTTCTGCCAACCGCGCCTGAACCAAAGAAAAGAGGCAGGCTGAATATGATAAAATACTGGCAGCAGGAAGACGGCAAACTTGTAGAAAAAGAAGAAAGCGAGCTCAACCGACACTCAAAAATTTGGGTGGACGCACGCTCCGTTACCCGTGACGACATTTCCGAACTTGAAGAAAAATACAAAATCGACCCGGAAAACATGCTGGACGCACTGGACCCGGACGAACTTTCCCGCATTGACTACAACGAAGACTTTGATTATACCTTTGCAATCGTAAGGCTTCCGGTATTCTCCCCAGGGGATGACATAAGCTACTTCTGCACACCGCTTGGAATCATCATAAAAGGAAACCTCTTCATAACAATCTGCTGGACAGACTGCGAAGTTTTGCGCGACTTTTCCGCCAACAGAATCAAGGACCTTTCCTTTAACGACTTTCCTGCCGTAACAATCCGCTTTATGGCACGTGCAGACATAATGTTCCTGCGCTACCTAAAGGAACTCAACCGCCGCGCAACAACCATTCAGAACGAAATGCTGCAGTCGGTTCAAAACCATGAGCTCATTCAGCTTTTAAACATACAAAAGTCACTTGTTTACTTTGCAACATCGCTCAAAAGCAACCAGATGCTTTTGGAGAAGCTGCGCAAGACCAAGCTTTTGAAGCTGGACGACGAGGACCAGGACTGGCTGGACGATGTGGAAATAGACAACAGGCAGGCTATGGAAATGGTAGACACCTACACCAACATCATGGCCGGCATGAACGATGCATTCTCCACGGTTTTGGGCAACAACCTGAACATCGTTATGAAGACAATGACAGGCTGGAACCTGGTACTTGTCCTGCCAACCCTCATAACAAGCTACTTTGGAATCAACGTGCCGCTCCCATGGCAAAAGTCTCCATGGATGGGTGCCGTAATAGTGCTTTCCATGTGTTTGTTTGCAGGAGTATTGGCCTACCTCTTCTTTATGAAGCGCCGCCTTACCCCGGAAATCCGCAAAAGAGTGACCCGGTCGCAAAAGCGGCAAATCCGCATACAAAAGCGCACAATCGCAAAGATGGACAAGCAGGCCGCAAAGAAAAAATAAGTCTCTATGCTAAAAGGCACTTTCTAGAGGGAACAAAGCTCAGCATTCTTTACCTGCCAAGCACCGCCATCTTTGCAAACTTCAAGCCAGCCGTACCTTCCTTCCATAAGGGCACCGGGGTTTATAACTGTTGTATTCCCAATTTTGCACACAGCCACGCTCTCGTGAATGTGACCGGTAACAACGGCAAGCGGTTTGTACTGCTCAACAAAAGCCCTCAAAGATTCGCTTCCAACATGAATGCCGGCGCTAATCTTGTCGCAGTCGGTGTCCTTTGGCGGATTGTGCATAATGGCAACAAGGTTGTCCCATTCGCAAGACCCCTGCTCGGTCAGGATATTAAAGTCGGTGGCAAGGTCTGCATCTTCACGCTCATTTGCAGCACCACCAAAAGGCAAGCCGCCACCGCTACCCGCAATGCAAAGCCCTTCAAACTGAACAAGGCTCTTCTGCACGCTAATGTCCTTAGCCTCTATGTTGCCAATAAAATCAGGCTCATCACAGTTTCCAATCACAGAAAAAATCGTATTGTGCATGGAGCAAAGCTTTTCCAGTACAGGCTCAGCAGTCTCGGGTTCACCAAATTTTGCAAAGTCACCCGCAAACAAAACAGCGTCCGCCTTTTTAAACTCACCCTCCAGCTTTCCAAGATGTTCTAAATCACCGTGAATATCGCTTAAAACCAAAAATTTCATACTGCCTCCTGGGAATGCCTTTCCCTACAAATTGCCCATTATCTTTTTTAGGGCATCCATCTGTTCTTCAGTGCCAATCGTTATTCTTACAAAGTCTTCTATTCCCTTTGTGCTAAAGTGGCGAATAAGGATTCCCTCTTTTTTTACAGCCTGATAGATTGCATCCCCTGTAAGACCGTCTTTTTTTGCAAAGACAAAATTTGTCTTGCTGTCTATTACAAAAAATCCATGGTCGCGTAAAAACTTTGTAAAGCTTTCCCTCTGCTGAACAATCTTGCGTGAATTTTCCGCATAGTAGTAGGCAGCCTTGCATGAAGCAATACCGGCAGTCTGGGCCATAAAGTCAACCGGAAAGTGGTTAAAGGAATTCTTTACCATAAAGATGGACTTTACAAGCTCCGGGGATGATACAACGTAGCCAAGCCTCATTCCTGCAAAAGAAAGGCTCTTGCTAAATGTTCTTACAACAACAAGGTTCTTGAATTCCGCAAGAAGAGGAATGCAGCTTTCCCCACCAAAGTCGCAGTAGGCTTCGTCCACAATAAAAACCTTGTCCTTTGGTGCCTTTTCAATCATCTTGCGAACTTCATCGCG
>JAILHV010000144.1 GCA_024695625.1 Treponema sp.
GGACAAAATGATTCTGTACATCGTGCTCCCCGTTGCAGGAATTGTTCTTGGATGGACTATTCGCTGGATTTATGCCAGATTTCAACTTTCCGCCTCGGAACAAAAAGCCGAACGCGTTAAACAGGATGCCATAAAGGAAGCAGAAGCTCTCAAAAAAGAGATTCAGCTTCAAGCAAGAGAACAACTCATTCAGGACCGAAACCAGCAGGAGCGGGAGAACCACGAGCGCCGCAAGGAAATTCAAGCTTACGAGAGCCGTGTAAACAAGAAAGAAGAGCTTTTGGACAAGCGTGCCCAAGAGTTTGAAAAGAGGGAAAAAGAGTTTTCCGCTAGGGATGCAGAGTTTGCAAAGCATGCCCAGCAGCTTCAGGACAAGGAAGAAAACCTCCGCACTGAGCTTGAGAGGATTTCCGGCCTTACCCGTGACGAAGCAAAGGCTCTCATCATCAAGAGCCTTGAAAACGAAGCAAAGCATGATGCCCAGGCCCTTCTTAACAAGATTGACCAGGATGCCCAGCTTGCCGCGGAAAAGAGGGCTCAGACGGTGCTGCTTTCCACAATTCAGCGCATCGCCACGGAAGTCACAGGCGATTTGACTGTTGCTACAGTCTCCCTTCCTTCAGACGAGATGAAGGGACGCATAATTGGCCGCGAGGGACGCAATATCCGTACCCTGGAAACGCTTACCGGTGTAGACATCATCATAGACGACACGCCGGAAGCTGTTGTAATAAGCTGCTTTGACCCCGTACGCAAGGAAATTGCCAAGGAATCACTTGAGCGCCTTATAACGGACGGACGCATTCACCCTGCCCGCATAGAAGAAATCGTGCAGAAGGTAACGCGTGAAATTCAGCAGAAAATTTACGAAGAGGGCGAAAAGGTTCTCTTTGACCTTGGAATCCACAACATGGGCCAGGACGGAGTGCGCGCTTTGGGAAGACTTTACTTCCGCACAAGCTACGGACAGAATGTTCTTACCCACTCACGCGAAGTTGCAGAAATTGCCAGCCTTCTTGCAGCAGAAATTGGTGCAAACCGCGAGCTTGCCAAGAGAGCAGCCCTTTTGCACGACATTGGTAAGGGAGCAGAAACAGACAGCGACCAGAACCACGCAGAAGTTGGCGCAGAGATGGCACGCAAGATGGGAGAAGAGCCACGCGTAGTAAACGCAATCGCCGCCCACCACAACGACGTTGAGCCGCAGACTACGGAAGCCGTAATCGTACAGATTGCAGACGCAATAAGTGCTGCCCGCCCGGGTGCAAGACGCGAAACTGTAGACAACTATGTTAAGCGCCTTGAAAACCTTGAGGAAACAGCAAAGAAGTTTACCGGTGTTGAACAGGCTTATGCCATCCAGGCAGGCCGCGAACTCCGCATCTTGGTAAACAACGAAAAGATTCCGGATGAGCAGGTTAAGGATCTTGCAAAGAGCATTGCAAAGCAGATCGAAGACGACTTGCGCTACCCGGGAAGAATCAAGATTACGATGATCCGCGAGACACGCATAATCGAATACGCAAGGTAAGCTACCCTGCAAAAAAAGGCCGCTCCATCATGGGGCGGTTTTTTTTATTCGCCTATAAGCCTCAAAGTTCAATATAAAAACCGTCATGTCAACTTGATTATTTCACATTCAAATTTCCTTACAAAAACAGTCATGCTGAACTTGATTCAGCATCTGTCCTGCAGCAAGCTTAAAAGTCAGTCATGAAAATTACATCTAAAATACTTGTCTTGGACTTTCATAACATCCACGAGCGACCTTCCAAAGGATTCTTCAATTTTTTTATCCCCCGACTTAAAAAGCAAATCCAGATTATTGTTTTCGTCGTAAATAATTGCGCTGTAGTTGTCCAAAAAGCCTCCGTCCCAAATGATTCCGCCATAATCAGAAAAGGTGCGGATATTCTCGGTCTTATTATTGTTAAAAATATAATCGTCCAGTTCGGCTTTATAACTGTCAAATTCAAGTTTTAAGGCAAGGCGTTCAGACAGATTAAATTTTAGGCTGATAAAGGAAAACAAAAGAGAAAATGCAAGCGGCAGCAAAAAGAGAAGTTCTTTTATGGCCTTATGCTTTATGCAGCTTCCAATAACAAGCACAAGATTTGCAAGAATTACGGGAACTGCAAGCACCAGATACAGCAAAGCGGCAAGAAAGGTCAATGCCCTAAAAATTTGAAAAGAGAAAATCGCCAAAAAAAGCAAAAGAGCATTCATGGCACACATTGCGATTTTAAAATACAGCCGCTCAAACCTGTCTTCCATGTAAAAGTAAGGAATACAAATCATAAGCAGTATCAAAATAACAAAAAAAATCATTTTTTATACCTTCAACAAATTTTGTCATGCAGAACTTGCTTTAGCATCTGTCCTGCGGCACCTACAAGGACAAATATCAAAGCACTGGTTTTCTTCATTTTCATTTTTACCCTGCCTCATAAAAAACAAATCTACTTGTATATTATTCCATAATATTTTTCTTCATTATACTTATAACTGGCAAGGTCTTGATTCCGCATGGCATACAAAACTTCTTGGGCGCACCAGATTTTTTCTATTTTTATACAGCCGCGCTCTTGGGGAGATTCATCAAAAATATAAAGAATTCCGTCGCTATCTATCTGCCAGCTTTTGATGGAGGGAGCCAAAGGGCCTCCAATTTTTCCGAATGTGCAAGCCGCAGATTTTTTTCCATCAGGACCAATTATAAAAAAGAATGATTCAACACTGTCGCTTTCTTCTGAAGAATTTTCTGAATTCATTAATTCAAAAGTGTGGTCGGCAACTTCATCTTCCTTCCAAGGATATGTGCTAATTCCCAATTCCGACGCCTGCCTTTTTATTGCCTGCTCCATCACCACATGCGTACCCAAGAAAAATAATGCAGGAAGCAGGATGAATATTGCGCAAAGGACAGAAGAAACTACGATTGCAACTTTTTTCTTTTTAAGAATGCTTCTTACAAGGAAAAAGCAGGAAAGGGCAGCAAGAATAATATAAGGAATTAGCAACTGTAAAATTGCAGCTTTTCCGACATAAATGCTTGTAGGCCCGTCTGCCCCACCGATTATTGCGATTTGCGCAGCTTGTATAAAACCTTTCATTTTTCTACTCCTAATTTAGAAAATTCCCTAAGTTTTCTGGCAGCATTTTGCGTTATAAGTCGGTTTCCGTCAAGATACTTTTCTACATTTTCCAAGCCGAACTTTTCAATTTCCACAACTTCATCCGTGTTGTCAAAAAAGAGCTTTCCATTGTATTGCCCATAAAAATCTGCAATTGTATAATCGTTTTGGAAAGTATTAAATCTGACTGTGAACTTTTCACGAATCAAACCAAGCTCAATGTATTGTTCATAGCCACCTCCAGTTTTACCTCTGCCGCTTTTCCTAATTCCTATTTTTGCCGCCGCAATTGCACCTGCGTCATATTCAGCAAAAGAAGTCTTAACACCGTCTTTTGTAAGATGAGCAGAATCAAAAGCCGATGCGGAAAATGAAAAAAAGAGGAAGGCAAGAAGAGCAAAAATTGCAATGTTCAAAGCTATGTGCAGCTTCTTAAACAAAAGCAATTTAAAAACAAAAAGCCGTACACTAACAAAAAACAAAATCAATGCAGGCAAAATCAAATAATTACTGTCGTAATAATAGCCCAATATTTCTTTGTGGCGCTCAAGAAAGGCGTAGTGAAGATAATCCATAATAATTGAATAGGCAATCATCACGGCAAAAACTGCAATGATGTTCAGCACACCGACTTTTCGTTTTGTCTTATTGTTTTCCATAACTTCTAATGCCGAGTCCTTTTACTCCAGGTAGCCGCCGAAGACCCAGGCACCTGCCGCAACCCCACCGTCTATTTTGAACAGGCCTGTATGCACAGGATGAATCAGAACCCAATTGGATGTAACTCCGTCAATCGTTGCCTTGTCGCCAATTTCCATTATTTTTACAAGAGTGCCTGCATCAAGAATTCCCATTTTTTCGGCAGACAGGCTTGGCCTACGGCGCATTTTTAAGCGGCAAATTGTATTTGCGTACTGCTTTAGGGTAAAGCCCTGGCTTTTTCCCTGGGGCTCTCCCCTTTTGCTTTCCTTGCTTGTAAAGTAATAGGGATTATTCAGCTGCATATAGTGAAGCTGGATATTTTCTGTAATATTGCCACATTCCACCTGATAGATATAGACAACGGCTCCGTCACGGGTAAAGTAGTGGTAGCCAAAACCGTCAGGGCCACCATCGGTACTCAAATATTCATAGCTAAAGGCTTTGCGCAAGTTTGCATGTCCATTCTTTAGTTCCACCGTGTAAAGTACATGTGTAATTGCTCCACCACCCTGCCCTCCGCTGAACAAGTATTCCTGAATGAAGAGCACGGGATTTTTCATGTTCAGAGGATGCTGCAAAGAAAGCCAGCCGCTTGTATCATGGTTTATTTTATAGCATTTGCCCTGTGCGTCGTACAAAAGGGATTCAATAACTTTCCAGCCGTTTTTTAGTCCTGCCATTTCATAAGTCATATAACCGTCGAGCACTTCATCAATTTTAGTTTTTGAAAAGCCGTAGTCAGAATAAGTTATGCCTTTTAATGCCCTCTGAGAATAAAGAGTGTATTTGCCGCCCTTGCCGTCGCTTACGGAAGAAGTATCAGACTTACTTATGATGTCGATTCCGCGCACATCTCCCTCAATGATATAGCCTGTTTTTTCCTCCTTATACTCAAAGCTGTATATAGGAAAAAGAGTGCCGTCTTTAATTCCGTATTCACCATGATGCACAATTTGAATTTCCGTGCCAGCAGGAATTATTCCAATTACACTAACAAGACTAGCCGCAAGGGGAGGCATATAATACATGCAGTCACGGATTGTTACGGCCTCACCCCTTTTGGGAAGACTTCCAGAATTATCACCTTGGCAAAGGTTTCCAAGGCAGCATGTGTAGCTTACATCTTTTTGACTGCGCACCTTCTCCCAGTCGCCTTCATTCCTAAGATAGACCGTACCGCGTTCAGAGGGAAAATATGGAGAGTAGAAAAAACGTTTCTTGCTGCGCTTAAGGTAGGAGTTTATGAATTCTTCTGCATTGCCCAGGTTCTGTTCATTCTTGCTAAGGTAACCGCCAAAGACCCAGCCGTTTTTATCGCGGTAGGATTCCTCGCTTTCGTCGCCAAAAGCAACTTTTACCCAGGGGGCTGTAATTCCGTCGATAGTAACAAGTTCACCCTTTTTTGCAACAAGAACGTATTCGCCAAAAGAAAGGGTGTCTATTTTCGTTGCGCTCAAAGACGGTTCGCTTCTTACGCGGAGTCCGTCGCTTGCAGTAACATACATAACCTCGTACTCATCTTGCGAAAATGCAAGGGCACAAGATGCACAAAGCAAAATTAATGCTGCAATTAATTTTTTCATTTTAACTCCTCCTTTTTTACCTGCACGCATAGCCTATAAGTTTATAGCGGTAACACCACCATTCTTCAGAATACTTTTCTTTGCTAAGATTCATTTCGCGGATGATTAGGGTAAAGCCGTCTTTTTTTATGACAAGCGGCTCCAAGCTGTCTACCTTTCCTTCATATTTTCTTTCAGTGTTCAAAAGTGGAAGAAGTTCACTTCCAAGTTTAATTATATAATGGTCTCCAAAGCTTACGGTTGGCTTCCAGTCTTTTTCATCATACACATAGTCTGACTCTTCTGTCTTAAAGTAAAAAAGTTCAGAAAAGCCCTGAATGTTTACGCTCAATTCATCAGGAACATCAAGCGCATAGTCTTGGGAAAAGTTCTCGTCATAACCATCATAGGCAGAAAAGCCGAATATTTTGCGGAATTCTTTTTCGTATCTTACAAAGCCCAACTTTTTCTTTTCTGGATCATTCAGTTCAGAAAAGGCGCTCCTGATTATTTTTTTATCATCTATAGAAAGGAGACTTCCTTTGGGAGACGGAATAACCTTGCCATCTTTAAAGAGGTTGTATTTTTTTAGCGTAGAGACAATTCTATTGTACTGGTTACGGGAAGCGGAATCTATTATGTTTAGCGGAGTGACGGATGCAAAAATGCAGATGGCTGCAAAAAGCGGAAAAATTGCCTGCATGTATTTTCCTTTTTGAATAAGCGGAAGAATGCAAAAGACCACGCTAAAAATAATATAGTAAAGGCTTGCACAACGGACTGGCGTAAAACCGTAGGCATGTATGCGTATTGCAAAGGCGACCAACTGGACCGCAATCAAAACTAGGAGGAAAATTGCGCCATATTTATAGAAGAAAGATGTAAGTTTGTTTTTGTAGGGCGCAAGTGAAAGGTAGAAAAAGAGGAAGAAAAGACTTGCCCCGGAAACAAAGGGGTTGATTTTACCGGAAGGAAGGGTTAGCGTTACAAGGCTTTTTATAAGATAGGCATATAGGACAAGGAGAAGGATGCAGTAGAGAGAAAAAAGCACATAAAGCACAATGACCTTGAATGATTTTGGAATGACAATGTCGCTGTCTTTTTTGGTGGCGTAGGAAATAAAGATGCAGGGAAGAAAAAAGAAGAATGCCGTGTACCAGATGATTTCATACAGCTCGCCAATACAATTGCAGATTAGCTGGTCGAATGCAAAAAAGATTACGCTAAAGCCTGCCGCGATGCAGATTGCTATGGTTGAAGAAATCATCAGCGAAAGGAGAATGTTTGCAACGACCTTTTCCTTGCTTTGTGAAAAGTGAAGCATATAAACGCAGAGGACAAAGAGTGCAAGGAATGTTCCAAAGTAAACAAGATAGAATCTTGGAGAGTCATGGGAAGAGAAAATATAGCCGGGGAAAAATGCCAATATGACGCAGACTGCTTGAGAGACAAGGAAGACGTATTTTTTACTGCTGAACTTTGCAAAAAGAACTTCCTCGAAAAGGCGGGTAAAGACGGAAAGTGCGAATGCCCAGAAGGCACTTTTTGCAAGGGCAAAATATGCACTTTTTGATACCCACCCTAAGTTTACAAGATCGTTTGTAAAAAGCATTACTGTGGCAAAGGCACTTAGCACAAAGGCTGCCGGAAAACGCAGCAGGGTGGGTTTTATTGTATTCCATAAAGACGAAAAAAATTTCATATCTTATTGTAGCAAATTGCAAGTTCTATGGCAAATCGGGAAAGTTGAGTGCTTTTATGTAGCGGGACTGGAAGCCTTGGTCTTCTGCAAGATTTATGTTCATTGCCTTTCTTGCAAGGGCAAGCGCCTTTTGCCTTAGACCGGCATCAAACAAAAGCATACAGGCTCCGCTAAGGGCAGCGTTACCAGCATGGACAAGGTTATTTTCAAGGACGGGGGGAATCATTCCGGTAACAGAGGCATCGTGGGCATTTAGCTTGGTACCAAAGCCACCAGCAAGGTAAAGAGTTGAATTGTCTTGTAAATCCAGCACCGAAAGGCCAGCCTTTTGCACAAGGGCTTCTATTCCGCTAAGGACAGCCGCCTTTGCAAGCTGAAAATTCCTTATGTCCTTTTGGCAGAGGCTTACCCCCTTGCAAAGAGAAACAGAGTCTGTTCCGCGAAGAAGGGTTCCATTCTGGTTTATAATGCCTTTTTTATAGAAGAGAGCTATTGCGCTTAAAAGTCCTGTACCGCAGATGCCATTTGCATTCCCGCCGCCAATTACGCTGCACAAAAACTTTAATTTGCCACGCCCCTTACCGCCAGTTTTTTCTTCTTGAACAAGGCTTACCTTTGCAACAGCCCCTTCACAGGCATTCATTCCCTGCCTTATGCCGTAGCCTTCAAAAGCAGGCCCAGCTGCAGAAGAAGTGCAAAAAAGATTTCCCTTGGGGTCAAGAAGAGCCATCTCGCAGTTGGTTCCAACGTCTGCAAGGATTTTTACAGTTCCATTTTCTTCCGCAAAACCGCATGCCATCATTGCAGAAATTGTGTCTCCTCCAATAAAGGCACTTTGCGCGGGTGTAAAATAGACAGGACAGTCTGCTCTTAAAAATGAAGAGTTGCCAAAAAAGTCTGACGCGGGCTTTTCTTCGCCAAAAAGATAGTCAGCCTTAAAGGGAAAGGTGGAAAGGCCTTTTACGCCAAAACCTGCGGCAAAACTCTGCATGGCTGTGTTGCCGGTAATTACAAGGCGGGCAAGGTGGGGTCTGCCGCAGCGTTGGGATGTAAACAAAAATGAAACTTCACCCAAGAGCTTTTTTACGGCTTTTTCTATCTGAAGAAGGGTTGCTTCCCTTATCTTTTTGTAGCCATCTGCTTCTGTAGCAAAGGAAATGCGGGCAATAACGTCGCTTCCAAACTTCTGCTGAAAATTTGCTTCCTTATATTCAGCAAGGAGTTCTGCGTTGCAAAGCCTGTATGCTTTTGCGGCCACAGTTGTGGTTCCAAGGTCTATGGCAATACCGGTGTAGAAAGGTGGCAAAGAGGGATTTTTCTTTAGGGGGGAGGAGATTCCTTCCGTGCTGATGATAAGATTTTTGTCTGCCCTAAAAGTTCCGTCGCCTGGGCACAAACCGCAGTGGCTGCATGTTTTGCAAAGCATTCCTTCCATGGAGAAATTATAGCATAAAGAGGCAGGCGAAAACAGGGGTTTACAGGCACGGAAATCAATACTAGGCTCTACTACAAGAAAAATCTTTGGTGGCGGGTCCCAGTGACGGAAAAAATCAAGGAATCCTCCCTAAAGAGTCCCTCCTTGCTTTTTTCCTACGCCCCACCACCAAAGATTTTTCTTTTCGTTGCGCACATACACCGTAGCAAGGGCGGGGACCGCAGACTCTGGGAACGCATGGAACGCGGGGGTTGGGGTGGAGACAAAAGAAGCCTAGCCCCGACAGTAAGGGCCCGCCGCAGGCGGGTTGCGATAGCAATGGAGGCGGGAGCCGGAACCCTGAATGGCGGGTAGAAATTGCGCGGAGTCTGACCGGACACGAAGTGCCGGGCACAGTAAAAGTGGGAATGCGCTCCAGAAAAGTAAAAGAAAAGTCACTTGTATGTTTATCTTTTGCACTAAAAAATTAAAAAAAGCATGAAAATTTTTGCAAAGTGTTATATAATGTAAGCTAGTTAAGGAGACAATGGATTTGGAAGGTAAACCTGGACAATACTATAAAAAAATATTGGACACCCTCTCTACGGCGGTTCTTGTTGCAACCCCAATATACGGCCAGGACGGCTCAATCACCGATTTTTCCATTGACTATACCAACGCAGCCTTTGAAGAACTAACAAAGTCCTACATTCACCCGGGCGACAAACTTTCGGGCTTCCAACACTTGCTTTCCCAAAAATTCCAGTGGAGCGCAGTTGCAGACGAATGCGTAAAAAGTTCCAGCGGTGTGGAAAGCTCCTACTATTCAAACCTTTTGGGCTGCTGGGTAAGAATTGTCTTTACCGGCATCGAAAAAGAATTCATTACGGTAACGGTCGCCAATATTTCGCGCGACAAGGAAAACGAGATTCAGCTTAGGAACCAGAACCTTAGGCTTGCAACCCTTAGCGATGAACTTAGCAAGAGCCAGACGGAGCTAAAGACCAAGTTCTCCAACATGAAGAGCCTTAACGAGCAGCTCCAGTACACGGCCTTCCATGATTCGCTAACAAAAATGCAGAACAGGGCATCCTTTAACGCAAGCCTTATGAGGGCAGCAACGGCACAAAAAAGAACCAACGACAAATTTGGCATCTTCCTTTTGAACCTGGACAACATCAAGAACGTAAACGATTCGCTTGGGCACACGGCAGGCGACGAACTAATCCGCTCTGCAGCAGACACCCTGCACCATCTTGAATCCGAAAACGACACGGCCTTCCGCTTTGGTGGCGATGAATTCATCTTCCTCTGCAACCACCTTAATTCGCGCGAAGAGATGCAGGAAAAGGCAAACCAACTGCTTGCAAGTTTCCGCGAAAAGAACATAAGCATCTCGGCAGGGGCGGCACTCTACCCGGACGACAGTTCCAACAGCGAAGACATGCTAAAGTTTGCAGACATGGCAAAGGCAGAAGTAAAGAAGAACGGCAAGAACAACGTGGCTTTCTTCCAGCAGGTAATGCAGGAAAAATTCATACAAAAGATGAACATAGAAAACAAGCTGTCCAAGGCAATGTCAGACAACATCTTCCAGCTCTACTTCCAGCCCCAGTTTGACATTTCGTCCGGTGCCCTCAGAGGCTTTGAAGCCCTTATCCGCTGGTACGACGAAGACCTTGGTTGGATAAGCCCCGGAAAATTCATTCCGCTTGCAGAAGAATCGCGGCTTGTAATACCGCTCGGCGACTGGGTTTTGGACACGGCGCTAAGCACAATCCGCACTTGGGAAAACGACTACAACTTTGACGGAATCGTAAGCGTAAATGTTTCGCCCATACAATTTAAAAAGGACAACTTTATTGACGAGCTTATAAAAAAGATAAACCGCCACGGAATAGACGTCCGCCACCTGGAAATAGAAATTACGGAAGGAATGCTCATAGACAGCATAGACGAAACCGTTGCAAAGCTAAAAGAAATCCGCAACATGGGAATCGGAATCTCGCTGGACGACTTTGGAACCGGCTACTCAAGCCTGCGCTACCTACAGGTGCTGCCGCTAACCACGCTAAAAATTGACCGCTCCTTTATCTCCAACATCGCTGAACAAAACGGCGTGGAAGCAGATATAACGGAAAGCATCGTAAACCTCGTCTCAAAAATGGGCCTTGACACCATAGCAGAAGGCGTGGAAACGGACGCCCAGCTTAACGTCCTTAAAAAATTCAACTGCCACAACGTGCAGGGCTTCTTAAAGGGCAAACCCATGCCTGTCGAAATGTGTTCCCGCATGCTGGCCGGAGACAAAAGCGCAATCCTCACCATGGAAAACAAAACCCCGGAATCGCAATAGCCCATTTTTATTTTGCTCTTAATTTTTTGGACGAACTTTTTTCAGTTCTACCAATTCATTCCTTGGCTAACTCGACCGCCAGCCCCTTTGCGCCACCGCCGTCGCTTGAAACTTCGTTGCGGGAGCCGCCCTTCGCTAACGCTCATACCGCCCTGCGTGCGGTACTATGGGTTGCAAGCAACCCGGGGCTCCATGGCGGCGTAGGATTATAAAAAAGCATAAGGAATCCCCTTTGCCTTTTGCCAGATACTGTGCTAAACTTAATCATATTACAAACAGAGGCTTTCCCTTGAAAAGATATTGCACTAACTGCCAGAAGGAATTTGACTTTACAATTAAAAGCATGCAAGACATGGAATCCCTTGTCTGCCCGGTATGCGGTTCAAAAGTAGACAAAGACAGCCGTGCCCCTGAATACAAAGAAGTCTCCGCAGGCTCAAACAAAACCGCCAACGCAATAGGCAATGCCGTGAGCTGCCTTTTTACCTTGAACTACATGTTCTACATATCAGTTTCCATAGTTGCCGTAGTGGCATATTATTTTAACCTGGACAAGCTGCTCTACACGATGACGGGAATAAGCCTTGGATTGTTCCTTATACAATTCTTTACCGGTTCGTACACATTCCGTTCAGGCATTATATTCCTTCCGCTTGGAGCCGCCGCCGGATATTACCTTCTAAAGTCCCCAAGAGGAGCCTGCTTTGGAATTGCCATAGTCTTCATCCTGCGACACCTAATCCGCGACCTAATCATGAGGCTAATCATGAAACTCTTGGAACTAGCCGGAGCCTTAGGCAAGTAAGAGTTTTCTCTCTTGCTACAATAATTACAGAAGGCAAATGCAACAAACAGGTAATGCAATGTAGCAAAACAGTGTGCGGAAGCACTGGAATGTAGGCTGAAAACGTGGCAAAAAAGCATTTGCGCGGTGCGTACCCGGCAGCGTAGCTTCAAGCCACGAAGTGAGTCAGATACCTTGTATCTGCGCTAGGGGTTGTAAACACCCCTTGCTTTTTTGACGCGTTTTCAGCCGGGAATGGAAGTGCTTCCGCATTTGGATTAATGCTTGCTAAACTTCATTTAGATTTGCACTTACCTTCTAACCTCCCCTTTATGACTGATTGACTTTCGGCAAAAGAATTCATATAATCGCTTATGGAACGCGAAAAAATTCTTGTTTTAGACTTTGGAAGCCAGTACGCACATCTTATTGCAAAGCGTCTGCGCATGATGGGTTGGTATTCAGAAATTGCTCTGCCATCTATTGAAGTTTCTTCTATTAAAAATACCCGCGGAATTATCTTAAGCGGCGGCCCCGCATCTGTCTACGAAAAAGACATCCCCGAATTCAACAAGGAAATACTCAATCTTGACATTCCGGTTCTTGGTCTTTGCTACGGACACCACATTATGGCGCAAACATACGGCGCAAAGGTTGGCAAGGCAGAAGTTGGCGAATTTGGATTTGCATCACTGGAAAAAACAAGTGCTGGTTCTTCTTCCCCCCTTTTAAAAGGCGTTTCTTCTCCCACACAGGTTTGGATGAGCCACCAGGACGGAGTTCTTGAACTGCCACAGGGCTTTGAGGTAATAGGCACAACAAAGGACTGTCCTTACGCTGCCCTTCAGAACCTTTCAAAAAAGCGCTTTAGCTTGCAGTGCCACTGCGAAGTAAAAGACACCCTGGAAGGAAACAAAATATTTGCAAACTTTGCAGAAATTTGCGAAATGCAGAAAAACTGGAGCGAAGACACTGTCCTTAACCACATACTGGAAAGCATTAAAAAAGATGCCGGCCAAAAGAACGTGCTCCTCTTCCTTAGCGGTGGAGTTGACAGCACGGTTGCCTTTGCCCTGCTAAACAAGGCACTCGGTCAGGAAAGGGTTCTTGGACTGCACATAGACAACGGCTTTATGCGCAAGAACGAAAGCGCAAACGTTGCAGCATCATACAAGGCACACGGATTCAACAACTTTATCTGCGAAGACGCAAGCGAAAGCTTCCTTAATGCGGTAAAAGGCCTCACCGACCCCCAGAAAAAGAGAATGGCGGTTGGCGAAAACTTTATTGCAGTGCGCAACAGCGTTCTTGAAAAACAGCACTTGGACGGCTCCAACTGGATTCTTGCCCAGGGCACCCTTTACCCGGACATCATTGAATCCGGCGGAACTAAAAACTCAAAGGTCATAAAGACCCACCACAACCGCGTAGACGGAATTCAGGAGCTTATAGAAAAGGGCCTTGTAATTGAACCGCTCAAGGATTTGTACAAGGACGAGGTACGTTCAATCGGCAAAAAGCTTGGACTTGAAGACGATCTTGTTATGAGGCACCCATTCCCGGGGCCTGGCCTTAGCATAAACGTGCTTTGTTCAAACGGAAAAATGTCAGAAAGCGACAGGGAAGATTTTGAAAAGGCAGAAAAGGAAATTCAGTCAATCAGCCTGGAAGGAATCTTCTGCGAAAACTGCAAGAAAAACCTTGTAAAATACGTGCTTCCTGTCCGCTCCGTTGGAGTCCAGGGAGACTTTAGGACTTACCGCTTTCCTTCTGTTCTGGATTTTGGCGATGAAGGAAATGGCTTCTGCCACCTGCCCAAAAAGTGGGAAAAGCTTGAAAAGGCATCCGGTTCAATCACAAACTCTTCAAACTTCATAAACCGCTGCATAATAAAGCTCTACCAGAATCCTGCGCTAAAGACGCAAGACCTTACCCTGCAGGAAGGATACTGCGACCGCCGCCGCCTTGACCAGACACGCGAAGCAGACAACATTGTTCTTACCGCCTTGCACAAAAACGGCTGGTATTCAAAGATATTCCAGCACCTTACCGTAAACCTGCCATACGCTTCTACTGCAGAACGCTGCTCTTTCGTACTGCGCCCACTCTGCTCCGAAGACGTAATGACGGCCCGCTTTGCCCAGCTGCCACAGGAAGACCTTATGCAGATTGTACGCGACATTGCAGCCCTGCCCTACACGGACGCAATCTTCTTTGACCTGAGCAACAAGCCACCGGCAACATTCGGTTGGGAATAACATTGTCCCCAAACAAAGGGGAGGAAAAAAAACCTACTCCGTTTCGCAGTGCAACTTCTAGCGAGCGAGGTTTTTCCCTCCCCTTTAACCCCCTCTTCAACGGAACGCCTTGCTACCGTTTCATCCGGCACGGCTTAGGGGCCATATCGCTCAACGTTTCGCGATATGCCTAAGAACCCCATTTTTTTTGCTTACCGATATTTTTCTTTATCAAGTAGTATATTAATAAGGTTTTCTTATCAAACTGCAACAACCAAGCGCCAGCATTATTACGGCACTCACGATAAGAACAATAATCCAAAACAAAGAGAATGAAAAACCGCCTGTTTTAAACTCCTTGCCGTCTTGGCTAAAAACGAGGAAGGATTTTTTGCTGCCTGGGTTGCGGAAGCTAAACAGCCTGTTCATTATTCATTGATGTACTCCTAATATATAAGATTATAACGCAACAACTCCTTACCGTTAAAAAATGTCCGTACATGAAAGTCCTTTTGCATAAGACCAAACCTGGGAAATGATTTCCGTAAAGTCCTTTGGCCGAACCTTGAATTTTATACTTGTGTGTGCTAAAGTGGGGTCATGAAAGTTGCAATATTTTTAGGTTCAAAATCAGACTCGGAAACTATGAAAAAGGCAGCCGCAGTTCTTAAGGAATTTGGCGTTGAATACAAAGCCTTTGTTATTTCTGCCCACCGCGCAGGAGACATTCTTGTAAAAACCGTTAAGCAGGTGGAAGCAGACGGAGCGGAAGTTATAATTGCAGGAGCGGGACTTAGCGCAGCCCTGCCTGGAGTAATAGCAAGCCGCACTACACTTCCTGTTGTTGGGGTTCCGCTTGAATGTGTTACGCCGGGAATGAGCAACGGACTTGCGGGAGTGGATTCACTTCTTAGCATAGTGCAGATGCCACCGCAGATTCCTGTTGCAACGGTGGGAATAAACAGCGCAAAAAATGCCGCTTACCTTGCCCTGCAAATTCTTTCTATTAAATATCCGGAAATAAAAGAGAAGCTTATTGCTTTCCGTGCAAAGCTAACAGCCGATGCGGAAGCAGCTGCAGCCCAGGGGTTTGACTTCTAGGCTCCACAAAAAAAGCGGTACTCGCACAAGGCAAGTGCCGCTAAAAAATTACAAAAATACTAGCCAGTTAAAAGCCTTTTAGAACCAGAAACGGATTCCAAGGTTGGTCGGAATGTAAAGGGCTGGCCTAATAAAGCCGTTTTCCTTTCCGTCTTCACCAAAGGCAAGTCCAAGTTCCGGCTGAGCTGCGGTCTGGATAAAGGCTTCCATTGTGTCATTGTTGAACTTACAGTTCATGCCAAAATAAACGCGCGGTCCTGCAGCCAGGTAGTAGTTGCTGTGCTTGTTGGTAAAAGATGCAGTAAAGACAGCACCGAAACCCCAGTACCAGCCAAGCAGTTCCGTGAACTTACCACCCGAGATGTGGTAGTCGCCAGTTACGCTGGTCGTGTACTTTGTTGTGTGAACGTTGTGTCCGTCCTCATCTTCGTAAGTGTAGTAGCCTGAGTCAAAACCGAAGGCCCAGTAGATGGGCATTGAATCAAATTTTACAGAACAGGCTGCACCCCACGTGCTGGAACCGTCCCAGATTGGAACAAGCGGATTTACGTTTACCTGCGGACCGATTCCGATGGAGAATGCGGAAAGGCAGGCCATGCACAATGCTGCGCCCAAAACTAAAATTTTCTTTTTCATAAACACCTCTGATAATAAAACATTTCTGTTTTGCTAAGGTATACAACATTTTTGCAGAAAATTCAATGCTGGAGAAAAAAAAGAATTTTTGGCTTGTACAGACCCTGAATCAAGTTCAGGGTGACGGCGGCATTGAGGTCCCTGAGGCTCTCGAAGGGTGGTCCCTGAGGCTCTCGAAGGGCCGGGTAAATGTTGCCCAGCTGTCATCCCGAACGCTACGCCACGACCATATGCACTTGCTTTGGTCATGTGTTCCAGGATCTGTTGAAGATTACATTTTGCTTGCACAGACCCTGAATCATGTTCAAGGCGTTAGGATTTATTTTGTTTGTTACGAATTTATTTTTAGCGGTAGACGGGAGTCGAACAAATTCGATACGTTGTTTTTGGAACTGGGAGATTTTTCTTGGGAGGTTCTAGGCCATATTTACCCCTTCGTTCGCTTCTTCCTCCCACGCGGTAGACGGGAGTCGAACAAATTCGTTTGCTTGATTTTGGGACTGCGGGGATTTTTCTTGGGAGAGGTTAGGCCTTATTTACCCCTTCGTTCGCTTCTTCCTCCCTTTGGTCGGCGCGAACTACGGGCGGGTTCGACTCCCTTACTTTTTTCTGTTACGAGTTTATTGTTTGTATTAGGATTTAGTTTATTTGTTAACAATTGAATTTTTAGCGGTAGACGGGAGTCGAACAAATTCGTTATGTTGTTTTTGGGAGTGCGGGGATTTGTCTTGGGAGGGATTAGGCATTTTGAACCCCTTCGTTCGCTTGAACCTCCCTTTGGTCGGCGCTCACTACGGGCGGGTTCGACTCCCGCTTTTATATGCTACGATTTTATTGGTTGTATTAGGATTTAGTTTATTTGGTAAGAATTTATTTCTAGCGGTAGACGGGAGTCGAACCCGCGTGTCAGGCTTGGGAAGCGTGCATAATACCGTTATATGACTACCGCGTGATATGGGTACTATAGCATAAAAGTTGGGAGGATTGCAAGAGATGTGGGGCTTAGCAGGTGCGCAAGGGATTGGAGGGGCGCGGAGCGTTCTCGCGCTAGCGAGAATGGAGCCGAAGGCGGAACCCCGGAAAGCCCGGTGGCAGCTTGGCTGCCATGCGCCCAGAAGGGGAGAATTTTGCTGGAATTAAAGAAAAAATGAATTTGTGCCGATAAACGTAAGGGGGTATTATGGCTGAAAAAACAAAAAAAAGTGCGGCTGAGGCCTTTAGCGAGTTTACCAAGATTTTTAAGCGCTCTCCTCAGTCCAGGGACAATTCAAAGCAGAGCATTTTTTACCCGGACGAGCTTTTGCAGAAGAAAATAAATGCGAGGGAAGAAGACTACAAGGTTACGGTAATTTCTGCCTACAAAAAATTTCAGAATCCATACAGGACGCTGGGAAAAACGCAGGAGGCCCAGTCTATAGATACAGACGAAAAGAACCTGCTCAAGGCATACAACCTTTTTAAGGCAGTGCATGAGGCCAATTCGCAGATTGGCGACATAAACACTTTTGCTGACGTAAAGTACATTCATTCGCCGCTTACGCAGAAGGACCGCTACACTGTGGGCGGGGAATTCATCTACCTTCAGTGCTGGCTGATTTATTCGCAGAATATAAGGGATTTTGTTCCAAATCTGGTGGAGATTCAGGAAAAGCTTGGGACTTTTTATGCGCTGGAATTTGTTCCCGCAAAGAATTATTCCTTTAACTTTCAGGACAAGGAAGTGCTCGGCATTATTCAGGCTGCCTACCACAGCTAGGGCTTTTGATGAAGATACGGCGGCACTATTATTTTTCGGGCATGGTTCAAGGGGTTGGATTCAGGTGGCGGGCGGAGCAGATTGCAAAAATGCTGGGCATTGCAGGCTGGGTTCGCAACATGAGCGACGGCCGTGTGGAAATGGAGGCTCAGGCGGAGGCTTCCGTGCTTGAAAACATGGTGACCCTTTTGGAAAGGCAGAGTTTTATTCAGATTGACGGCATTGAATGCGCGGAAATTCCCCTTGAAACGCAGTCACACTATTTCTACGTGAGGCACTGAGGCTGGGCGCAGGAATATTCAGCGGGCATTCCTGCATTTCAAAGGTTTTCTTCTATATCTATTTGCTTATTTGTTCCCGGAAAGCAGCTTGTTCAGATCGTCCTGGGAAAGGGTAAGACCTTCGGGCGTTTCGCCGCTTTCGTTCCTGCTGTTGTCGCTTCTTACTCCTTCGAGGATTTTATTTTTTTCTTCTTCCGTAAGTTCATCCTTGTCTGCCATAATTCATCTCCTCTAATCTTTTTATATTTATAACATTTCCTCTATTTTGAGGTTGCAATCCATCGGCCGTCCCAGTCCGCATCGGGAGGGGTGACTATGAATTCCGTGCATTTTTCAAGATAATTCTTGGCGGCGGCATCCGAGCTTGCTATGCTTTGGAAAAGTTCCTTGGCTTTTGCAAAGTTTGCGCCGTAGAATTCCTTTAGGGCTTTTGCGAAGGTTTCAAGTTCCCCTTCCCTCTTTGCAAAGACTGAGGGAGACATGGGTTCAAAAACAGTTACCGCTTCCTTTTTGCCAACAACCTGAAGTCTGGCAAGTTCACGGAATTTTAGCTTTGTGCCATGCTCTACCGCGGCATTTTTTGTTTCCGCAGAACACATGGTGTAGGTTCCAAAGGACTTGTTCTGTCCTTCAAGGCGGGCTGCAAGGTTTACGGAATCACCCAGCATTGTGTAGTTGAACCTCATGCGGGATCCCATGTTTCCTACTACCGCGTATCCAGTGTTAAGACCTATGCGCTGCTTTACGCTCTTGCGGGAAATCTTTACAAGCTGCTCCTGCATTTCTTCCAGCCTTTCCTGGCACCTGATTGCAGCTTCCACAGCCCTAAGGGCATGGTCTTCCTGGTCGGTTGGGGCGTTCCAAAAGGCGATTATTGCATCACCTTCGTACTTGTCTATTGTTCCTCCGCTGTTCGTTATAACATCGGACATTTCGCTTGTGTATTCATTCAAAAATGCGGTTAGTTCCGCCGGGTCAAGGCCTTCGCTTATGCTGGTAAAGCCCTGTACGTCGGAAAAATAGCATGTTATCTGCTTGCGTTCACCGCCCAACTTTAGTTTTGCGGGGTCTGCAACAAGCTCGTCTATAACGATGGGGCTAAGGTACTGGCTGAAGGCTGTCTTGATGTACTTCTTTTGCCTGCCTTCGGAAAAGTATCCAGCGGCTGTTGACGATGCAAAGGACAGGATAAAGGCGGCAACAGGAGCAACAAGGGCAATCCATATTCCCCATGCAAACAAGGCGTAGCAGATGCCCACGTAAAGTACAAGCGGCAAGACAAAGCCCATTGCGGTAAGGACAAAGGCGGCGCTTCTTTTCTTTACTACGGAAACTAACATGATGAAGGCGGCACCAAGGAAAGCCATTACTGCCGTTAAGACGGAAGTTGTTAGGGGTGTGTTCGCATTCTTTATCTGGTTGCCGTTTCTCAGGGTGTCCAGCAGGGAAACATGCACTCCCATGCCGGGGTACATTTGGGAAACCGGGGTGCTGCATATATCAAAAAGGCCTGGAGCATATACGCCGACAAAGACAGTCATGTCCTCAAAGTCTTCGGGGGAAAGAAGGTCTTCATCTTCACCACTCTCTCCGTCTGCACCACCGCTTACTGCCGCAGCATAGCTTTGAAGAATCTGCATTGCGCTGTAGGGAATGTAGTCGTTTAGGCTTTTGGTAAAGCGAAGGTTTACGGTCTCGCCAGACTCAATTTTTTGCCTAAGCTCTTCACTTGTAGCATCGCCAGAAGCAATCAGAGGGGCTGTTCCAAGCTGGGGGAAAAACTTGCCGTCAAAGACAAAGCCATAGCGGTTGCGCCTTACAACGGTGTCAAAGTCCTTTGCACTAACAACGCTGGAAAGCATTCCTGCCGAATCGCGAAGTTCGGGGATTGGAAATACAGCCTGAACGTTATCCGGGTCATCTTCCACAAAATGAACCGCAAGCGCCGTCCTTCCAAATTCCCTGTTTGCGCTGGCAAAGGATTCATCGTCTTCCTTTCCGTAAACAGAGGGCTCCGTGTACATCATATCGAATGCCACGCAGTTTGCATTCCCCATGTTAAAGAAACGCACCATGTCTCCGTAAGAAGATCGTGGCCAGGGCCAAGACCAGCCAAGGTTTTCCTTAGCCCAGTCAAGGCTGTCCTGATCTATGATTACTACGGCAATATTTTCATCAGCCTTGAACAAGCCAGCAGTCCTTGCCATTCTTCCGTCGTAGGATTTGTACTCCAGAAACCTGAACAGTCCAAGCAGGTTCATCAGTATACAGAATGCAAAGACCAGCAAACTTACAAGGCAGCACCTAAGGAACAATTTCTTCATATAAAACCCATTTAAGCCTAGGATTATGAGTGCAAGCTATTTTAGGGAAGACATTGCAGCCTTAAAGCGTGCCTCGCGCTGGGCGGAATTGTCTTTCTTTACCTTTCTCTTTGCAGAGACAACACTTGCCTTTACGGAAGCCTTGCGAGACTTTGGAGAAGGATGGGTCTTTCCCATGCCGGTATTCTTGCTGCCAAGCTTCTTTTCAAGAACATCAAGCATCTCCGTCATTGCATCGGGATTGTAGCCCGCAGCCGCCATAAGTTCAACCGCGCGGGAGTCGGCATCGTATTCAGCCTTTTTTGAATAGCCTGAATTTACCAGAGTGTCCGTAAGGGAATCCGCAACAGTTGAAAATGACTTTGTTACGTCCTTGGTTCCCTTGGTGGCAATTGTCCCGGTAGTGCCCACAACGGAAAGAAGCGCATCTGCCGAACGGGAAGACTTTATTGACTTGGTTGCATGCTTTAGCTGAATGTGGGAAACCTCATGGGCAATAACTGCCGCAAGCTGATCCTCGTTTTCCGTAGCCTTTACAAGCCCTCTGGAAATAAGAATGTGCCCGCCAGGAGTTGAAACCGCATTGAGCGCGTCTGAATCAATAAGGGCAACGTGGTAGCCATTGTAAAGTTCCGGCTGGTCAGAATTAATGACTATAGCCTGGCAAATCTGGTTGAGGTAAAATTCCACAGAAGAATTGTTCCTTGCGCGCGGAGTTCCAGAAAGAATCTTTGCGGCAACGGCACGGCCAATGTAGTACTCCTGTTCCGGAGTTATCTCTTCTGCAGCCTTGGAAACCTTTTCGCTGGTAGTCTTGATGGAATCGGACATTGTCTGGTTGTCTTCAGACTGGGGGTCAAAGGTTTCATCGATAACATCCGTAACCTTCTGTGCCTTTTCGTTAATCTTTTCGGAAACCGAAGAGGCCTTTTCGTTCACCTTGTCAATTTTTCCCTTCAGGCTGTCTGCCCAGCCCGCTGCAAAAAGACTTCCGGATGCAAATAAAAGGGCAAAAGCCGCCAACGATATTTTTACTGTATTAAGTCCAACATTTTTTTTCATATAAAATCATCCTTTTAAATTAGCAAAACTATTCACCTTTGTTGAGAGAGCCTTCAATCAGGAAATTTGCCTCTTTGCTCGCAGGAACCGTTATTGTTTCAATCTTGTCCACGGCAGTATAATCCGTTCCCGATGAATTCTTGTAGCTGTTTTCTATTTCCTGGGTAAAGCCCTTTCCTGCCAGGGTAATTTCCTTTGCGCTGGCATTTGTTTTGGAAGAGGAAGCTGTAATCTTTTTCTTTGTAAGGCTTGAAGTTGCAATCCAGCCTGTGGAAGAGCCGCTCTTTACCTGAGTCCATTTACCGTCAGTCTTAACGACAGACACCTGCGTTCCGTAATCTACAGTAGTTACCGTCTTTGCAAAATAGGACGGTGAATTTTTCAACTCTGCGTTCTGCACTGCGACATAAAGCTTTGAAGCCGCAAAAACCGGCAGCACCGCGACCATTACACTTAGAAATAAAACTGTTAATCTTCTCATATTTTATAGTATAAGCCATTTGAAAAAACAAAACAACCTTGATTTTTAATTTTCCCTGTTTTTTGGAGCATATTCTTCTATAATACTGCCCCTTCGGGGATTCCTCGTGTTACGGGCTTTCCGGGGCTTGCCCTCACGGCCGGTACCCTTCGGGTACGCACTCCGTGCCCCCTCCAATCCCGGCTAGGCTGCTTTGCAAAAAAAATCCTCCGTAGCCCAACACTCATTGGCAAGTACGGGCAAAAAAATATGCGCATTTGTGTCAGAAATTGAATTTCTCTTGCATATATATAGTATAGAGGAATTTGATGACAAAAATAACAAAAAAATCTTTCCACATACTGAACCCCCGCCTTGACCCCAACTTTAAGGCCATCTTCACCCAGAACACACAGGCTTCAAAGATTGCGCTAAAATCCTTTCTTTCTGCTGCAATCGGCAGGGATGTTAGGGAAGCTACAGTCGTCCAGAATGAGGATGCAGCCTTGTACAAATTCCAGCGGACTGTGGACTACGACATAAACTGCGAGTTTGCGGACGGAACCAAGGCACAGGTAGAGATGCAGGGCTTTGACCAGCAGTACGACTACGGCAAGCGTGCTGAATACTACGCGGCCCGCCTTGTCTCTTCCGTGATGGAGGTTGGCGACGAATGCCAGTTTTCAGATGTGTCCGATGGTTTTTAGATAGAAATTGACTGCAAACAAAAAGACCGGGTTCTTAGGGCGGGAGCCCTAAGCCGTGCCGGATGAAACGGTAGCAAGGCGTTCCGTTGAAGAGGGGTCTAAGGGGAGGGGAAAACCTCGCTTCGGAGTAGGGGTTTTCCCATCCCCTTTGTCCGGGGTGCAAGGGGACTCCCTTGAACAACTTGCCAACTCTGCTCAAATGGTGTAAATTCTTAAAGGAAGCGGACAATCCTGGAAGCCAGGATTTAATAAGGGCGATAGTGGAGTCGGAGGAAGGCATTATGAAGGCAAGCGACACCCTAAAAAATATAAGCGACGACGGCTGGCGCTGGGTAATACAGGGGCAAATCGAGGGAAAAAAGCGCGACTACACAAGCGGCCTCCTTGCAGCAGAGCGCAGGGGTCGTGCAGAGGGCATTGAACAAGGTATAGAGCAAGGTCTTATACAAGGAATGCATAAAAAAGCAATTGAAACAGCAAGAAATCTTCTGACAGAAGGAATTTCCCCCGAAATGATAGCAAAGTGTTGCTCCCTTTCCCTGGAAGAAGTTCTTAAGTTAAACACTGAAAGCTAAAAGGCCAATTAAACCTACGCAACTGTGGTCCCCCGCAGTTGCCTCATAAAAACCATCGCCAATGCCTTCCCTTGAAAAAGCATGGTCAATTTTGCTATAATACGCATATAAAATTCCAAAGAGGTAAATTATGGCAGTTGATTACAAGAAAGCCGGTGTTGACGTAAACGAAGGCTACCGTGCTGTTGACCGTTACAAGAAGGAAAGCGCACGCGCAAAGGTTCCTGGCCTTCTTACTGATTTAGGCGCATTCAACGGAATGTTTGCTCTTCCCAAAGGCTTAAAGAACCCCGTTGTTGTAAGCGGAACTGACGGCGTTGGCACAAAGCTAGACATTGCCTTTCAGCTAAAAAAATACGACACTGTAGGAATTGACTGCGTTGCCATGAGTGTAAACGACATACTCTGCTCTGGCGTTCAGACATCATTCTTTCTTGACTATATTGCCTGCGGTAAGCTTGATGCAAAAATTGCCGGTGAACTTGTAAAAGGCGTAACCGACGGCTGCGTAGAAACAGGCTGTGCCCTTCTAGGCGGCGAGACTGCTGAAATGCCCGGCTTCTACGATGAAGGCAAGTACGACCTTGCAGGCTTTGGCGTTGGCTTTGCAGACAAGAGCCAGATTATTAGCGGTGCAAAGATAAAAGAAGGCGACGTTCTTATTGGACTTTCTTCCACAGGCCCCCACTCAAACGGTTTTTCACTAATCAGAAAGCTTGTAAAGAATTTCAATGCCCCCTATGCCCCCGCAGGAAAGGCTGGCAAAAAGACAATCGGTGAAGTTCTTCTTACACCAACCCGCATTTACGTAAAGCCCGTAATGGAAGCCCTTAAAAAATTCCCCGGTTCCGTCCACGGAATGGTTCACGTAACAGGCGGCGGCTTCTACGAAAACCTTCCCCGCATGTACCCCCACGCAAAAGAAGGCAAGAAGCAGCTGTGCTCCGTAATCAAAAAAGGCAGCTGGGAAGTGCCGGAAATCTTTGATGAGCTTGTCCGTCTTGGAGCAGACAAAACGAACATGTATTCCACCTTCAACATGGGAATTGGATTCGTTCTGGCAGTAAGCAAAAAAGAGGCGGATTCAGTGCTCGCTTTCTTTAACAAAAATGCAAAGAAGTACCACAAGGCTGGAATCCCGGACATGAAAGCTTACAAGATTGGCTTTATTGGCCACACGGACAAGGTTATAAAGGGAGAATTCAAGGGCAACAAAGAAATGACCCGCTTTGAAGACTAAAGCAAGGCATTTTTGCTAAAATTGCATAAAATAAAAGCCACCCTTGGCAAAAGAAGCGCAATTCAATGTGCCTCAACTGCCAAGGGTGGCTTTTTTGTATCTTACTCTAGCTTAGTAGCCCATGTCTGGAGCAGGAGCTGCTGGAGGTGCCGGAGGTTCCGGAATGTCTGTAATTGCACATTCTGTAGTAAGGAGCATTCCTGCAACAGAAGCGGCGTTCTGCAAGGCACAGCGGGTTACCTTAGCCGGGTCAATAATACCAGCGTCCATCATGTTAACCCATTCATCCTTTGCTGCATTGTAGCCAACACCAGCCTTTTCGTTCTTGGCCTTGTCTGCAATAACAGCACCGTCTACGCCTGCATTCTCTGCAATCTGGCGGATAGGTTCTTCAAGAGCACGTTTTACAATCTTAAATCCTACCTTTTCGTCTTCCGTAAGGTCTGACTTTGACGGGTCAAGAGCTTTGCTTGCCTCAATGAGGGCAATTCCACCACCGCATACAATGCCTTCTTCAAGGGCAGCACGTGTTGCGGCAAGTGTATCCTCAACACGGAATTTCTTTTCCTTCATCTCTGTTTCTGTGATTGCACCAATGCTGATTACTGCAACTCCACCAGAAAGCTTTGCAAGGCGTTCCTTGAGCTTTTCCTTGTCGTAGTCGGAAGTAGACTTTTCAATCTGCTTCTTGATTTCTGCAACGCGGTCAGCAATAACTTTCTTGTCGCCAGAACCGTCAACGATTGTTGTGTTGTCCTTGTCAATCTTAACGGACTTTGCAGTACCAAGATCTGTAAGCTCAACGGAATCAAGCTTGAGTCCCATTTCCTTAGTAATAACCTTTCCGCCAGTAAGAATAGCGATGTCCTGAAGCATTTCCTTGCGCCTGTCGCCAAAGCCCGGAGCCTTTACAGCACAGCACTTGATTGTTCCGCGGAGGGAGTTTACAACGAGTGTTGTAAGTGCTTCGCCGTCAACGTCTTCTGCAATGATGAGCAAAGCGCGGCCGGAATTTGCAACTTTTTCAAGAATTGGGAGCAAATCCTTCATTGTGGAAATCTTTTCGTCGTGGATAAGAATGTATGGATTTTCAAAAGTGCATTCCATGCGCTCGCGGTCGTTTACAAAGTAAGCGTTTACGTAGCCACGGTCAAACTGCATACCTTCAACAGTCTTAACGGTTGTGTCCATGTTCTTGGACTCTTCAACTGTAATAACACCGTCTTTGCCAACCTTTTCAATGGCTTCTGCAAGGATTTTACCAATCTCCGGGTCGTTGTTTGCAGAAATTGTTGCAACGTGGGTAATATC
>JAILHV010000185.1 GCA_024695625.1 Treponema sp.
CTGCCAGAAGGAAATGGACGTAATAAACAAGGTCTTTATAGAGCTTATGCTAAAGGGAGACGATGCCGGACGCGGATTTGCCTACCCCATCCCAACCTACAACATAACCAAGGACTTTGACTGGGAAAACCCCAACTGCGCCCTTCTCTTCCAGATGACATCCCTTTACGGAACGCCATACTTCCAGAATTTCATCAACTCGGACCTTAACCCGTCGGACGTACGCTCAATGTGCTGCCGCCTAAGGCTTGACAAGCGCGAGCTAAAGAAAAGGGGCGGAGGACTTTTCGGCTCAGATGAATTCACGGGAAGCCTGGGAGTTGTAACCATAAACCTTCCACAGATAGGATTCTTGGCAAAGTCTGCGCAAAATCCCCATGACGAATTCTACAGAAGGCTTGACCACCTGATGGACCTTGCCCGAGACAGCCTTCAGATAAAGAGGAAGGTCATACAAAAGCTCTTGGACGGGGGTCTCTTCCCCTACACCAGGCGCTACCTAAAGACACTAGACAACCACTTCAACACCATAGGCCTCTGCGGCATGAACGAATGCTGCCTGAACCTGCTGGGAAAGGACATAACAAGCTCAGAAGGAAAGGACTTTGCCTGCAAGGTTCTTGACCACATGAGGGACCGCATGTCCGACTACCAGGAAAAGACGGGTGAGCTCTTCAACCTGGAGGCAACACCGGCAGAAAGCACAAGCTACCGCCTAGCCCGCCACGACAAGGAAAATTTCCCCGGAATCATAACAAGCGGAAAGGACGACCCCTTCTACACGAACAGCTCACAGCTCCCGGTTGACTTTACAAGCGACATCTTTGAAGCCCTTGACCACCAGGAAGCCCTTCAGACCCGCTACACCGGAGGAACGGTATTCCATATCTTCGTAGGCGAACAGGTAAAGGACTGGAGGGCCTGCAAGGAACTAATAAAAACGGTCTTTACAAACTACCGCATTCCATATATAACTGTAAGCCCTGTTTACTCAGTGTGCAAGAAACACGGCTACATACCCGGCGAGCATTTTGAATGTCCAAAGTGCAAGGCGGAAAAGGAAGCGGCATTAAGGCAAAAGCTTGCACTGCTGCAGACGCAAAAGCAGGAGCTTCTTCAAAAGCAGAAGCTTGCCTAAAAAACATGGAAAAAGAAACAAAAACAAGGTTTAAGGAATAACAGGGAGGAAAAAAGTATGTCAGAAAAGACTTTGCAGGAAATTGAAAAGGAAATTGCAGAAACACAGGCAGAACTTGCCAACGTCCGCGGAGACGACTGCGAAGTGTACGCAAGGATTGTAGGATACTACCGCGCAGTCCGCAACTGGAACAAGGGAAAGAAGGACGAATACAAGCTAAGAAAGCTCTTTAAGATAGACGATACTCCTGCTGAATTCCCGGCAGAAAAAACAGAATCGGCCCCCCTCGCTGCCACAGAATATGAAAGCGAAGCAGACCAGGCAGCCACCCTCTTCCCCAAGCACGAAGAAATTGCCTACTACGAACTCTACACAAGGGAAAGCTGCCCCAACTGCCCTGCAGTAAAGAACTACATGGACAAGCTAAGCCTTGAAGGCCGCAGCATAAACGTAGACACAAAGGACGGCCTTGAAAGCGCCGCAGCAAGAGGAGTGCTGGCAACACCAACAGTAATCTTCTACAACACGATGAACACAGAGCTATTCCGCGCCCACAACACACAGGAACTTCAGGACCTTCTTGAACCCCTTAGCACGGCAGAAATAGCCTGAAGGCCATGCCTACCGTAACAGAAGAAAAGACCGCCGTACTCCGAAAGACATCGCTTGTGGACTTTCCCCCGAATTTGTCTGCAGCGGTCTTTTTTAGGGGATGCAACCTGCGCTGCCCCTATTGCTACAACACAGACCTTGTTCTCAACCATGACTTTGAAGGATTAGTCTCCACCAAGGAAATAATCTCCCACCTGGAAAAAAGAAGGAAGGTTCTTACGGGGCTTGCACTTTCAGGAGGAGAAGCCCTCCTTAACCCGGCAACAGAAGCAGTAGTAAGGGCTGCAAAATCCCTTGGCTACAAAATAAAGATAGACACAAACGGAAGCTGCCCCGCCCAGCTTGAAAGGTTCCTTAAAGACCCAACCCTTTCCCCGGACTACCTTGCCATGGACATAAAGACTTCCCCCAAAAAGCTCTGGATGCTTATGGGAGTCCCGGAAAATGAAGAAGAGCAAAAGGAAAAATTCAACAGCCTGCTAGATAAAAACATAAGGAAAAGCATAGCACTGATTTCAGAAATGCCGGCTCAAAACAGGGAGTGGCGAACAGTATTGGTTCCCCCGCTTGCCTCTAAGGAAGACATTGCCCAAATGGCCGCCATGCTCCCAAAAGACGCGGTATGGTACCTTACGACCTTCCAAGCCCAGCACTGCCTGAACCCCTCTTACCAGAAGATTATACCCTACAGCCCGCAGCAGGAAGAAGAGCTTGTAAAAGAAGCACAAAAGGCAATACCAGGAGCCTCTTTGCGCTAGGAGTTTTGCAGGCTTCCCCCAACAAATCCCTATTTGGCGGGGGAAACGGGTGTTTTTTGGGCAGCTGCAGGAACGCTATGGGTAGCGTAAACAGAAATATTGCTACTGTACATAAAACATATATTGCCCGCGGGGAAAAGGCACTCAGCAGTCTTGCAGGATGCCCTTTCTCTGCGGCTCAAACTTCCATGAATAAATTTGAGTCGCGATTTTTTTGAATGTCAAAAAGCTATCTTTCTTTTCCAGATTTCATTGGATCGAGACTCAAGAAGTAAATCTAATTATGTTCTTACTAGAAAAACATTCTTAATATACCACGAGATATTCTTCCCAATCCTCTGGATAAAACATTTTTGCAAACTGGACAATAGGATCAGGAATTGGCTCTGATTTATAATCAACTCCCTGTCGTGCAAATTCTTCTACTATTTCCATTTTTAACTTATACTCATCAGAATCCAAAGGATATGTCAATCTCCTTAATAACTGAACTGGATAAATTAGAACAATATCCTCTTTTGACCTATTATAATAGAATCCGCTTTTGACATCGGAATGACATGTCACTATTAAATAATGAGCCGTTTTTATTGCTTCATTAAAAGCATAAAATCTTGTAATATGATTCATTCCCAGACAGCTTACACTGTCAAGCAAAGCCAAATCAGAAGCAGTAGCATCATACTTGTTTTTTAAGTTTACATCTGCTTTTCCTTTTTCAACTAAAAGTTTGGCTCGTGTTAAATAGTTTTCCTTAAAAACTTGTTGCCCGACTAAATTCATTAAGGGTGTATTCTCTTGTTCTCCAATATGTTGATTCGGCTCCGCACCATAATCTAGCAGAAGATAAAGAATTTTTGTTAATTTATCATCTTCTTCATACGGATATATTGAATGTCCCGATGCATAATACAGTGGAGTTCCCCCTATTTTATCTTTTACATTTGGATTAAAGCCGAGTTTTAGTAAAGTTTCAACTGATTTTATATTCTCTATATGAACGGCCAAATGCAAATAGGAAGAATAATTTTCATTATAACTTCTAAGTATTATTGAATCATCATTTTCTATGATTTTTTCTATCTTTTTAGTCTTTCCGTAAACTATGGCTTTTGTCATTTCTCTTTCTTCATTGCTACTTTCATTTACATAGTCAGCCCTAAATCTATTAAGAGCTTTTTCCTTTTTACTGCAGGATATTAGTATAATAAGTAGAGCAAATAAAAATATTTTCTTCATCATTTTTTAATTCCTTATTCATATTCATGAAATTTTAATTCACAAGATATTGTCAGTTCACCATCTTTTTTATTGGGTCTTTTCATTCTTGCATAAAGATGTACTTCTTTTTGCATATCTATTATGTCGTTCTGCCCATGCGGTCTAGGCGCCCTCATAGTCTTTGTTCTTGAAAACACAAGAATATCTCCTGACAATTTATACCCTTTTCTACTATATCTCGTAATAGTATCTTGAAAACTAGCCAGTTGATCTGCAGCCTTTTCATATTGTTTCGACTTAAATAAGTCAACTCCAAAGTCAACTGCAAATAAAACCGCTCCGGTCGAAGCTGATAAATTCAGACCAAAAAAAGCCGATATGGCAATAGCTGCATCTCTAACATTCTTTGCCTTTGAATAACTTTCAACTAATTGATTAAAAGTCTCTTTTTTCTCCATCATCCTATATATATTTAATATACCGCCAAATTCAAGACTTTCTTCAAAAGTTAAAAAAAGTATTCGGGAATTCTCTTTTACATTGAACTCCAATGATCCGCACATTGTGAAGGTATAATTATTTTCTATATCAGAAACGAAATTTATCTCATCTAAAATATCTTGACCTAGAATATATTTTATATCTTCCCTTCCATCCGGGTCTATATAGCGTACCGGGCAGTTCCCCGCGTAATGGTACAAATCGGCATTTGCTGGGATTAAACGCAAATGCCTGCGGAATTCTGGGTATGAGGACGCGGAAATCCACTTTTTTGGGGACTGTTTGTATTTTTCCCGGCAGGAATTTTCCATTTTTTATTCCTAAACTCCTCTTTTCACAAAAT
>JAILHV010000193.1 GCA_024695625.1 Treponema sp.
TGTGGTAAAGGCAAAAATTTCATAGAATGGCTTTATGACTTATTTTTTTGAAACGTATGGCTGCGAGATGAATATTGCGGAGTCTGCTTCTATAGAACAGATTTTGATTTCGCGCGGGTGGAAGAAGGCTTTGAGCGCACAGCTTTGCGATATGGTGATTATAAACACATGTTCGGTTAGGGCTACGGCAGAGACACGGATTTTTGGCCGGCTGGGCTTTTATGCCGGGCTTAAGAAGGTGCGAAATGCTGCCCCAGACGCAAAGACCCGCAGTATGGAAGAGGCTGCCGCTTACGTGGAGAAGAATGGGCCTGTTCCGCTGACGCTGGTTGTTATGGGATGCATGGCGGAACGATTGTTGAAGTCTTTGCAGAAGGATTTTCCGGTTGTTGATTATGTTGTTGGGACTTATGCAAAGAATAAATTTGGGGATATAATCAGCGCGGTGGAGGAAGGGAAGTCGCCAGTTCCGATTGAGGAGGATCCGGTTTACACTTTTGCTCCTGTTTCTTATGAGGAGGGGGCATTCAGCACTTTTGTTCCGATTATGCATGGCTGCAACAATTTTTGTACCTACTGCATTGTGCCTTATGTGCGCGGGCGGGAGGTTTCGCGGCCTGTTGACGAGATTCTTGCTGAACTGGACGTGCTTTCTTCTCGTGGGGTGAAGGAGATTACGCTTTTGGGGCAGAATGTGAATTCTTACCGGGGGGCGTTTAGCGCGAGCGGCACAGCGAATGCAAACGGGGCGGCTGTTAGCACAAGCGGCGATGCTTCTGCAAACACCACAATCACCTTCCCCCAGCTTCTAAAAAACATCTGCAGCCACATAGAAAAAACAAAGTCCCCCATCCGCTGGATCCGCTTTGAATCCAGCAACCCCAAGGACTTCTCCGACGAACTAATAGAAACAATAGCCCAGACCGCCAAGCGTGCAGAAGAAAACCCAGGCAGCCCCACAATCTGTCGAGGCCTCCACATAGCAGTCCAGCACGGCTCATCCAGAATCCTAAAACTGATGAACCGCCGCTACACCCGCGAAGCCTACATGGAACTGGTAAAAAAAATCAGGGAAAAAATCCCGGGCATACAGCTTTCCACAGACATAATGCTTGGCTTCCCCGGCGAAACGGAAGAAGACTTTGACGAAGCCTACTCCCTCATGAAAGAAGTCCGCTACGAAAGCGCCTTTATGTACTACTTTAACCCCCGCGAAGGAACTCCGGCTGCAAAAATGGACGACCAGATTGACCTTGAAACAAAAAAAGAGCGCCTGCAAAAAATCATAGACCTGCAGCTAAAAATAACAACCGATGTCATGCAGGAACGCGTCGGAAAAACCATCACCGTACTTGCGGACATAATAAGCCGCGACGACAAAAACGAGCTTCTTGGCAAAACGGAAGAAAACGAGCGCGTGGCATTCAAAGGCTCCCCTTCCCTAATCGGGCACTTTGTAAAGGTTCACCTGGATTCGCTCAACGGCAACACCTTCCGTGGCACACTGATTGAATAAGGCAGTTTTTTCTGGACGGTGCTTTTTAGGACGTAGTCCTACTTGCTCTACCATTTTACTCTTTGGCTAATTCGACCGCCAAATCCTTTGCGTCACCGCCGTTCCGGGGTTCCGCTATCGCTCCATTGCTCCGCAACGCGCTGCGCGCGCCCCTCCATGGCGGCGTAGGCTTGCCCCTAAAAAATCCCTCCATGGATTTTTTAGGGGATTGCAGAATCGCGATGCAATTCTGCCTGCTGCTAAGCCGCCATCCTTGGCTCGTTACTGCTTGGCAAGAAAGAGAAAATCCATCCATGATTTTTTTTAGGAATTACAGAACCGCTAACAATTCCGCATACTGCTAAGCCAACACTCCACTAACCGATTAACGCTTGCCAAGAAGAGATGTACCGGAGCGAAAGAATTCAATTTGTTTTGATATGCTTTTGCAAATAGAGCCTAGCCCCGATTGTAGGTGGCCGAAGGCGACCGGCACGGAGTGACGGGCCGCGCGCCGTTAGGCGGGCAAGCACCGGAAAGCGGGTAAAAATTGCCACCCCCGCAGGGGCAGTAAAAAAAGCAATACGCTCCCAAAGAAAAAAATTATTCGCAAAACTCCGTGCAGGCATATGCGTTGTGGTTGTGGATGCTTTCAAAGTTTTCGCATTCAACCTTAAAGTAGCTGAAGGGCTTTTCGCACTTGCCAAAGTTTTTGAGGGCAAGGAAAACTTCGCGCACGACGTCTTCCACAAAGCGGGGGTTGTCGTAGGCGTGCTCGGTGACGAATTTTTCATCGGGCCGCTTTAGTATGCTGTAGAGTCCGCTACTGGCACTTTCTTCTATAGATTGTATTACGTCTTCCGCCCAGAAGAGACTGGAATTTTTTAGGGTAACCGTAACGATTCCCCTCTGGTTGTGGGCACCGCGGTCGCTGATTGCTTTTGAGCAGGGGCAAACCGTGGTAACCGGAACCCTAATCTTTAGGCGGAAGTCGCTTTTTCCTTCCCAAACGCTTCCTTCGTAGGTGCAGGAGTAGCTCATTATGCTTTGGGCCTGGCTTACAGGGGCCGTCTTTGTCATAAAAAATGGGAACTCCATTGTGCCAAATGAGCGCTCGGCATCCAGGGACTGCCTTATTTCTTCCAGCATTACGAGGAACTGCTTCATGCCAAGGTTTGAGCGGTGCTTGTGGAATATTTCTATAAAGCGTGACATGTGGGTGCCTTTGTATGCACGGGGCAAATTTACAAAGAGGTTCACTTTTGCGGTTGTCTGCTGAAGGCCGTTTTCCTTGTCCAAGACCTGTACCGGGTAGCGCAGGTCTTTTACGCCAACCTTCTGCAGGGGAATTTCGCGGGTGTCCGGGGTGTTCTGTATGTCTACCAATTTAGGCCTGCCCGGATGCAAAGCGTTCTGCGCTTTCCAGTGTGTTGTAGATGAGCATTGCTATGGTCATGGGACCTACTCCGCCGGGAACAGGTGTTATCATGGATGCAACTTCTTTTACGCCCTCAAAGTCCGTGTCGCCTGCAAGACGGAAGCCAGACTTTTTGCTTGCGTCGGGGATGCGGTTAACACCAACGTCAATGACTACGGCACCGCTTTTTACCATGTCGGCTGTTACAGTGTTAACGCGGCCTGTACAAACGATGAGTATGTCTGCCTGTTTTGTAAAGGAAGCAAGGTCTTTTGTTCCTGTGTGGCAGACCGTAACCGTACAGTTGTATTCGCGGCGGGTCAAAAGAACGGCTAGCGGTTTTCCTACTATATTACTGCGGCCAACTACAACGGCATGGGCACCGTCCATCTTTACGCCCATCTTTTTAAGCATTACGCATATTCCGTGCGGGGTGCAGGGCAAGAATCCCTTTGAGCCTATGAGCATGTTGCCTACGCTTACCGGGTGGAAGCCGTCTACGTCCTTTAGCGGGGAGATTGCGTCCGTAACCTTCTGCTCGTTTATGTGCTTGGGAAGGGGCAGCTGGACCAGGATTCCGTGTACGGAGGGGTCATTGTTAAGCTTTTCTATCAAGGCAAGCAGTTCTTCTTCGCTGGTCGTCTCCGGGAGAACCATGCTGCGGTCAGCCATTCCTGCTTCTGCCAAAGCCTTGCGCTTTCCGGTAACATAGCTTACGCTTGCGGGATTGTCGCCCACAAGAATAACTGCCAGGCAGGGGGTAACGCCCTTTTCCTTCAGGGCAGCCACCTTTGCGGCCACATCCGCCTTTACTTCACTTGCTATTTTTTTTCCGTCAATAATCTCTGCGCTCATGTAACCTTGCACCTCATCATTTTTTTAATAAGTGTTGAATTTGAAAGGCAAATTCGCTATTATTATACATATTTTTTTGATAATTACTAGAAGATTTTGAGGATTTATGAAACGTATTCTAAGCATAATCAGCATAATGGCATCCGTAGCAATATTTTCTCCGGTTCTGCTACATGCCCAGGATGTCTACGAGGATGACAAGACCCTGCAGGAAAAGCACGAAAAGGAAAGAATCGTGCGCTACGACAACACAAAATACAACCACGAGGGAGACCAGTTCCTCAAGGTAGGACTTGATTTTTCCATTCCAATGCGCCCGCTCAACCCCTTTGACGACGGGCACATGAAAATTGGCGGCCTTGGAATGCTTGGCTACCATGTCTTCATAACGCCGGAAATTTCTGCCGGAGCAGACGTAATATTCGGCTTCAACACCACGATTGGCGACAACATCTTCAACTATATCCCTATCGTAATAACTGCGACATACCACCCGACGGTCGGAAAGTTTGAATTCCCCGTTACGCTCGGCATTGGCTGTGCATGGGAAACATACAACAACAACACCTACTGGCCGGGACTTTTGATAAGGCCGGAAGTAGGCGCCCACTACAGGATAGCGGACAGCTGGTCACTGGGACTTGACGCTTCCTACAACTTTATGCCCCAGTTCTGCAAGGCATGGGGAACAGGTGAAAAGAACATTTGGATGCAGTTCTTCAATGCCGGTATAACAGCCCGCTACTTCTTCTAATTTGAGGTAAATAAAGATGAAAAAAACACTAGCAGCAATTCTGACTACAACCGCAATACTGGCTACAGCCCTATTTACCTCATGCCACGACCCTATCTTTGAATCCATCTCCAACGAAGTCGAGCTTGAGACAAACGGTCTGCGCGGCGACATCCGCTCCATCGTCCCCTTCAACAACTACATCTACTGCTGCAACAACATGATTTACAGAAAGCCGGCCCTGGCTTCATACGAAGGCGGCGGACAGAACAAGCAGTGGCGCGAAGTCTCCACTTCTTTCACAGACGGAACCATCACTTTCCTTGCATCAGACTCTTCATACATCTACGCACTCGCAATCGAATGGGAGGCAGACGAATCAGAAGGCAAGAACCTTCCTTCAAAGGCGGCAATCTATGCATCATCAGACGGCAACACGTGGAACAAGGTAACTGTTCCGGACGCAAACCTCAACAGCATTGATGAAGACTACGACCTTGTGCTCTTTGACAACCAGGAGCAGAGCTATTCATCTGGCGGCACAATCTCCACTAGCGGGCGCATCGCTTACTTTGGCTTCTACGACGATTCAATCGAAACGGGAAGAACCTTCAGGCTTTCGGGTACAAGCGCAACTTTAATCGACGCGGGCACAAAATACTGCAAGGCGGCAGGAGACAAGTTTTCCACCTACTCTGCATTTGCAAGAAAAGGCTCAATGTACTACTGGGGCAAGAGTGGCGACGATGAAATCTACTGGGGTACAAATCCTGCTGACGATTCAAATTCAATCGACCTTGACTGCGGCATAATCCTTTCCATAAGCGTAACGGCAGACCACCTTCTATTGGGAACAGCCCGGGGAATTCAGAGGGTTCCGATAGATGCATCAGGCAACATAACAGGAAACACAAGGGACTTCAAGAGCGGAAACAATGCGCTTTCCATCCTTACAGGCCGCGTGCTATCAACCTACGTTTTGGACAGCTCAAAGCCAGAAAGCGAGACAGATGAATATGCAGGCCAGGTGATATACGGATCAATCACATCGTCATCCATATCATTTGATGAAGTTGGTCTCTTTGCATACTATCCAGAACGCAACACTTGGAACCGTGACGGTACGGATTCCAGCAGTTCAGACGGCAACTGATTCCATCTGCCAAGCGGTGTAAATGGTGTAAATATGGATGAACTTTTCGGCGCACCCCAAATTCAACATGAACCGCTTGCAGCCAGGATGAGGCCTCGCACCCTTGACGAATACATTGGCCAAGACCATATCGTAGGAAAAGGACGTTTGCTAAGGAGGGCCATTGCAGCCGACCAGCTTACGTCCGTAATCTTCTACGGGCCGCCTGGTTCTGGAAAAACGACACTTGCCCGCGTAATAGCAAACCACACAAAGTCAAACTTTATCACGCTCAATGCTGTTCTTACCGGAGTGGCAGACATAAGAAAGGCCATTGCAGATGCAGAGGAACAGCGAAAGCTCTACAGCAAAAAGACAATCCTCTTTGTAGACGAAGTGCACCGCTGGAACAAAAGCCAACAGGACGCACTTTTGCCCTGGGTAGAAAACGGCACAATCATCCTAATAGGCGCAACAACAGAAAACCCCTTCTTTGAAGTAAACAAGGCACTTGTAAGCAGAAGCCGCGTCTTCCAGCTAAAGCCACTGACAAAGGCAGACCTTTTGAACGCCGCAAAGCAGGCACTTGAAGATACGGAAAGAGGCTACGGCCACTACAAGGTTCAGTTTGAAGAAGGAGCACTAGAGCATTTAGTAGAAACCGCAAACGGAGACGCAAGAAGCCTTTTGAACGCACTGGAACTTGCGGTAGAAACAACCCCGCCTGAATGGGAACCCAACGCAAATGTTCCAAAGCCGGCATGGGGAAGCACAATCTACATAAGCCGTGAATGTGCAGAAGAATCCATACAAAAAAAAGTTGTGCTTTACGACAGGGACGGAGACTACCACTACGACATAATTTCTGCCTTCATAAAAAGCCTTAGGGGACGCGACCCGGATGCAGCCTGTTACTGGCTTGCCCGCATGGTAAAGGCTGGAGAAGATCCCGACTTTATCTTCCGCAGAATGCTAATAAGTGCATGCGAAGACACGGGCCTTGCAGATCCATACGCAATAGCCGTAGTGCAAAACTGTGCCGCAGCCTTTGACAGGGTTGGAATGCCGGAAGGAAGATACTTCCTTGCACACGCAGCCCTCTATCTTTCCACCGCACCAAAATCAAATTCATCAATGGCATTCTTTGACGCACTTGCATCAGTGGAAAAAGAAGACGCCGACGTGCCAAACCACCTAAGGGACGCAAGCCGAGACGCAGAAGGATTTGGCCACGGGGCAGGCTACCTCTACCCCCATGCATACCGCGACCACTGGGTTGCCCAGCAATACCTGCCGGACGCGCTTATGGGTAAAGTATTCTACACGCCAAGCAAGCAAGGCTACGAAAACAAAATAAGAGAGGAAGTCCTTTCAAGACGTGAACTCCAGATTGCATCGCTTCTTACCGATTCAGAATCAAGCGACCCAAAATCAGGCCTGGAAGAAAACCCCGCTGAAAGCTGGTGGCAAAAAAGCGGACACTTGCACGGCCTAAAAAAAACAGAAGAAAACCTTACCTTTTCCCCGCCAGACAAAAAAAGATCCTCGGCACTGGACAATGCGGAAAAAAGCTGGAGAAGAAGGCTAGACTCAAACAGGGCACAAACGCTCACCCTCATCCGGGACACAATGATTCAGGCGGCGGAAGTAAGAAGGCACCACAGGAGTCTTGTCTTTAACGCAGACGATGCCCTCCTCCTCTTCCACATAATGAGGCTAACCCCCGAAGGCCTTACCTGCGGAACATGCCGCACCCAGGGCGGAATAGACATACTAAGCCAATACGCATCCACACTTGGAGACTTGGACAAGCCCTACCTTTACCTTGCACAAAATGCCAAGGATTATGCCCTTGCCGCAAAAAGCTTTGGCGACACAATTTTTGACAGATTATTTTTCCGCGACATTTTTTCAAGCGCAAAAGACATATTTGAATTTGCCCGGCAAATAAAAGACATGTTCTTTGGCAAAGAAAAATCGGGAAGGGACATAGCCTTTGGAGAAGAAACTTCCCCTGCAAACAAGGACGAAGAAGCTCTTCTTTCAAAAGACGCAAGGGTAATCATCTCGCAAAGAATCCCCTCATGCGGCCAGCACATCTCTTCGCTAATCTTGGGCACAATCAGCGACGCAGAAAAAAGAAAAGTCTGTGCCGGTGAATACACGGATGAATTCATAGAAGCAATCAAACCCGTCCTAAAAGAAATGGAAGATGCAGAAAAAAAATTCTTTGCAAACACTTCAAACCCGCTCTTTGCATGGAACGCAGAAGACATAAAAACTTCCCTGCAAAAAGAAGGCCTTCAAGTTACGCTAAGGCAGCAGACGATCGAAGAAATGCGCACCATCTCACAAAAAGAAATTGAAAGGTGGTTCGACACGGAAAATTCCGAATACGGCTCATTCCTTCTTGCAGAGCTTGGCCAGGAAAGCGTAAGGCAGGTTGCAAAGCTGCTTGAATCAATCTCAAAAAAGACAGCCTTTGCCTGGCACATAAGAAACGCATTCATCGTATGCGAAATGCAAAGGGAGAAAGGCAAATGAAAAAATCAGCGGCAACAATTTTCCTTTCCATATTATTTGCATGCAAAATATTTTCACAGGCACTGAACTTTGCAGCGGAAGAAACCTACATAGCCTATTACCCCGCAAGCTCCTACGCCAACATAAGGGAATACAACATCCAGTACAAAAAAGAATGCGGAAACCTGCAAAAAGACGTTGAATCCCTAAAGGCAAAAATCAAAAGCGCAAAATACGCAGAAGAAAAATTCCAAATAAAAAATTTCTTCTCCGCAGAAGAAGCGTTATTTAAAGAAGGTAAAAGCGTAAACGGAAGCTACGACCTTCTAACATCCGAACAAGCAAGCCTGCAACTTGCAGAAGAACTATTCTCCAGCGTAATGGGAACAAGCGTAAAATTCTATGTCCAAGGCGAAAAGATTCAAATGACCTTTGACGGAACGAGGCTAAGCTTTGGAACCCACAACTGCGAAAAGGGCTACAGAAAAGGCAACACCGTAATCCTTGAATGGCCAAACAGAATCTCCAAGATGGAACTTTCATTCAGCAGAAAAAATCCCGCAACAGAAGCAATAGCCCAGCTTGTGGAAGAAAAAATCCAGAGCCCGGAAAAATCAGAAGAAGAAATTGACTACCTAAAAAACGCATACCCTGAACTTACCGGAATAGAAAAAAAGCTGCAGGACGACTGCGACATTGAAAGGCTAAAGCACCTTGCCTACTACGGAAATTTAATCGAAGAATACAAAGAAAAAACAGGCCACTACCCCCTTCAAACTGGCTCCGAAAAAGAAAGCTACACCCTCATCTTTAACGGAATCCAAAAAGAATACTGCGAAGACACAAACCCCAATCCCCACGACTTGGTAAGCGCAAAAGACTTCTTTGCAGAAATAGAAAAAGGCCTTGTCCGCAAAGTGGACCAACTCTACGACCCCCAGTACGTACCAACCACCCGGCCGGTCTTTTACATTTACATGGTCAGGAAAGACAGCTATTATTTTGCCGTGCACCTTTCAAAATACTACCCCTTCTCCACCCGCATCGCCGCCAACTACTACAAGGTGCAAGTCTCCAACAAAAGCTACCCAGACTCAAAAATCTACACAATCAGCCAGCTGGAAGAAGACCCCAACTTTAAGCAGGCTGTTTCCAAACCTTTCTCAAACGAAAAATATTTTTTGGAACGCAGAAAAAAGCACCTTAGGGAATACTGATTTTTTTGGATTGTGATTTTCTGGACGGTAACCTTTGTTTGCTCTACCATTTTATTCCCACTCTTATACGACCGCCCATCCCTTTCGTCACCGCCCTTCCGGGGTTCCGCCATCCGGCTCCATTGCCGCTCCGCGCCAACGGCTTCGCCGCCCCTCCACGACGGCGTAGGCTTATTGCCCTAAAAAAATCCCTCCATGGATTTTTTTAGGGATCGGAGATTTTCACAGAAAATCTCCGGGTTGCTAAGCCGCCCATCCCTGGGCTCTTTATTTTTTATCAAGTACAAAAAAAATGTGTCATTGCCGTACGTGACATGTCTTGTGCAAAAAACAGGTAATGCAATGCAGCAAAACAGCATGAGCAAGCACTGGAATGGAGGCTGAAAACGCGGCAAAAAAGCATTTGCTCTTACCTTCTACCCACCTTGCAAAAACACCTTGCAGATTTACAGAATTCATTGTAAAATATATGCAACTTTTTATTCAGGAGATTACAATGAATTTTATCTTTTTAGGACCTCCAGGAGCCGGAAAGGGAACTTTGGCAGCACAGGTTGCAAAGGAATACGGCATACCCCACATTTCCACAGGGGACATCTTCCGCGCTGCAATTAAGAACCAGACTGAACTTGGCAAGAAGGTCAAGTCAATCATAGATGCTGGCGGACTTGTAAGCGACGACATCACGTGCGCACTCGTAGAGGACAGGCTAAAGGAAGATGACTGCAAGAAGGGCTTTATTCTTGACGGCTTCCCCCGCACAATCCCCCAGGCAGAAATGTTTGAAAAGCTTAAGGGAGACGTTCAGGTTGTAAACTTTGAAGTAAACAACGACCTGATTATTGCCCGCCTTTCAAACCGCCGCGTATGCAAGGCATGCGGTCACAACTACAACGTAAAATTCCATCCGCCAAAGGTAGAAGGCAAATGCGATGAATGCGGTGGAGAGCTTTACACCCGCGATGACGACAAGCTTGAATCCATCACAAACCGCCTTGAAGTTTACCGCAAGCAGACAGAGCCCCTCATCGATTTCTACCGCAAGCTAAACAAGCTTACAGACATAGACAGTGCCCGCGACAGCGAGCTTGTACTCGTAGACTTCAAAAAGATTTTCCCTGCAAAATAAGCACAAAGGAAAACCTTATCCGCTAAACAAAAAGCTCCTTCCGCACCCGGAGGGAGTTTTTTTGTTATGCGACAACATTAATTCGCTACCATATCCCTTATACCCAATAGGTGTAGAAGGCAAATGCCTATTTTCAATAATTGTAATACAAAGAAATGTTAAGAAAGCACTGGAATGGAGGCACACAACGGTAGCAGTGCGTGGCGTTGTACGGATAAAAAAGAATTTGCGCGGCGCGAACAAAAAAATTGTTTACAACTAAAATATTTCTTAAAAAATAGAACTGGGTTCTTAGGGCGTTAGCCCTAAGCCGTGCCCAGGGAAAGGGGGTGGCTTGGAGGGGGAAAAACGGCGGGCTTCGGACTCCGAGCTGGTTTTCCCCCTCCAAGATTCGGGGTCCAAGGGAACTCCCTTGAAGGAACACCCTTGATAATATTTTCATTTGATTTTTTTTATTTTTTGTGCTATACTAATTAAACTATGGCAAAACCAAAGACAGAATTTTCCCTTAACCAGAAGGTTGTTTACCCAAGTCAGGGTGTGGGTCAGATTACAAACATCTACAAAAGTGAATTCAACGGCGAAAGCGTCTACTTTTACGAGATTTACATTGAAGTTTCCGATATGTACGCAAAAGTTCCCGTGGCCAATGCGGCAAAGCTTGGAATCCGCGCGATTGTCTCTGCGGACGAGGCACTAAAGGCACTCAATTCCATTACGGACGAATTTGAAGCCCCCACTTCCGACTGGAAGCTGCGCTACCAGATGAACATGGACCTTCTTAAGAAAGGAACGATTCAGGATATTGCAGTTATCGTGCGCAGCCTCTACAAGAGGTCCAAGGTAAAGGAGTTGCCCATTCTTGAACGCAAGCTTTACGACAGCGCAAAGAAGATGCTTGAGGACGAGATTGCTTATGCCCTTGGCAAGTCGGCAAAAGAAGTGGAAGACATGCTTCACGCAAAGCTAGAGCCGATTGGTGCAAAGTCAGAAAAGAAGTCTGCATTTGACGATGAAGACGAAGATGAAGACGAGTTTGATGACGAGACAACTTCATCCAAGGATTCAGATGACGATGAAGACGAAGATGATGACGATGAAGACATGGATGAAGAAGACGATGACGATTCTTCTGAAGACGATTTAGACTAGGGAATGACTCAAAGACTTTTTCTTGTTTTACTCGCTGCCGGTTCTTCTTCTCGTATGGGGACCGGCAAAAAAAAAGAATACATGGAACTTGACGGCGGTACGGTTTTGTCCGCATCGCTGAAAAAATTTTTACGGACGGATTTTTACTTCGAAAAAACCCTGGTCGTAACTCCCAAGGGGCAGGAAGAGCCTGCACTTGACGCAATAAAATGCGACGAAGAGGCCACTTCACTTTTGCAAAGAACCCGGCTTGAATTTGTTGCCGGCGGAGCCACAAGGCAAGCCTCCGTTTTTAACGCCCTAACATTTCTGCACGAAAAAAATCTTCAACTTGAAAATTCGATTGTTCTCATTCATGATGCGGCAAGGCCTTTTGTTAGCCAAGAGGTTATAAGGGACACGATAGAGACAGCCGCAAAATACGGGGCTGCAGTTCCTGCCATTCCACCGGTAGACACCCAAAAGGAAATGGATGCGGACGGAACCATAAAAAGGCATCTGGTAAGGAGCCAGCTTTGTGCCGTCCAGACACCGCAGGCATTTTTGCTTGAACCGCTTTTTTTATGCCACAAAGATGCAGCCGGCATGGGAAAGGAATACACCGACGACAGTGAGATTTGGGATGCCTTTCCAGCCCACACGGGCGGTAAAAAGATACGCGTTTGCAAGGGAGATGCTGCCAACAAAAAAATTACTTTCTTGCAGGATATAGAAACTAAGTCACAGGAAAACAAATATATGATTCGCATTGGTTTTGGAACAGACCTTCACCGCTTGGTAAAGGGGCGCAGCTTCTTTCTTGGCGGAGTTCAGATTCCCTGCGAACTTGGGGAAGAGGCTCATTCTGACGGAGACGTGCTTTTGCATGCCATAACGGACGCTCTTTTGGGAGCCGCTGCAATGGGAGACATTGGCTCTTACTTTCCGCCGGAAGATGCAAAATGGAAAGATGCGGATTCAAAGATGCTGCTTGCAACCGTATGGAAAGACATACGCGAACAGGGCTGGTCCCTTAACAACCTTGACTGCGTTGTGGAAACGGAAAAGCCAAAATTCTTGCCCTGGCGCGAAAAGGTGATTGAATCGATTGCGGCTATTCTTGGAGTGGAAAGTTCACGCGTTTTTGTAAAGGCCAAGACCAACGAAAAGCTTGATTCTGTTGGACAGTGCCAAGCAATAAAAGCATACAGCACTTGCCTTTTGTACAAGGAATAAAAATTTGAGCAGATTACCGGGTCTTGGTTCGACTGCGCTCACCAACCGCCCGACACGCTTTGCTACAAGTTAGCAAAAGAAACTCTCTGGTAAAGCAGATAAAGCCTACCCCCGATTGGGGATAAAAAATTGCCTCCATGCAATTTTTTACCCGCAAGTTTTCTCAAGAAAACTTGCAAAATTGTGGCTACAAACAAATGACGCGCCATCCGTGGTGCTACTTGTTCTACAGTAAAGCCGGAACCCTGCAAAGCGGGTTAGCATATGAAAGCGGGTCCAGAAACTATTCTTCGTCCGGATCCTGGGTTTCAAGGATAAGGTCTACCAAGTCTTCGTTTATCTTTACCTTTTCTGCAATCTCGCGGTTGCTCCAACCATACCTGCGCTTGAGGTCTTTTACCGTGCTGCGGATCTGAGGCGTAAGTCCGGCACCACCATCCTTCTTTGTTCCCGACGAAGTCTTTTTCTTGACATCTGCCTTTGCAATGGTCTGCAAAATGCCAATCTTCTTTTCCGCATCCTCGTTAAGCTTCATAAGACGCTTTTCGGTCTTTGCGATGCCTTCCTTGGACTTTGTCAAGTTCTGTATGCGGTCTTCGGTCTCGTCAATGAGTGACTGGAGGCTGGTCATTTTGTCGATGGCGTCATTCAGCTTTCCCCTGTCGTTTAGGATGGCATTAAGCTGATCCTGCAAACCGTCAATTTGTTCTGGCAGGTCCACAAGCTGGTTGTCGCAGTCGGCAAGCCTGTTTTCCAAATCCGCAATGCTCTGGGCAGTGGCATCCACGTTGATTCCCACCTGGTCAATGGATTCAGCCTGGGTTTCCAGACGGTCGTACTGCTGCTGTATGTTGTCGAGTGAATTCTGGAAGTTGCGCACCGTTACCTGCATGTTCGTAAGGTTGTCGCTGGTTGTCTTGAGGTCTGCAATCTTTGCGTCCATGTTTGCACTTGTTGCCATAAGCTGTGAGAACTTCTGGTCAAGGGAGTCAAGTGTTGTCCTTTGGGCGTTGTAGTTTGCAATCTGCCTGTCAAAGTCTGCGCTCATTGCCTGAACCTTGTCTATCTGAGCAACTAGATCGGAAACCTTGTTCTGGTAAGCGGCCAGAGAAGATATTTCCGTCTTTAGCGTTGTAATTGAACGAACAAGCTCGCTCTTAAGCGTTTCGGCCTGCTCAAAGAGGCCCGTCTGCTTGGTAAAGTTTGCAATGCCCTTGTTGATTTCGTCAATGCGGGTCTGCAGGTTGTCCGTGTCGGCATTCATGCGGTCAAGCATCTTCTGGTAGGCAAGCTTGTCATTTTCCGTGCTTTCCTTAACGTCGCGCTTGAGGGTGGAAATCTGGCGGTCTGCCTGGTTTGTTGCCTCTACAAGCATGTTCTCCGTCTTTGTTACCATGTCGTCAAACTGCTTCTGCAGGCTCTGCATGATTACGGTTGACTTGTCCTGGTACTCGCGAAGGGCATCGTCCGCCTTTTCGTTAAGAAGGTCAATGTCATGCTGAACCTTCTTGCGGGATTCCTCGGTCTTGCCTTCAATGTCAACAATACTCTGCTTGTGGTTTGCAAGGAAGTCGTTGAAGTTCTGCTCGTATTCGTTGCTTGCGTTCTGGAACTGCTGTTCGATTCCCAGCCTCCAGTCTTCAAACTGCTGCTCAAAATCTTCGATGGCGGCATTTCCAGTTTCCTGGCGCTCCTCTATCCTGTTCTTAAAGTCGGAAATCTGGCCTTCTATTGCGCGGGCATTTTCTTTAAGCTGCTCTTCAAGCTTCCTGTTAAAGAGGCTAACGGACTTTGCGTTAAGAGCTATCTGTTCCTGAACCTTCTGGTTGTACTCCTCGCTCTGCTGCTTGAGGATTTCATTTGCCTTGCTCGTTGTGTCCTTGAGTGCATCGCGGTACTTTTCTATAAAGTCGTGCAGGTTCTGGTTAACGGTGTTAATCTGGTTCTGGATTGTGTCCTGACCGGCCTGCAAACTTTCCTGAAGCTTTGATTCGGTCTGGGTTGTCTCCGACTGAATCTCCATGATGCGGTGCTTTAAGTCATCGGCATACTTTATTTCAAGGTCGTGGCGGCGGGTCTCGTATTCAGCGGTAAAGCTTGAAAGCCTTGAATCAAAGGCTGCCTTCCATGAGTTGAGCTGTTCTGCCAGGCTTTCCTCGCGCTTCTTGAGCCCGTTGGTAAACTGGTCTTCGAAGAGCTTGAGCTTGTTGCTTGCCGTGTCAAATGACTCAGTGCGGATCTTTTCTATCTGCTGCTGGAGGTTTGCAACGTCAAGACTAATCTTGTCTTCGTTGGACTTGATTGTTGTCTCAAAGTCAATATGGTTCTTGCTTACGCTCTTTGTGAATTTTTCAAAGTCGGCAAGAACACGCTGCTGGGATGCATCCATAATCTTGCGCAGGGCTGTCTCAAGCTTGTCCACATCTGTACCGGCGGAAGAAACCTGCTTTAGGCGGTACTCCATTTCCTTCTTGTATTTATCCAGCTGCTTGTCCAAGCCGGAAAGGAAGCGGGTCTGTTTTTCGTCGTATTCCTGGGCGATTGCCTTCATTGAATTTGTAAGGCTTTCGTCAAACTTTACAATCTGGGCCTTCATCTCTGCATCAAACTGGTCAAGACGCTTTGTACCCGATGCAGTTGCATCGTTTATGCGCTCAACGGTTCCGTTTGAATCCGCCAGTGCCTGTTCATACTGCTTCTTTACCTGTTCTAGGGCAGCTTCCATTTCTGCCTTGATTGTAATGGCCTTCTGCTGGACTTCTCCAAGAACACCGTTGATGTTGCCCTGCATTGCGTCAATGTGTGCCTGAAGATCCGTCTTGTACTTGTTAAGGTGGGCAATGCTGAGTGCCTTGAATTTTTCATAGGAAGCCTTTTCCTTCTCGGCAGCCTTGCTTATTGAGTCTTCAAAGAGGGCATCGTACCTCTGCTGCAGCTTTTCCGCCTGGCCGTCAACCCTGGTCTGGATTTCGTCAAGGCGGTCGGTGTTGCCGTGGGTCTCGGATGCAAGCTCGTCAGAAGTGCGCCTTGCTTCAACAAGCACATCGTTGATTGTGCGAAGAAGGTTCTGTACGCGGGTATTGGTTTCCGCTTCAATCTTCTGCGACTTCTGGTTTACGTTCTCTTCAAGGAATTCAACCTTTGCAACGAGGTCTTTTGTTATTTCGTTTACCTTATTGTTTATTCTTTCGGAAACCGCAACATTGGTTGAATCCACTGCAGTCTGAAGGTCTTCCGTCTTCTGTGCAAGCAGGGATGCGAGGTTTTCGGTCTTTTCGTTAAGGTCGTTTTCGAGGCGGTCAGTGCGGTTGGTAAGTTCTTCCGCAAGGGTTGCAGTGCGGGCGCGGACATCCTCTTCAAGGCGGGAAGCCCTGTCGTTCACATTCTGCTCCAAAGTGCTTACGCGCTCTTCAACGTTCTGCTCCAATGAAAGGGAGCGGTTGTTAACGTTGGCCTCAAGTTCGTCGCTGCGGTTGTTGACCTTTTCTTCAAGGTCGGTAACGCGGGCCCTAACCTGCTCTTCTGCAGAAGTGATGCGGTCGTCCACGGCAGACATGAGGGATGAAGTCTTTTCTTCCACAGTCTTGTCGAGGGAAGAAAGGGTCTGCTCAAAGGCCTGCTGGATTGCATCTGCCTTTCCGTTAACGCTTTCCTCCAGGTTGGAAGTTCGTCTTGCAACGGAGCTGTCAAGTGATGCAACGGTTTCGTTTACGGCCTTGTCAAGTGCAAGGGTCCTGTCTTTTACCATCTTGCTAAGGTCGCCGATCTTTTCGTTCATGCCTTTTTCAAGGTCACCAACATTCACCTTTATTGCCTTTATGATGCCGGCTGTCTTGTCGTTGTACATCTTTGCAAGGCCAGCAATGCGGGAAGTGTAGGTCTTTTCGATAGCGGCAGTGCGTTCCTTAAGACCATTGTCCAAATTGTCCGTTGTTCCGGTAACAAGGGTGCGGAGGTTTTCGGTCTTGGTCTGAATCTCTTCCTGCAGCTGAGATGTCTTTCCGGTCAAGTCTTCAACAAGAGCCTGTGAGCGGGTAAGGTAATCATTTTCCAGTGCAGCAAGGCGTTCCTGTACGGAAGATTCAAGGGCAGAAGTTCTTTCTTCTACAGAGCCGGTGATGTTATCCGTAAGGGATTCAACAGCTTCCTTGATTGAAGAAGTACGGCTGTTCATCTCCTCTTCAAGTTCAGAGGTAGTCTTGATTACGTCTGCTTCAAGAGCCTCGGTCTTTTCGTGCAAATCATTGGTGATGAATTCAATGCGGTTGTTTATCTCGTTCTGCAGTGAAGAAGACTTGCTCAAAACTTCATCCCTGATGTGGGCAGATGTTTCGTTGACGGTCTTTTCAAGCGGCATAAGGCGGGCTTCTATGTTGCGCTCCAAATCCTCAGTGCGCGTATTGAAGTTGCCCTCCAAAGTGGAAGCGCGTGTCTGCATTTCAGAAGAAAGCGTGTCGATGCGTTCTGTAACGGAATCTTCCAAGGCTGAGGTCCGCTCGCTAACGGTTTGCTCAACATCCTGGGTACGGGAGGCAAGTTCTGCGACAGTATCCTGAAGGGCACCGGCAGTCTTTTGCGTTGTTTCGCTGACATATTCCTGAATTTGCTGAATGCGCTTATTGAAGGAATCTTCAAGGTTGCTTACAGTCTGTGCAGCGCGGTTTGCAATTGAATCTGTTGAACCGTCCACGCGGTCTGAAATTTCCTTGATCCTGCTGTCGAGTCCGCTTTCAAGTTCGGAAGTGCGTCCGTCAATAACAGATGAAAGTTCGTCAGTCTTTTCCCTAAGGTCTGTTGCAATTGCGCTTGTCTTTTCTTCAATAGAAGTAGAAAGTCCGTCTGTCCTCTGCTCAAGGTCGCTTGCAATTTCGCCGGTTCTTTCTTCAATAGAAGATGAAAGCTCGTCTGTTCTCTGCTTAAGGTCGGTGGCAAGCTCGCCAGTCCTTTCTTCTATCTGGGCAGAGAGGCTTTCTGTGCGGGTCTTAAGATCTTCTGCAATGGCACCGGTCTTTACATCCACATCCTGTGAAAGTGTTGCTGCCTTGTGGTTGAGTGCGGCGGCAATGTTTCCGGTAATCTCCTGGATTCTTTGAGCAAGTCCTGTTGTCTTTGACTCAAGGCTTTCTGAAAGGTTCTGGGTGGAACCGTTGATGCTGTTGGAAAGTTCCTCTGTGCGCTTTTCAAGGCGGTCAGAAAGGTCTTCGGTTTTACTGTCAATGCTTTCCTGAAGGGCTCCGGTCTTTTCTTCCAGGCGGTCGCTAAGGCCTTCGGTCTTACTGTCAATGCTCTCCTGAAGGGCATCCGTCTTTTCTTCAAGGCGGTTGGAAAGGTCTTCTGTTGTAGAATCTATGCGCTCCTGAAGCTCTGCGGTGCGGTCTTCCACGCTCTGAGCAAGTGCGTTGGTCTTTTCTTCAAGGCTGACAGATGCGGAATTTGTCCTTGCGGTAAGGTTCTTGATGATTTCCGTAAGTTTCTGCTTAACGGCATCAGTAAGCTGTGTAGTTGTCTCGTCAACGTGGCGGGTAAGTACCGATGTACGCTCTTCCAAGGTCTGGGATGCGGCCGCGGTCTTGTTGTTAACGTCCTGCTCAAGGTCGGTAATGCGCTGGGAAACGCGCTTTTCGATAGCGGTAGTCTTGTCGTTAACTGCAAGGGTAAGGTTTTCCGTAATCTGGTTAAGGTTCTGCTCAAGGACGGAGGTCTTTCCAGTAACATCCTGTTCAAGGGCGGAAGTCTTTTCCTTAAGCTGGCGGGCAAGGTCTGCAGTGCGGGCATTAAGCTCGTCTGCCAAGTTGTCAGTCTTTTCCGCAAGGGTCTGGGTAAGTTCTGCCGTGCGGTCATCAACGCTCTGGGCAAGAGAGTCTGCCTTTATCGCAAAATTCTGCTCAAGCTCGGCGGTGCGGCTGTTGTACTTGTCCTGAATGATTGAAGTGCGGTCCTTCATGGCCTTGTCCAAGCCGGAAATGCTTGATTCAATCAATTCATTAAATTCGTATGCCCTCTTTTCAAGCGCATCCTGCAAGCTTCTTGTGCGGTCTTCTATGTCCGTGGTGTAGTTGCTTGTTAGGCTTGTGTACTGTTCAATTGCGGAATCAGTCTTTTCCATAACGTCATGAGTCATGTTCTCCAGGTTTTCCATAACCTGTCTTTCCAAGTCGCCTGAGCGGTCCTTTATCTGCTGTTCAAGAATGCCTGTCCTTTCTTCAAGGGCCTGCCTTAGCTCAGAAGTGCGCTCTTCTATGTTCTTTGTGTAGCTTCCGGTTGTTGCGGCATACTGCTCGATTGCTGCGTCTGCTGCCTGCCTTACCTGCTCGGACATTTCTGCAATCTTGTTGGTAATGTCTGATTCAAGTGAGTCGGAAGTATTCTGAATGCGGTCGGAAAGGTTGGCCGTCTTTTCTTCAAGTGCGGCATAGAGCTCGGCTGTGTGGTCGTCTATGTCCTTTGTATAGGAAGAAGTTGTGCTGCGGTACTTTGCAATTGCGTCTTCCGTCTGGAGCTGGACGCTGGTGGTCATGTCTTCAAGCTTCTGCTTTAAGAGTGCGTCCAAAGCTTCCGTCTTCTTCTTTATGTCGTTGCTGATTGCAATGGTGCGGCTGTTAAGGTCTCCGGAATGCTGCTTAATCTGTGCGTCAAGAACATTGGTTCTGTCCGTAAATTCCGCTTCCATGGAATTGAGCTTTTCCGTAAGCGTCTGTGCAAGGTCTCCTGTGCGCTTCTTTACGTCTGAATCGATTGCGGAAGTCTTTTCGGAGAAAGTAGTGTTGAGGGTTGTAATCCTCTGCTTGAATGCGGCTTCCACAGTGCCAGTTCTTGTGTCCACGTAGCTTTCCAAATCGGAAGTTTTCTTTGTAATGGAATCTTCCAAAGCCTGGGTTCTTTCTGCAACAGAATCCTCAAGCTCGTGGGTGCGGGTGTCGTAGGCTTCCTCAATATCCTTGGTGCGGGTTTCAAGAATAGACTGAATGTTGTCTGTGCGGCGGGTAACCTCATCTTCTATAGCCTGAATTCTTGAAGATGCCGTCTCTGCAACTTCCTCTGCCCTGGAAGTAATTCCGTTGTGAACTTCGGAAACGCGGGCATTAAGTTCATCAGCAAGGTCGCCGGTGCGGTCCTTAATCTGGTCTTCAAGAGCCTTGGTCTTTGTTTCAAGCGAAATAGTAATGTTTCCTGTGCGCTCGTTAAGTTCATCTTCCAAAGCCTTGGTCTTTGTGTGCACTTCATCTTCCAGGTTGCCAGTCCTTGTCTGAACATCCTGTGTAAGCTCGGAAAGCGCCTTGTTAACAAGGTCCTCCACGTTGCCTGTTCTAGAGCCAAGCGTAGTGGAAATATTCTGAATCGTATCGTTTACAAGGGCTGTAAGGGTTGAAGTGCGCTCTTCAAGGTCACCCTCCAAACCTGTATACTTTTCGTTAAGGGAATCAGCAAGGGTGGTGCTTCTTGAATCAACATCATCCTGAAGGGCTGCAATCCTTTCGTTAAGTGAATTTGCAATAGAAGAAGTGCGTGTCTCCACGTCTTCCTGCAGGGCACTAATCTTGGAGTTTACAGAATTCTCAATGCCGGAAGTCTTTGCTGCAACCTCATCCTTAAGGGCAGAAATGCGGCTGCTAACGGATTCCTCTATGCCTGTAGTCTGTGCGTTGACCTTTTCTTCCAAACCGGAAATGCGGTTGGTAACTGTGTCTTCAATAGCCTTTGTCTTTGAAAGAACATCAGAAATAAGGTTCTGGGTAGATTCGGTGGAGCTGTCCTGTACAGAGCGGATTTTTTCCTGCACTGAATCAGAAAGCTCGGACATGCTTGTGTCAACAAATTCCTGAAGCGATGCGCTCTGGGTGTTAACGTTTTCCGTAAGAACCCCAACCTTCTGCAAAACGGTGTCTTCCAACTGGCTGGTGCGTTCCTCCAAGTTGGAAGTTGCCTCGTCTATCCTCTGGTTTGCGGAATTCTCAAAATTGGAAGTGCGGTTCTCTATGGCAGAGCTAAGGTTTTCTATGCTGGAGTTAAGGCTTTCCTCCAGGTTCTGTGTCTTAAGCTCTATGCTAACGTTAAAGTCTTCTATAGTCTTGTCAACGTTTTCTTCAAGAGCGCGGGCCCTTTCTTCCAGCTTGGAAACAGCTTCCTCGGTCTTCTGTGAAAAGCGGTCCTCAAGGTTTCCAATCTGCTCGTCAACAGAAGCCTGCAACCCTTCCGCCGTCTTTGTAACGGAATCTTCAAGGGACTGGGTGCGGTCAGCAAATTCGGATGAAATGGTAGAAGTCCTGTCTTCAAGAGCAGAACCAAGTTCCTCTTCCTTCTGCTTAAGAAGGGCAAAGAAGCGTTCCTCGGTGTCCTTTATAGAAGCCGCCATCGAATCGCTTGATCCGTTAAGGCTTTCCTCCAAATCCTCCTGGCGTTCAGTGAACATCTGGGCAAGGCTGTTAACCTTTTCGTTAAATGAATTTACAATGTCTGCATTCTTCTGCGTGTACTGGTTTTCAAATTCGCGGGTGCGCTGGGTAAAGAATGATGCAAGGGTCTGGAGCTTTTCGTTAAAGGAGTTGTCCATTGCGCGGGCCCTTTCTGCAAAGGAGTTGCTTATGCCTGCGGTATTCTCGTTGAATGAATCTTCCAAAGCCTTCGTGCGGTCTGAATAGGTAAAGTTAAGGTTGGCAGTCTTTTCCTGAATGATTGTCTCCAGCTTGTTAAGCTTGTTCCTGAATTCCGTGGAAATTTCCTGTGCCCTCTCAACAATCTGGGAAGCAATTTCCTCCGTCTTCTGCTGGAAATCCTTTTCAAAAGCGGCCTTCTGTGCGTCAAGCGATGCGCTAAAGTTTGAAGACTGCTCGTTAATGCCCTGCTGAAGGGCCTGAATGCGGCTGTCCACAAGGGCCTGCAACTGCTCGGTCTGCTGCTGAATCTCGTTCATGCAGTTTTCCGTACGCTCGTCTGCCCTGGCCTGTAGCTCCTTGAATGCCTCGTCTTCCAAAGTGCCGGCACGTTCCGCCGCGTTGTCGTAGGTGTCCTTTATGTCCGCAGCAATTTTGTTCATTATTACGTGGCTTTCTTCTATTGCATGCTTTGTTGCGTCTTCAATAGAGCGGGCCCTGCTTTCATACTCTTCCAAAAGATGGGAACCAATAAGCTTTAGGTTTTCGGAGTTGGCACTGGAGAAGTGTTCAACAAGTGCGGGAATCTGGCGGTCAAGGGAATCAACCTTCTTCTTCTGGGAATCAAGCCTCTGGTTCAGCTGGGTAATAATGCCAGCCTCTTCCTTTACGCGCTTAAGGTTTTCCTCTACGGCAGCACCCATTTCCATAAGCTCGCCAAAGCTCTTCTTGTAGTCTTCCAGGCCGTTGTTCATGTCGTTAACCTGGTTTATCTGCTTGGCAAGGTCGGCCGTAACCTGCTCAAACTCTTCCTTCTGCTGGTCAAGACGCTTTACCGCCGCCTTAGCCTGAATGTCCTTTGTTTCAAGCCCGCTTTCCAGCTCACGGATAGTGTCGCGCTGCTTCTTAAAGTATTCGTCAAATTCGCCCTGACGCTTTTCCGCATACTTCCTTACGCGCTCCAAGGAATTTTCGCTTTTATTTATTTGACCCAAAACAATACTAATGATAACAGACAGTGCCGCCGATATAATGATTGCAAGAATAATATTCACTTTTTCCCACCCGAGTTTTTATTAATTGCAATTCCCAAAAAAACGCCTTTTGTGCGCAGTTTGGATAAATTCTATTATAACATTACATAATTATAATATGCAATACATCAAAAGTCCAGTATAGCAATCATTTTTTAGGCATAAGGAGGGGTAAGTTCCACCCTATTTGTCCAGAAGAATCTTTCTTAGCTGCTTGTAATTTCTAAAGGAAACATCAGCCTCTTTTAAGGGAATATTAAACAAAGCCCTAAGGCCCTTCATCAGGTAGGCGCTCTTTAGACCGGCATTGTTGGCACCCCTAACGTCGTACTTTATGCTGTTGCCCACGTAAAGAATCTCGCTTTCCTTAACCCCCAGCTTTCTTGCAAGAATCCCAAAGGGATATATAGAAGGTTTTAGCGCACCAGATTCTTCAGAACCTATGCACACATCGCAAAGAGAGCGGATGCCCCACACCCTGCCCTTCTGCTCAGGCGGAAAGTCGGAAAGCAGGGCAACCTTGTAGCCTGCATTCTTTATGGCAAAAATAGTACCGTAAACATCGGGATAAGTCTTGATTTTTGTAAAATAGGGCTTTAGGCCTTCATAGCAGACATCAGTAATCTTTATTTTGGCCTCTTCCGCAGAACAGTGAAGCTTTTCGGCAAGCAGGCGGGCCTGGTATTCAAAAAAATCTGCCAGGGGCGCGGTACGGTGCATCTGCTTGCGCACGGCGTTAAAGCGCAGGAAAAAGCGGAAATTCTTAAAGAAATATGCCGGCAGCCTAACAAAAAGCCGCCAGTCTGCATAAAGGGTTCCGTCTATGTCAAAGGCAACGGCTTTGATACCTTCTATCATAATAAGCCATTATACCTTATTTTTGTGGAACTTGCAATTATGCAATTACACGGAAATCAATTTTGGGTGCAGCGGAAGGCAAAATTGATTTCCGTGATGCAACTATGCTACCTATTGATTTTTTATTGTTTCTACCATATACTTCAATTTGCAGTTTTATGGAAACTATAGAAAAGCAGCTGGAGGAACGGCCACGTGTGCTAAAGATTGCGGGAACCATAGGGTTTTTGCTTCTTGCCGCGGGGACGACTATTTTTTTCCTGCACGAATACTTGGAAGGACACTTTAAAGACGTAAACTCACTCAGCGAATACATCGAAGCGTACGGAATCCTTGGTCCCGTCATGCTGACTTTCTTTCAGTGCGTAAAGGTTCTTGTTGCCATAGTACCTGGAGCGATTGGATGTATAGCCGGGGCTGGAATGTTCGGTTGGCTGGGTGGCTTCCTCTGCAGCTATATAGGAATATGTTCCGGCAGCATGATAGCCTTTCTTCTTTCCAAGAAATACGGAATGTCACTGATGAAGCTTGTTTTTTCCGACAAGCGTTACAATAAATGCGTACGCTGGCTGCAAAAAAAGCATCATCACTATCCGGTTGTACTTTGGTTTGCAATTTGCTTTCCATTTTCCCCGGACGACTTTTTGTGCTACTTTTCGGGAATGACTTCTGTCTCTTTCCGCAAATTTGCACTCATCATTCTGACGGCAAAGCCCTGGACCATCCTTGGCTACAGCCTGATCTTTGGCCACATTTTTTGAGGTAACTATGCTTGGTGTATACAATTATACGGTTTGGATGACTTACTCTGGAATGCTACTCTCCTATGCAGGAATCACGTTTACCCTGAACGAGAACTATCGTGCGGCACTCCTCTGCCTGATGATTGCCGGCGTTCTTGACATGCTGGACGGCAAGGTTGCCAGTACAAAGAAAGACCGCAGCGAGGGTCAAAAGGCCTTTGGAATCCAGATAGATTCCATGTGCGACATAATAAGCTACGGTGTACTCCCTGCCCTTTTTGTATACAAAATCAACGGCTACCACAGGTTCTCCGGTATAATAAGCGGACTTTACCTCCTCTGTGCACTGATACGCCTTTGCTGGTTCAACGTGGACGAAGCCCAGAGGCAGGAGCGCACCAGCGAAGAGCGCAACGAATACAAGGGGCTCCCTGTTACCAGCGCCGCAATAATACTTCCCTTCGTCTTTATCGTATGCCGCTTTATCTGCAACCGTCTGGGTTCACCCGATCTTTTTGACAGCCGTGTTGAGGCATGGAGCAGCGCAACCCTTATCGTGATGGGCCTCTTCTTTATCACGCCATTCCGCATGAGAAAGCCCCACTGGACTGGAAAAGCAATCCTTTCCCTTATAGGACTTGCAGAGCTTATAATCCTTTTTATTGAAAAATAATGGACGCAGTTTCTTTTCTCTACGGAACACATATTGGCAGGGCCTTACAGTCAGCCTTTCTTGCCTTGCGCATACCAGCATTGCTGGGCATTTATTTGCGCTCCCCCCTTTCTGCCTGGTACATAAAGCCCTTTGTTAAGAAAAACAATATAGACCTTTCAGACTTTGCCGGTGTAAAATTCCGCACCTTCAACGATTTTTTCACCCGCAAGAAAGACCTTTCCTTTGACAAAAGTCCAGACAACCTTATAAGCACGGCAGACGGACTTCTTTCTGCATACAAAATAGAAGAAAATTCTACTTTCCGCGTAAAGGGCTTTGACTACAGCGTAAAAGACCTGCTTCCAGGCTACGAAGATACGGAATCCTTTACCGGGGGAACCTGCCTTGTATTCCGCCTTAGGCCAATAGACTACCACCGCTACATCTTTGTGGATTCTGGACGCTTGGAAAAGAACCACTTTGTAAAGGGAAGCCTGCATTCCGTACAGCCGGTGGCACTGGAGCGTTACAGGGTCTACACAAAAAACCGCCGCTCATGGGTAATACTGCACACAGACCACTTTGGCGATGCTGCCCAGATAGAAGTTGGGGCTTTTTCTGTTGGCGGAATAATCAACCACTTGCAGGATGCAAGCTTTGAAAAGGGTCAGGAAAAAGGCTACTTTGACCTTCACGGCTCTACGATTGTACTGCTCTTGCAAAAAGACAGGGCTACCCTCTTGCCGGAATACCAGGATGCATTTACGCACGAAGTTCCGGTGCGCATTGGGGCGGCAATAGCAAAATAAAGATTATTCTCAAGGGAGAACCCTTGAACCCCACCTAAGGGGAGGCAACTTTTTTAACGTTAAAAAAGTTGCCTACTCCGAAGCGAGGGAGTTCCCTGCTGGAAACTGCGTTGCAAGTTCCCCCTTACCCCCTCCCTTTCCCGGCACGGCTTAGGGGCATATCGCTCAACGTTTCGCGACATGCCTAAGAACCCCATACTTTATCGATGATATTTTCTTTGCAAAGGTTCTGTTTATCATAAAGACAATTTTCCTTGCTGAAAAATAAAAATGCAGGGAGGGTAGCTTGGCAAGGCTCAGGGAACGGGGGTTTCTTTCTTGCCATTAATTATAGAACCATGGAGGGCGGCTTAGCATGGAACAACTTACGCCCGATTGGAGGGGCGCACGCAAGTGCGTTGCCGTAGTGGGTGAGAGCGGGCTTTGCCCGGTCGAACCCTAGGCAATGGAGGCGAAGGCCGGAACCCCGGAAAGCGGGGCCAACGAGGCACAGATTCCCGATTTTAGCAAAAAAACAAATGGACGGCCTAAAAAGTACCGTCCAGAAAATTAAGAAAAAATAAAATCAATAAGGCTTAAAGTAGGGGTAACTCTTTATGCGCTCAAGGTGAACGAAGCACTTTGGGTATTTCTTTATGAAATCCTCAAGGCTAAGAAGCTCGCCCTTTTGGAAGACACGGCAGACAAGGCGTTTGTTTGCGTCAAAGTAGGAGAAGAAGGCCGCACAGTGGTCAAACTTCATCGTGTTTTCCTTTATGGCAGGCTCCCTGATTGCACCGATGTAGAACCAACCCGGTTCCGTGCAGGCAAGGACGTAGAGCATTCCGCGGAGCTCGTCTACGGAATATCCTGTTCCTTCTACATAGCCGGCTGTATTTTCTGCCTTTGAAGGGGTGACCAAGCGGGAAACAAAAGGCTCCACGTTAACGTCCACACCAAATTTCTTCCAGTCGTCATTCTTTGAACCGCCGCTTTTTGCCCTGATTCCCCTGGGGGAACGTACGACAAAGGCTTTTGCGGCAAGGTTACGGCAAAGGTCAAGGGTGCGCTTCTTGTTTTCCGTGGAGAATTTGTTCTTCTGGGTAACGGCCGGGGCTGTGTCCAAAAGGTCCGTCGGCTCAAGCATTTCAGCAAGCGATGAATTCTGTCCGGTAATGCTACGGATGATTCCGTCTGCAATCCACTTTACAAAACCGTCCTCGCCAAGGAGCAGCTTTGCGTCTTCCTGTGACTGGGAGGCATCTGGTGCGCTGCGGAGGAAGGAGGAATAGTCAGCCTCTTCCTTTTTGTAGGGTTCGCCGGTAAGTATGTTGAGCACGTTGCCCCTTTCATCGCAGGCTGCATATTCAGCGTATTTTAATGAAGGAAGCTTCTGCCTTATTACGGCAATCATCCTGATTATTTCCGTGTAGTCGTTGTTTGAAAAGTCAACCTTGTACCAGGGAAGTGCCTTGCGGGTATGGTTGTAGACTTCCTGGAAGGACATGGTGTAAAGGTTCTTGAAGTCGATTCCAAGGGGAACAGAACGGGCTGCATAATATGAGCAGACTACAAGGTTTGCAAAGGTCTTGTGGCCGGAGGGTACAAATGAAAGGTAAACGTCCTCATCGTAGGAAAAGTGCCATTCTATGCGGACAGGCTTTCCGCTTGCCTTTTCCTTGTACAAAATCCAGCTTCCTGCAGAATCCTTGTAGTAGTGGGGAATCTTCTGAATCTGGCGGTTTTCTCCGTCTATGAACTCTGTCTGGCTGTATGTCTCCGGGCAAACGATTATGGCATACTCGCTTTCACCTGAATCTTCCATGCGGATTTCAAAGAGGTTTCCGATGGCGTCGGTGCTGTGCTCGGCGGCCTTACCCTTTATAGCGGCATAGGGCTGCTCAAGCCATTCCTGCTGAATCTTTGTGCGTATCTCCGCAGAATCCGGGATTCCAGCCTGGTTGTATTCGGCAAAGGCCCGGCCGGGTGCAATAAGCAGAGCCAACAGCGGGGCTGCCAGTGACAATTTCTTTGCAAAGCTCTTAAAATTCATCTTAAACATACTAGTCAAGTCCTCCCGGAACTAGAAATACGGCTTTAGCTTTCATGCGGGCGGCATGTCGGCGGGGCTTACGCTTTCCGTGTCCGAAAAATCGGCAAAACCTTCCGCATAGCTTACGCGGGGCTTTACCACGGTTTTATCGGGATTATGAATCATTCCGTCATCCCTTTCGTCAGGATGCATTCCAACAGGCGCATTGCTCAAAAGAAGCTTTAGCCTGTTAAGCTGGTTCACTTCGCTTGAACCCGGGTCGTAGTCTACCGGAGAGATATTTGCTCCCGGATAGCGGCGGCGGAGTTCCTTTATCATGCCCTTACCGGTAACATGGTTTGGAAGGCATGCAAAGGGCTGCACACAGGCAATGCTGGGCACACCCGAATGTATCAGCTCTACCATCTCTGCTGTAAGAAACCAACCTTCGCCGGTAATGTTACCAAGCTGAACGATGTCGTTGACCCCCTTCATCAAGTCGTAGATGCCCGTGGGCGGATCAAAGCGGCGGCTCTTCTTAAGCTGCTTCTTGATGTAGCGGCGGTAGCGTTCCAGGAACCAAACAAGGAGCCTTGCGTTGCGCTCGGTCTTCTTTGGGAAGGCAAGCTCTTCGTGGCGGAAGATTCCGGTGCTGAATGTATAGAACAAGAAATCTGCCAAGTCAGGCATTGAACATTCGGCACCTTCCCTTTCTATAGTATCGACAATTTGGTTGTTTGCTGTAGGGTGGAATTTTACAAGAATCTCCCCTACCACACCCACGCGGGGCTTTTTTACCGGCAAAAGCGGCAGGTTGTCAAAGTCTTTTACGATTCCGCGGATGATTTTATGGTACTTTAGCGCACCCATGTGTTTTAGGGATGCCTCTATGATTCCGTTCCACTTTTCGTAGAGGGCATTTGCACTACCGGGTGTTGCCTCGTAGGGACGGGTACGGTAAAGGCAGCGCATCAAAAGGTCGCCAAGCATTACGCCCTTCATTGCCCTGGAAACCAGAGAAAGGGTTATCTTAAAGCCCGGGTTGCTTTCAAAGCCCTGTGCGCTAAGGGAAATGACAGGCACTTTGGAAAGCCCTGCATCGTTAAGCGCACGACGGATGAATCCAATGTAGTTTGTTGCACGGCAGCCACCACCCGTCTGCGAAATTAGGAGGCTAACCTTGTCCAGGTCGTACTTTCCGCTCTGGAGGGCAGAAATCATCTGTCCTGCCACAAGGATTGAAGGGTAGCAGGCATCGTTGTTAACGTACTTTAAGCCGGTGTCCACAGCCTTGGGGTCTGTAGCGTCAAGAACCACAAAGTTAAAGCCTGAATACTGGAAGGCCTTCTGCACAATCCTAAAGTGGATGGGGCTCATCTGAGGCGCAAGGATTGTATGGCTGAACTTCATTTCCTTTGTAAAGACCTGCCTCTTGTAAGCTGAACTCTTTACGCTAAGCTTTATGCGGTTCCTCTGCCTTGCCTTAACAGCGGCAATAAGGCTTCTAATTCTAATTCTTACCGCTCCAAGGTTGCTTCCCTCGTCTATCTTGATAAGCGTATACATGCGGCTCTTGGCCTTAAGGATTTCGTCAACCTGGTCAGAGGTTACGGCATCAAGTCCGCAGCCAAAAGACGTAAGCTGCACAAGCTCCAGGTTTGGCATGCCGGAAACAAATGCTGCTGCTCGGTAGAGGCGGTTGTGGTAGGTCCACTGGTCAACAATGCGGAGGGGCCTTTCTATTGCGCCAAGATGGGCAACTGAATCTTCCGTAAACACACCCAGCCCAAGACCGTGAATCAGTTCTGGAATTCCGTGGTTAATCTCCGGGTCCATGTGGTAGGGGCGGCCTGCAAGCACAATTCCGTTTGCACCGCGGCGGATAAGGGCCTCCAAAGCTTCCTCACCGGCAAGCGATGTTTCCTTCTTGAATTTTTCCTGCTCAGCCCAGCCTGCATCAACTGCCTTATTTACCTCGTCAAAAGAAAGGCTCTTGAAATGCTTCTTAAGCTCCTCGTAAAGACGCTCTGCAAGACGTGGCTTGTCGTAAATAGGAAGGAAGGGGTTCATAAAGAGAATGCTTTCATCCTGCCTAAGGCGCTCAATGTTGTTGCGCAAAACCTCTGGATAGCTTGTTACAACCGGACAGTTGTAGTGGTTTCCAGCCTCCGGGTCTTCCTTAATTTCATAAGGGGCACAGGGATAGAAGATGAACTTGCAGCCCGACTGCAAAAGGCTCTCTATGTGGCCGTGGGTAATCTTTCCCGGGTAGCAGACAGACTCGCTCGGAATGGATTCAAGGCCCTTTTCGTAGACGGCACGGCTTGAACGCGGGGAAAGCCTAACCCTAAAGCCAAGCTTTGTAAAAATGGTGAACCAAAGGGGATAGTTCTCGTACATGTTAAGCACGCGGGGAATTCCAACGTCCCCCATGGGAGCATCCTCTTTCTTTAGCGGAGTATAGCTAAAGAGCCTCTTGTATTTCCATTCAAAAAGATTGGGCAAGTCAGCAGGAGAATCCTCATCTGCCCCGGAAGAAGCCTCTGCATTGCTTGCATCCTTAACCTTTACATCGTCATCAAATTCCGCACCACGCTCGCACCTGTTTCCGGTTATAAAGCGGCTAACCTTCTCGCCTGTAGTAAAGGTGTTTATAGTAAGAAGACAGTTGTTGGAACACTTTCCGCATCTCTTAAGCTCAAGGCTAACCTTAAAAGATTCCAGCTGCTCAAGAGAAGCAATCCCGGACTTTATGAATTTTGGCGTCTGGTCAGGATCATCAGGCTTTGGACGGCGAAGATCCTCCCACTGGTCCTGGGCAATAAGGGCAGAACCGTAGGCACCCATAAGCCCCGCAACATCCGGGCGGTATACGTTAACACCGGCAATCTTTTCAAAAGCGCGCAGAACGGCATCATTGTTAAAAGTACCGCCCTGAACCACAACCTTGCTGCCAATGTCGGAAGCCTTCCTAAGCTTTATTACCTTGAACAGGGCATTCTTTATTACAGAATAAGAAAGACCCGCAGAAATATCTGCAACAGAAGCACCTTCCTTCTGAGCCTGCTTTACACGGCTGTTCATGAATACCGTACAGCGCGTTCCAAGGTCAACCGGAGTCTTTGCAAGAAGGGCAATCTTGGAAAAGTCCTGAACACTCATTCCCATGGTGCTTGCAAAGTGGGCAAGGAATGAACCGCAACCAGAAGAACAAGCCTCGTTAAGCTGAATGGAAGTAATGGCCCCGTCCTTCATGCGCAGACACTTCATATCCTGACCGCCAATATCCAAAAGGAATTCAACCCCAGGAACAAAAAAGTCTGCCGCGCGGTAGTGGGTAATAGTCTCAACTTCACCCGCATCAACGCCAAGAGCCGCCTGGAAGAGTGCCTCTCCGTAACCGGTAGAAACAGAGCGTGCAATATAGCAATCCTTTGGCAAGATTTTATATAGCGACTTTAGCACTTTTACCGCAAGCTCAACAGGATTACCCGCATTAACATCGTAGAAGCGCCAGAGAATGCGCCCCTGCGTATCCGTAAGCACCGCCTTTGTAGTGGTGGAACCGGCATCCAGACCCAAGAAAACAGGCCCCTGGGTTGACTGCAAGTCACCGGTAAGAGCCTTTTCCTGGGCATGACGGGCATTAAATTCATCAAGCTCCGACTGGCTGCGGAAAAGAGGCTCAAGACGCTGAACCTCCTGCATCTCCGCCCCAACAAGATTCTTAAGGCTTTCACGGAACTGGGCAACCGTAGGAAAGACATTCTCAGAAGCCGCAGCACCCTTAATGCAGCTGATTTCCCTTTCCGCAGAAAAAGCCGCACCGGCCGCCACAAAAAGCTGGCTGTTTTCGGGAACAATAGTCTCGTCCGGAGTAAGCTTAAGGGTAACAACAAAACGCTCGCGAAGCTGGTCCAAAAAGTGCAAGGGACCGCCCAAAAATGCAACGTTACCGCGGATAGGCTTACCGCATGCAAGACCAGAAATAGTCTGGCTAACAACCGCCTGGAAAATGGAAGCCGCAATATCCTCACGCCTTGCACCCTCGTTAATAAGGGGCTGAACATCCGTCTTGGCAAAAACACCGCAACGTGCCGCAATAGGATAAATGGTGGAAGCCCCCTTGGCAAGCTCGTTAAGCCCCATGGCATCCGTCTCCAAAAGAGCCGCCATCTGGTCAATAAAAGCACCCGTACCGCCAGCGCAAGTGCCGTTCATCCTCTGCTCAACACCGCCGCGGAAATATGTAATCTTGGCATCCTCACCGCCAAGCTCAATAACAACATCTGTCTTTGGAATAAGACGCTTTACCGCCGTAGTAGCAGCCACAACTTCCTGAATAAAAGGAATGTTAAGCCACTGAGAAACCGAAAAACCACCGGAACCGGTAACCTTTATGCTAAGAGGCTGGTCTTGGCCGGCAGGAAACTTCTTTTCAAGCTCGTCAAAAGCCTTGTTCACCACGGTGATAATTGTGTTGCGTATATCTGCGCGGTGCCTCTCGTAAGCTCCGTAAAGCAGGGCGTCATCGTCCCCCAGTATTACCACCTTAACCGTTGTAGAACCAACGTCAATACCCATGCGGACTGGCTTTACAAGCGGCTTAAAAACTGTATTTGAATCAAGATTCGCCATCAATACACAACCTTTTTTTTCTAAAAATCAGGGCAGCCCCCAAAACTATATCTTTTGGAGATTACCATTTTTCTATTATAATAGGAAAGATTCTTTTATTCAACCGAAATTAAAAGTCAGTTACCTAAAACTAACCCACTAAAAGCCAATGCCAGTTCCAAAACTGTCATTCCGAACTTAAAAAAATCGTCATTCCGGACTTGTTTCGGAATCTCTGAACCTAGGAACTATTCTGGACGGTACCCTTATTTGCTCTACCACTCTGTCTCTCGGCTAATTCGACCGTCAGCCCCTTTGCGTCACCGCCGTTCCGCCCTTCCCTAACGGTCATTGCCGCTGCGCGTCAACTTCGGGGCTCCATGGCGGCGTAGGTTTATTGAGAAATCCGCCCTTCCCTAACCTCAAAGCAGGCCAAGGGTTCACGCAGCAACGCTTCCAGCGGGGCGCGTCATTTTGTTGCAGTAGAAATACGGTAAGTTTTCGTAGAAAACTTACGGGAACAAAATACCACGGAGGGGATTTTGTTCCCCGGGCTCCATGGCAGCGTAGGCTTATTGGTGGGATTGCTATTGCTAAGGAAACAATGATTACCACAGCTCGATGTCATTATCGGGCTCGACCCGATAATCTATTTATTTGCATTATTGCCACAATGCTATTAATCAGCATTTTCCAAGATTCCTACATTTGCACATATCTTATCTGCAACTCACCAAAAGACTCTTTTTGTATCAAATCATATTTACATTCTGATTTTAAATAACCATCCGTATAAATTGTCAGAACATCATCCTTAACTTCAAAAGCTATTTTTCTTGCCCCACGAAACCTGAATACTTCAACATTATTAACATACAAGCGTGCGTAAGTTGGATCAGAAACGCAGTTTGTTATATACGCCTGAATAACATAAGTCTTTGAAATAGTTACCTCTTCCTCTTGAATTAGTGTTTTTTGGGATAAATACCGCATAAAACAAGATTCAAAAAGAAAACTTGCAAAATATAAAACTAAAAAAAATAAAACTGTCCTTTTTGTATGCATAATATTAGCCTCCATCTATGTACGTTATATTGTAAAATCACTTCCAAAACCTTCTTTTTCATTTTTCCCTAACAGCAACCAAAAAACTTACCACAAAAAACACTACTTTTATCATTTTTAATTTTCCTTTATTGGTATGTTATTTCTACTCAATCATCAGTTTTATATTATCAACGACAGAAATAAATTTCAATCTGCCTTGCACGGACGGAATTGACTCATGCTACAGGGTCTTATCATCAGCTACAGCCTTTAATTCCTCATAATACTTTTCAAAAATTTTTACAAGAAGATTTTTTCTTGTTCAGTAACAGGTGCCGCTTCACTTTGATTAAAACTAGCCCCTTTTTCTGACATGAAAATAATACAGAAAACAAGAA
>JAILHV010000216.1 GCA_024695625.1 Treponema sp.
CTGCTGCAAAAGGAAAGAAATAGTGGAACATTTGTATTATCTGGTAGCCCAGTTGCCGGCTTTTTCGGTAAACAGCGACAGTAATTCCAAACTTCCCATAACGACGGAGTATTTTAAGGACTTGTGCTCCCGCTTTATGTCTAGCGGTGCGGCAAAAGCTGCAAAGAGCCTTTCCCTTGAGCCTCCCAAAAAAGCAGAGCCAACAGGTTCCGTTTTCCTTGACCAATGGTATTTGAAGGAGCGAAACTTACGCTTTGCACTTGCCCAAGTACGCGCACTCAAGATGAAGAAGGAAGCCAAGGACATTCCTATCTCCAGCGACGGAGAAGTTGTTCAGGCTGCGCGTACGGCAACAGGCATGGACAGTCCCCTAAGCGCCGAGCAGTATCTTAACGAATACCGCCTTGGCGTTCTGGATAAAATTGCACCACTGGATATTTTTTCTGTTGATGCGGTTTACTGCTACGGACTTAAGCTCATGCTTGCTGAACGTATGAAGAAGTTTAACAGAGATTTAGGACTCGCTTCTTACCACAAAATTTATGACGAGATTCTTGGAGAAAAGAAATGACAGATACAAAAGGCAAAGTAGTTGCCGTAAACGGAAACATGGTTTCTGTAGAGTTCAACGGTAAGGTATCTCTCAATGAAGTAGGTTACGTCAACGTAGACGGCAAGCTGCTTAAGGGAGAGGTAATCCGTATCCGCGGAAACACGGCACAGATGCAGATTTATGAAATGACGAACGGTATTTCAACTGACTGTGAGGTTAAATTTACCGATGACCTGCTTAGCGTAGAAGTTGGCCCTGGTCTATTGGGACAGGTTTACGACGGTTTGCAGAACCCCCTTCCTCTTCTTGCCCAGCATTCAGGCTACTTCCTTGAGCGCGGTGTCTATCTTCCTGCCCTTGATGAAAAGAAGGAATGGGACTTTACGCCTATCGCAAAAGAGGGAGATACTGTTCAGGCCGGAGACATTGTTGGTTCTGTTCCTGAAGGACCTTTTACGCACAAGATTCAGGTTCCTTACACATTCCTTGGAACATACAAGGTAAAGAAGGTTGCAAAGAACGGTTCATATAAGATTCACGACACAATCGCAACCCTTACCGATGCAAAGGGCAAGACCCACGACATCTGCATGAGCTTCAAGTGGCCTGTAAAGAGAGCCGTTGACTGCTATGCCGAGCGCCTTATGCCGTCAGACTCAATGGTAACAAAAGTTCGCCTTATAGATACTTTCTTCCCGGTTGCAAAGGGTGGTACATATTGTATTCCGGGCCCATTCGGTGCTGGTAAGACAGTTCTTCAGCATACGACAAGCCGCAACGCCGACGTAGACATCGTAATCATTGCCGCTTGTGGTGAGCGTGCTGGTGAAGTTGTAGAAACACTTACCGAATTCCCAGAGCTTAAGGACCCAAGAACCGGACGTTCACTTATGGAGCGTACAATCATCATCTGTAATACGTCTTCAATGCCTGTTGCTTCCCGCGAAGCTTCGGTTTATACGGGCGTAACCCTTGCTGAATACTACCGCCAGATGGGTCTCCACGTTCTTCTTCTTGCAGACTCAACATCTCGTTGGGCACAGGCTATGCGCGAAATGTCCGGCCGTTTGGAAGAGATTCCTGGTGAAGAGGCATTCCCTGCATACCTTGAGTCAACAATAGCTTCATTCTATGAACGAGCAGGCATTGTCCGTCTTCGCGACGGTTCAACTGGTTCCGTAACAATCGGTGGTACAGTTTCCCCTGCAGGTGGTAACTTTGAGGAACCTGTTACCCAGGCAACACTTAAGGTTGTTGGTGCATTCCACGGTTTGAGCCGCGAACGCTCCGACGCACGCCGCTATCCTTCAATTGACCCTCTGGATTCATGGTCAAAGTACAAGCCTTCAATGAATTCCGCATGGGTTGAATATGCCCGCAAGATTTACAAGCGCGGTCAGGAAGTCAGTTCCATGATGAAGGTTGTTGGCGAAGAAGGTACTTCTCTCGAAGACTTTATCCTCTACCTTAAGAGCGAATTCCTTGATGCAGTCTACATGCAGCAGGATTCATTCGACGAAATTGAAGGTGCATCAAGCCCTGAGCGCCAGAAATATATGTTCGAGAAGATTGTGGGAATCCTCGGTTCTTCTTTTGGCGTAAGCGAAAAAGACGAAGCCCGCTCCCTCTTTGCGAACCTGCAGCAGGACTTCAAGGACATGAACTACGCAGAATTCAAGAGCGCCAAGTTCAAGGACTATGAAAAGATGATAGACGACCTTCTTGCTTCAAAAGAAGCTAAAATCAGCGAAGAAGTAAAAGCCCTTCTTAAGGATGGTCAGTAATGAACAAAGTATACAGCAAAATAGAAAGCATTAACGGAAGCGTTATCACGGTTAAGGCAAACGGAGTAAAGCTCAACGAACTTGCCGAAATCGAAACACGCTTTGGAAAGTCACTTGCCGAGGTAAACAAAATCGACGGCGAGAACGTTTCGCTTCAGGTTTTTGCAGGTGGCCGCGGTGTTGCTACAAACGACAAAATCCGTTTCCTTGGCCACGACATGCGCGTTTCCTTTAGCGACAACCTTCTTGGACGCATTTTCAACGGTTCAGCAGAGCCCCGCGACCACGGTCCGTCACTTGCGGAAAACCTCGTAGCAATCGGCGGCCCATCCGTAAACCCGTCAAAGCGTATTCTTGCCAAACGCATGATGCGCACCAACATTCCAATGATCGACATGTTCAACACACTGGTTGTAAGCCAGAAGATTCCTATCTTCTCAATCTCCGGTGAACCATACAACCAGCTTCTTGCCCGTATAGCAATGCAGGCAGAGGCAGACGTAATCGTTCTTGGCGGCATGGGTCTCAAATACGACGACTACCTTTATTTTAAGAACACTCTCGAAGAGGGTGGCTCCCTTAGCAAGACGGTAATGTTCGTTCATACATCTGCAGACCCTACTGTAGAAGCAATGAAGATTCCTGACCTTTCACTTGCAGTTGCGGAACAGTTTGCCCTTAAGGGAAAAGACGTTCTTGTCCTTCTTACCGACATGACCAACTTTGCAGACTCCATGAAGGAAATCGCAATTACACAGGAACAGGTTCCTTCAAACCGCGGTTATCCGGGAGACCTTTATTCACAGCTTGCATCCCGCTACGAAAAGGCTGTTGACTTTGCCGACCAGGGCTCTGTAACGGTTCTTGCCGTAACAACAATGCCTGGTGACGACGTTACACACCCTGTTCCAGACAACACGGGCTACATCACAGAAGGTCAGTTCTACCTTAAGGGTGGACGCATCGAACCTTTCGGAAGCCTTTCACGTCTTAAGCAGAATGTAAACGGCAAGACAAGAAAAGACCACCGCAACCTTATGGACGCAATGATTAAGCTTTACGCCCAGTACAAGGATACTCTGGAAAAGAAGTCCATGGGCTTCAACATGTCCGCATGGGACGAAAAACTCCTTAAATACGGCGTAATGTTTGAATCCCAGATGATGGATTTGTCCGTAAACATTCCTCTTGAAGAGGCTTTGGACAACGGATGGAAGATTCTTGCCGCATGTTTTGAAAAGCAGGAAACAGGCCTTAAGACTGAACTTGTTGACCAGTTCTGGCCGAAGAACTAACTTTTGGGAGCTTGATTAATGGCTAAGATAAAGCTGACTAAAAATGAGCAGAAGGTTCAGAAAGACGCGCTTAAGATGTACCAGCGCTATCTTCCGACTCTTACGCTTAAAAAACAGCAGCTGCAGTCAGAAATACGCACGATAGACGAAAAAGTCCGCGAAGTCCGTGCCCAGAAGAAATCTCTGGAAGAGGACTTTGAAAAATGGATTTCCGTCTTCGGCGAGCAGGATGCATTCAAGCCTGACATGGTGACCGTAAGGAACATAAAGAAGGGCTGGAGCAACATTGCCGGCGTAAAGATTCCAATTTATGAGGGTGCTGATTTTGGCCGTGGAGACTACGACCTTTATTCAACACCTTTGTGGATAGACATGGCTGCAGACCGCATGGAAAAGGCTCTGGAGCTTGACCTTCAGGCAGAAGTGCTTGAGGAGCAGGTAAGGCTTCTTTCCAGTGAACTGCGAACAACGACACAGCGCGTAAACCTTTTCGAGAAGGTTAAGATTCCTGAAACAAAGGCTAACATCAAGAAAATTGGTGTTTTCCTTGGGGACGAGCAGGTTGCTGCCGTTGTACGCTCTAAGATTTCAAAGAAGAAGCTTCAGGCAGTGGCAGCTTCAGACGCAAATAGCAAGGGAGGCAAATAATGGCAATTGTTCAGATGAAAAAAGTTTCCCTTGTCGTATTGAATTCTCAGCGCAAGGAGTCCTTGAAGAAGCTCCGCAAAATGGGCCTGCTTCATTTGGAGGCAGTCCAGGGCAATGGGCCTGTTCTCGCCTTGTACAAGGAAAATTCAGCTGCTGCAGACAAAGCTATTTCGATTATAGATGAGATAAAGCTTCCTAAAAAGCAGCTTCCGGTTCAGGTAAAGCTTTCAAAGGAAGGTGCCGTTGAAAAGGCAAAGGAAATTGTCTCTTTAAACGACACGAAAAAATCCCTCTTGGACAAAATATCTCAGGATATTATTGAGCTTGAAAGGCTTTCTGCCTGGGGATCTGTTTCTCCGGAAGATTTTGCCTATTTGGCGCAAAAGGGAATCTTCCTCTATATGTATGAAATTCCGCTTGACAAGTATTCGCTAGTTGGTAATGACTCAAAGACAATACTTGTAAATTCCGTGAACAAAACTGCGCGCTTCCTGCTTCTTTCGGAAACGGAAGTAACTGACCGTCCTGCTGACATGCCTCCCGAAGCATATTCTGTGCCGATTCCTGACCGCTCAACCGACCAGATTGCCGCAGACATTGCAGAGGCAAAGGCAAGAATCGCTCAGATAGAAAGCGAGCTTACCGAAGACAAAAAGTACCGTTCTGTTCTTGCTGACTTAAAGAATTCTCTTGCAACAGACATCGAATTTGAAAATGTCTACAGCGGCATGGAACGTGAAGAAAGCGGAAAGGCGGAAGAAGCAAAAGATTCTTTGGAGCCAATGACCGTAGAAGATGCGCTTGCACAGGCAAAGGCCGAGGAAGAAGAAAGCGGAAGTTCCCTTGCATGGGTTACAGGCTATGTTCCTGTTGACTCAATGGACAAGTTTGAAAGCGAATGTAGGGCTAATGAATGGGCTTATGCCGTTTCAGATCCCGCGGAAGAAGACTTTGTTCCTACAAAGCTTCACAACAACAAGCTTGTAAGCCTCATATATCCGCTCACAGACTTCTTGGACGTAACTCCGGGCTATCATGAATATGATATTTCGGGCTGGTTCCTGATGTTCTTCTGCATATTCTTTGCAATGATTTTTGCTGATGCTGGTTACGGCCTTTTGATTGCGCTTTTGGGTCTTTTGCTTTACTTCAAGAGCAAAAAAGGCTCAAGGTCGCTTCCTGTGCTCGTAATTCTTTTGGGTGCCTGTACGATGGTTTGGGGAACACTCACATGCTCCCTCTTCGGAATCTCCGCAGAAAGGCTGCCGTCTTGGTTCAAGGGGCTTTCTTCTGCAAGTCCTTTTGCCGCTAATACGGTGGGAGAGGATGCCTCCAACACCAACCAGAAGGTATTCTGCTTTGTCCTTGCATTGATTCAGCTTAGCATTGCACACATAAAGGGCATAGTAAGCAACAGAAAGAGTCTAAAGGCTATTGGTGAATTAGGTTCCCTAATGCAGCTTTGGGGCATGTTCTACGTTGTAATGAACATGGTTGTTGATTCCAACAAGTTCCCTCTGAGCGACACAGGCATACCTATAAGGGCATTCGGCTTTACCTTCCCGTCAAATCTTCCTATTATCTGTATAGGTGTACTTTTGTTCGGATTTGCGTTAAGCTTTGTCTTCTCCAATTATGACGGAAGCATAGGAAAGTCTGTCTTGGAAAGCTGCAAGAACATCATCAGCGTGCTTTTGGGTATCGTAAACGTGTTCTCGGACATTGTTTCTTACATCCGCCTCTGGGCTGTAGCTCTTGCGGGAGCTGCAATCAGCAGTACGGTAAACTCAATGGCTGGCCCAATGTTCGGCAAGCTTGCGCTCGTAATCTTTGCGGTAGTTCTCCTTGTGTTTGGTCACGGACTGAACATGATGCTGAACCTTCTTTCCGTAATCGTTCACGGCGTACGTCTTAACACCCTTGAATTCTCAACTCACTTGGGAATGACATGGAGCGGAACAAAGTATAGGCCTTTCAGCGAAGGTGCAAAGCCTTTCGGTGAAGAATAATGTCGGAAGTCTGCTTTTGCAGAGCTAAAATTTGATAACAGGCGGGTTTTGTGCCCGTCTTTAAATAGAATAATAAACTGCCCAAAAAGGGCTTAAGGAGTTAATTATGAACTGGGGTATGATTGGTGCTGGTGTTGTTATGGGCATTGCCGCTATGGGAAGTGCAATTGGTATTGGTATTGCAGGCCAGGGTGCTATTGGAGCATGGAAAAGATGTTACTTGAACAACAAGCCTGCTCCCTTCCTTCTGGTTGTTTTTGCCGGTGCTCCGCTTACACAGACAATTTACGGCTTCCTTCTTATGAACAACATGCTTGCAAAGGCAAAGGCTCTTGCAGAAGAAGCATATAAGGTAGGCGGTCTCTTCCTCTTGGGTCTTGGTATTGCATGTGGTCTTTCTATGTGTATGTCTGCAATTGCACAGGGAAAAGCTGGTGCCGCTGGTTCCGATGCTCTTGGCGAAACTGGTAAGGGCTTTACAAACTACATCATGGTAGTTGGTCTTTGCGAAACAATTGCTTTGTTCAGCATGGTATTCGGCATGATGGTTCAGCTCTAATCGGCAGACCATATCATAGTAGATTTACAATTTTCTAAAAAGGCTGCTCTTTTCCATAAAACGGGAAGGGGCAGTCCCTTATTTTAAAGGGGCAAAGATTATGTTCAAGACACCAAGGGTCGTTACAGTAGGCGGATTCAGCGGAATAAGGAAAATACTTGTTGGCGGAGACAATCCAGTTACAATTCAGACAATGTGGAAAGAAGGCATTACCGATGTAACGGAGGGCTCAGAGCACCTGCAGCAAATCCTTAGGCAGATAAACACCCTAAAATCCCTTGGCTGCGACATAATCCGTTTTGCAGTCCCCGATATGCAAAGCGCCACAGCACTTGGAATAATAGCCTCCCACACAGACGTGCCTCTTGTTGCGGACATTCATTTTGACTACCGCCTGGCACTTGAAACGCTAAAGTCAGGCCCTGTCTCCGTAATCAGGATAAATCCCGGCAACATAGGAAGCCGTGACAGGGTAGAAAAAGTGGTCAATGCCTGCAAAGAAAAGGGTGTTGCCATAAGAATAGGCGTAAACACAGGAAGCCTTCCAAAAGACCTTGAAGCCTGGGTAGAAGAAAAAAGAATGACACGCGCAAAAGCCCTTGCAGAGACAGCCATGCGTGAAGCCGCAGTTTTTGAAGACCTTGACTTTAAGAACGTAGTCGTAAGCATGAAGGCATCTTCCGTCCAGGAAACAATAGAAGCCAACGAAGAATTTGCAAAAGAAAGCGACATTCCCCTCCACATAGGCGTTACGGAAGCTGGCCCCCTTATAAGCGGTGTAGTAAAGTCAACGCTTGCATTTTCGACCCTGCTAAAAGAAGGCCTTGGTTCCACAATCCGCGTAAGCCTTTCATCTGCCCCGGAAAACGAAGTAATTGCAGGCCGAGAGATACTGCATGAATGCGGCAAGAGGCAGGCCGGAGTCACTTTGGTAAGCTGCCCAAGATGCGGCCGTCTGGGCTTTGACGTGCACGCTTTTATGGAAAAGTGGCAGAATGAGCTCTATTCCTTAAAAAAAGATGTAACTATTGCCGTCATGGGATGTATTGTTAATGGGCCTGGAGAAGGCAAGCACGCAGACCTTGGAATTGCCGGCGGTGGCGACAAGGTTATTATTTTCAAGAAGGGCAAAATTGTGCGAACAATTCCTTCCAAAGATGCCGATAAAATATTCAGAGAAGAACTGAATTCATTGTAAAATTATTCCTGGGAGTCGTATATATATGAAGACAATTAGAAAAAATGTTGTGTCCGTGACTTTTGCCGCCATATTTTTGCTCTTTTGTCCGCTTGCGTTTGCAAAGTCCTATGCTGAGACCGATTATTTTTTAACCTTGCGCTATGCCCAGAATGCTTTTGAAAACGGAGATTACGGAAAGGCGTTGGCATTGGCCGAAAAAGCTAAGAATGAGCGTATAAAGTCCGTAGAGAGCGAACTGAAAATCCTTGACCAAACGCAGAAGATTGCAGCCGTAAGAAAGGCTGGCGATTCCCTGGACGACATAATGAGCGAACTTAGGCAGAGAAACCAGGCAAAGGCCATAGAAGTCATTGAAAACTATGTTTACAAGTACGGAAAGGACAAGTTCGATGGAAAATTCTCCAAGCTTAAGGAATTCATTGTCAGAACAAAGAATTTCCCCGAATCCGATTTCCTGATTGGAAAGATTTATAGGCTGGAAGGTGAAACATCCGTTGCCGAAGAATACATGAACAAGGCCTATGACAAAAAGGACATACTCAACGTTCCCGACCTCAAGTATGACATACTTTACGAGCTTGCCGAAATTTCAAAGGACAAGCACGACAATGACGGTTACGAGCGTTATTTTAAGAACATCCTTAAAGACGACAAATACTATGCGGATGAAGAGCCCAAGGATGCGAATGTCGCCAAGTCAGCAAAGGAAGCAATTCCTGCCGAAAATTCCAGGGCCATCCATAACAAGCGGGCCTACATGAATTCCATCGTAAGGCTCATAAAAACAAACCGTGCAGACAGCGTGGAAAAATTCTTCCTTATGTACCGCAATGATTCCGACATTTCCACAAAGGCCTTGGCCGGTCTGTCTGATTTCTATTTCAAGCAGGGTCAAAACGAAAAAGCCCTTCGCTGCTCAGCCCTAGGATGCATTACCGCCCTTACAAAAATCGAAGAGATTCTAAAAGACCGCGTTACGGATTATACATACACTTCATTTTCCGACTTACTAAAAAAGGCCTCTTCCTACAGTGATATCGTAAGCTGGGGAAACAAAAACGGCATCTGGCAGATGTACTTTAACTTTGCCGAAATTGCAAATAGCTGCGGGTGCAAGAATTTCGCCCAGGAACTCTTCTCCATACTCAAGGATTATGAGCCTGAAGCCTACTGGAAGAACAGGGCAGAGCGTTCCTACGAAAAGCTCACCGGTCCAGCTCCCTTGCAGTAATTTGCATTTTTTGAAGAATTTGGAGCCGCTTGCATTTTATACTGTGCGTAAGGCTACGCCATTACGCAGCCTGTATTTTTCCCCGCTTTCCAGGGCTACGCTTTCGCTCCGGCCCGCTTTCGCGGTCTTGCGACGGGTTGCAAGCAACCCTGCAACCCTTCCAATCGGGGCTAGGCTTGTTTTGTAAAATCCTTAATACTGCAGGCCCAGTCCAAAGGTAAATTCGTATTTTTTACACTGTTCACGCCAGTCCTGGTTAAGGTGGCTTCCTCCAAGCCATCTTCCTATGTCCACACCCATGCTTGCACGTACTACAAAGCTCTTCCACCTCTGCATAAAGAAGAGGGCTTCCAGACCTGCTGCGTAAAAACCGTCCTTGTAGTTAAAGGTCATGTCCGTAGCCTCATTGTGGGTAAGGCCAATATCCATAAAGGGAGAAAGCTGGAATTCAAAGTCAAGGTAGGGGCATATTTTGTGAGGCAGCCAGCCGATGATTTTTATAGGGGCAGGCGCAGTGTTGTAAGAGCCAAAAATCTTGTAGCCCCAGTCCATCCAGTGGGTTGTAATTATGTGCACGGGCATGTCAATTGAAAACTGGAGTCCAGTGTCACTGTCAAGGGCTTCTTTGTCAAAATCCCTGTATTCCTGCTCATCTTTGATTCCCCTGAGTCTTCCTCCAAGCTTGTTGCTGTGGCCGTTACGAATTACATAATAGTAAGTGTCAACCGTAATTCCTACCCAGTCCCAGAAGGAAGTAAAAAATTTTGCCTCAAGTTCAACCGAAGGGGAAAGTGTTTCCGTCTTAAAATTCCAAGAGAACCCCTGTTCTATTGACTCTGAATAGCCGTCACGGAAATTTCCCTTCCAGTTTTCATTGTTAATGGAAATTCTATGGGCAATTTTCATAGTGGGGCCAAAAAGGTCTTCGTTCAGTGATGAAATGCCGTCCTTGTCCCAGTTGTAGGTGACTGATGCGGACGGCGTGTAGACAACTGGCGTAAATTTGTTTATCCTGCCTAGTGTCAGCGGCATGTCAATTCCGCCTTCCTCTACAAAGTAAAATTCGTCATCAAATTCTGCATAGTCCATGTCGCGGACAACGGATTGTGTTGCATGGATGTTGAATGAGTTGTCTTCCCCGAATGGAACGCCTATCTTTATACCTGTTGAGGCCTTGTATTCAGGCATTTTTTCTCCTAGAGTCCAGGAAAATGAAACGTCGTTTGTCCATGCGTTTTCTGTTATTCCAATGTCAAAGGGGTAGTCAAAGTCAAAGTTGGAACCCAGCTCTATTTTCTTAAAGTTTGTGGGTTCGTCCTCATTTCCGAACTGTGCGTTGACGTCCAGGTTAAAGGTATTTAGCGTACCAAGGAAGTTCTTGTCCTTCATCTTTACCTTAAGGTTTGCACCGTTGTTCGAGTTGTAGCTTGGTTTTGGAAGTGCAAGCAGGTTGTGGGCATCGTCAACCGTTATTTCTAGAACTACAGGTGTGACTCCTCCTGTAGGGGCCAAGACCTTGTACTTGATTTCCGCTTCCGAGAAAAGCCTTGTGTTGTCATATTTTTGCTTTATGTCGGCAACATAGGCATCCAGTTCTTCCTTTGATTCAAAGACGTGCTTTTTGCTTATTTTATAAAGCCGCTTTAGTGCAGACTTTTGAGTGATTCCCTTGGACGTATACTGAACGTCCTTTATCCTGTAGGATACCTGAGGTAGTGTCTGCTCAGATTCCGGTTCTTCCTGTGCAGGGCAGACGGCAGGCATGGATACGGCAACTGCAAATGCAAGAAACAGAGCCTTTGTGCTTTTTGTGATATTCATTTAGTATGCTCCTTTTCCTTTAAGCACAACCCAAATTGTTTTTATGATAATCCAAAGGTCAAGCCAGATGGACCAGTTTTGTATGTAGTAGGTGTCAAGGGTAATTCTTTCCTCATAGCCGGTGTCGCTTCTACCGGAAATTTGCCACATGCCGCTTAGGCCTGGCTGAGCAGAAAGAACGTAGTCTTCGTATTCCCCATATTTTTTAAGTTCAGGCTGTGTAACCGGGCGGGGTCCAACAAAAGACATGTCTCCGGCTATGATATTCCACAGCTGGGGCAACTCATCCAGACTAGTCTTCCTCAGGAACTTTCCAACCTTTGTTACGCGGGGGTCATCCGTAAACTTCCTGTCTTTTTCCCATTCGGCGGCTCGTACCGGGTCTGTTGCAAGGATTTCCTTGAGCTTTTCCGCAGCGTCAATCCCCATGGAGCGGAATTTCCAGCACTTTATTTCCCGGTGGTTCTTTCCGACCCTCTTGTGGCCGTAGAAAATAGGACCTGGGGAGTCAATTTTTATTGCAATAATTATGAATATGGATACAAGGAGCACAATTGGAAGCGCCGCCAGGCAAAGCATAATATCCATAAGCCTCTTAATCAGAAGGGCACGGCGCTTTGTAAGCTGGTTCGTGGAAGAAAATGCAAGGATTCCTCCCAAGTCCCTCATGTGAAGCGAAAGGTTCGTTACAATCTGCTGTTTTGGCACCTTGATAAGGTAGCGGAATGTTGTCTGCAAAAGCGGAAGGTGTTCTGAATAGTCGCTTATTATGGCTACCTTTATGTTGAGTTCCTTTATTAGGTTGAATATATCTTCGTTAAAGTTAAAGATAGGAACATCATTGTATGTTTCCGGATGGGTCTGAGAAGAGGTAATAATCAGGGCGGGGCTGTAGATGTATTCCTTGTGGGTTATAAGCCTGTCAACAATAATATTTGCGGCATCCCCCTTTGAAAATACCACTACAGGCACGGAATTCAGCTTTGAATTCCTGAACGCCATGTGGAAAATTTCCCTCATGACAGGCAGCATTATGGAAGCAAAAGGCCATGCCAGCAAAAGGGCAATGCTTATTGGCCAGCGGTCCCTTGCCTCAACGTTTATGCTGATTGCAATTCCCATTAGTCCAAAGAAGGAACAGAGGGAAATTCTCTTGATTTCTTCCTGTGGGGCTAAAAGTATGCCTGGGTAAAGGTTTGCCGCATAGAACACAGCAAGAAAAAGCGGCAAATACCTTGAATATGTGACGAATGAACGGAAATTTATCCAGGAATTGTTTATGGCATTGACAATGAAGAATCCAGTTCCTATGCAAAGCAAGAGTATAAAGGCATCCAGACCCATTAACGTTATTCCGCAGAAAAAGGAGCTGGTGGATTTGTAGCGGGCCTTAAATGACTTTTTGAATTCTTCTAATTCCATAACATTGCTTACCTAGTAAGATTATAGCATATAGAATGAATTATGTCTATAAACTCCATTTCTTATGCAGGGCCTATCTGGCGGAATAGTTTTTTTCTATCCACTTTAGGTATTCTCCGCTCTTTATGTTTTCTATCCATTTCTGGTTTGAGAGATACCACTTTACGGTAAGAAGAAGCCCCTGTTCAAAGGTCATTTTGCGTTCCCAGCCAAGTTCAGCCTTTATTTTTGAACAGTCAATGGCATAGCGCGCATCGTGGCCAGGGCGGTCCTTTACGTGCACAATTGTCTTTTTTACCGCATCTTGGTCAAGGCCTGTTTCCTTTGCCGTAAGTTCAATCAGCTTGTTTAGAAGGTCTATGTTCTGCCATTCGTTTTCGCCGCCAATGTTGTACTTTTGTCCGGCTATTCCTGAGTTTACAATTTGCCATACTGCCCGGTTGTGGTCTTCAACGTAAATCCAGTCGCGTATGTTTTTTCCTTCCCCGTAGACTGGCAGTTCTTTGGATTCGCGGATATTGTTTACCATAAGGGGAATGAGTTTTTCCGGGAATTGGTAGGGGCCGTAGTTGTTAGTGCAGTTGCTTAGGGTTACCGGAAGTCCGTAGGTGTGGAAGTAGGCCATTGCAATGTGGTCGCTCGAAGCCTTGCTTGCTGAATAGGGGGAGCGGGGGTCGTAGGGTGTTGTCTCCGTAAAATAGCCTGTAGGACCGAGTGAACCGTAAACTTCGTCCGTTGAGATATGGTGGAAGAGTACGTCATCACGCTTTTTGTCAAGCGAAACGCCCCAGTATCTACGCGCTGCATCCAGAAGGGTGAATGTACCGTTCACATTTGTCTTAAGAAAGGCTTCCGGTCCCAATATTGAGCGGTCAACATGGGATTCCGCCGCAAAGTGAACCACAGTGTCAATGTCATACTGCTTAAAAATACGCTCAATCTGAGTACGGTCAGTTATGTCAACTTTTTCAAAGAAATATCGTTTTCCTCCGAATTCATCCTGAACCGCTTTGAGGTTTTCCGGGTTGCCGGCGTATGTAAGGCAGTCAACATTTATTATGTTTCCCGAAAAATTTGCATCCTGAAATTCCTTTTGTCCGGTCGCACTCTTTCCAAAAAGGTAGTTGATGAAGTTGCTTCCTATAAAACCGCAACCGCCTGTTACCAGAATATTCTTAAGCTTTCGGTGTCCCAAATTATTCTCCTTTGAAGTTGTCTGACTTTATGAATTTTTCAAGGCTTTCTTCCCATGAAGGAATTTTTATTTTAAGTGCCTTTTGAATTTTTTCCTTGCTCATGACTGAATAATGGGGCCTTTTTGCAGCAGCCGGGTATTCTTCTGTAGAGCAGGGGCTTATAGTGCAATCTTGCGTTATGCGCTTGTACTTTTTTCCCAACTCGCAAATTTTTTTTGCAAACTCATACCAGGTCGTTTCGCCAGAATTTGTAAACTGATAGACACCGTACGGTAGGGCTGAATTCTTTCCGAACAGTTTTGGTGCATTTACCGAAGTCAATATGATTTTAATGATTGTGCTTGCAAGATCCGCTGCATTTGTTGGGCTTCCCCTCTGGTCATTTACTACGGAGATGCTGTCCTTTGTGTTTAAAAGCTTTGTCATGGAATAGACGAAGTTGTGACCGTAGAATCCGTAAAGCCATGCGGTGCGGAGAATGTAGTACTGGGTCATTTCCTTTTGAACAGCATCTTCTCCTGCTGCCTTTGTAGTACCGTATACGCTCTGTGGATTCTTTGCGCTTTCTTCTGTATAAGGAAATCTTTCCGTGCCGTCAAAAACATAGTCTGTAGAGATATGAATAAGCTTTGCGCCAATGTGGCGTGCAGCACGGGCTATGTTTCTTGCTCCGTCTTCGTTGAGCTTTTTTGCAAGGTCTGCCTCTTCTTCAGCCTTGTCTACGGCAGTATAGCCTGCACAGTTTATAATCCATGTGATTTTTGTGGGGAGCTTTCCCTTTGCGACCGTACTTCCTGTCCTGTTTGCCGCAATGTCATGGGATTCTGCAAAGTTATCAAGGGCTTCTATGTTTGTAATGTCTACTTCTTTGTCTGTGCCAACCCAGTTTATTTTATTTGCTGTAAGCTGCCTTGCTATTTCAGAGCCAAGCATTCCTTTACTGCCGATAAGCCAAATCATAATTCACCTCTGTTTTTTTTATTATAGGCTTTTGACATCGTTTTTTCAAGAACCTTTGCAATGGTGGCGTGTATATGGAAAAAAGTGCCGGAATATTATTAACTGCCTATCCACTTTGAATTCAGGTCAAAGTACAAGCCGTCTTTTTCAAAATTTGGGTGTCTGGTGTCTTTTTCTGAAAGAACCGGCTCTATATCCGGAGCGATTCCTTTCCAGTCAATCCCAACGGTAGGATCGTTCCACATGATGCCGCCTTCGTCTTCCGGGTGGTAAAAATCCGTGCACTTGTATGCAAAGACTGCACTTTCGCTTAAGACATAGAAACCGTGGGCAAAGCCTTCCGGTATGTAGAACTGGTTTTGTTTTTCACTGTCGAGCACAATACCGTGGTACTTGCCGAAGGTGGCTGAACCTTTTCGTAGGTCTAGTGCAACGTCATATACGCGGCCTTGCACTGCACGCACAAGCTTTCCTTGAGGATGTCTTTTCTGGAAATGCAGGCCCCTCAATACCCCCTGAACCGAAGACGACTGGTTGTCCTGAACAAAATTCATGGTGAGTCCTGCTTCCTTAAAGTCCTTTTCACTGTAGACTTCAAAGAAATAGCCCCGCTTGTCTCCAAAGACCTTGGGGTGAACTTCCCAAAGGCCTTCAATCGGGCATTTTGTAAAGGTAAAGGGCATTTCATCTGCCTCCGCTTATCAATCTAATGTCTGATTCGGCAATGTATTTTAGGTATTCACCGTAGCTTGTTTTATAACCCGACGCTAGGTTTAAAAGATCATCCCTTGTAATCCAGCCATTGCGGTATGCAATTTCCTCTATGCAGCTTACATACATTCCCTGCCTCTTCTGTATGGTTGCGATGAAGTTTGAAGCCTCAAGAAGACCGTCGTAGGTTCCCGTGTCAAGCCAAGCCATGCCGCGTCCCAATAGTTCAACGCTAAGTTTTTGCTTTGCAAGGTAGGCATTGTTCACCGAAGTTATTTCTATTTCGCCTCGTGCAGATGGCTTTGTTTCCTTTGCAATCTGAACAACAGAATTGTCGTAGAAGTAGAGGCCCGGAACTGCATAGTTGCTTTTTGGCAGCTTTGGTTTTTCTTCAATTCCAAGGACCTTCCCGGAGCCGTCAAATTCTACAACGCCATAAGCCGTTGGGTCTTTTACAAAGTAGCCAAAGATTACGGCACCGCCTTCTTTTTGAATCTTTTCGGATGCCTTGTGCAGGGTTGAACTAAAAGACTGACCGTAGAAGATATTGTCGCCTAAGACAAGGGCCACGCTGTCCTTGCCGATAAAGTTTTCGCCAACAATGAATGCATCCGCAAGTCCCCTTGGCTTGTCCTGAACCGCGTAGCTAAATTTCATGCCCAGCCAGGAGCCGTCGCCAAAGAGTTCCTTAAAAAGGCTTATGTCGCGTGGGGTAGAGATAATCAAAACTTCGCGTATCCCAGAAAGCATAAGAACGCTAAGAGGGTAATAAACCATCGGTTTGTCGTAGAGGGGCAGAATCTGCTTTGAAACTGCCTTTGTTATGGGGTAAAGCCTCGTACCTGAACCACCAGCAAGAATAATTCCTTTCATTTAATTTCTCCTTGCTGAATTTCTGGCATTTTTACAAAGTTTACAAAGAAATCCTTTACGCTGCCTACAGCCTTAAAGAAGTTCCAGTCATTTTTTGTAATGATAACTAAAGCAAGCACAATCAGAGCTATTAGTAGCAGGGCAAGTATAGTACGCTTTACCGGGAAGCCCTTCTGGCGGTAGGGGTCAAAAGAGTCGAGCTTTGAGCCCTTTGGCCGCACCGCGGTGACTGTAAGCATTGAACCAAGAGGAATATTTATCTTTACGTTTCCGTTTACAGCCCAGCCGCTAGCGTCAAGAATTGGAGCTATATTCCTCTGCTTTAGCTTTGCCCATGCAATGAACATCGATGGGACTGAAATAATCAGTATCAACCCAACAATTCCAAGCGGAATCCACCAGCCCAGACCCAGGAATGCCTGCAGCAAACCGCCCACAACTGTTGCAATTCCCGTAAAAGCAACGCTTATGGCAGCTATTGTACCCACGTCAATTTTTTTGCCAGTGGTCGCTTCTTTTGCGGCAGTTGCAGCGTCTGTCGGCTTTTCTACCGCAGAAGCCATTTTTTCCGCCACAGATGATTCTGCAGAAGCAGCCGTCTTTGCAATGCGGTCCTGAATCATTCGGACAAGCTTTTTGTAGGGGCTAAAGAAACCTTCTTTTATGCTGATTGGGTTCTCGATGATTTTTACAATCGTTGCGTCCCAGTCCTGACCCTTTCTGTCAAAGAATACTCCGTTGCGCCCGGGAATAAAGTTGTCGCGGGAGCCCTGGCTTACCATTGCCGCAATCTGCATCTTCTCTCCAGAAGCATTTGTACAGTCGCAGTACAAAAGATAGCACTGGCTTAGTGGAGACATGGAAGCATGTTTGGCCGCATCCATCACCCTAAAGCATAAGTCGCAGGAACGCCCGTCTATGTAAAGGGTTCCACACTGGAAAACAGCATCATCATCTGGTGAATAGAAGTTTTCGAACGATACGAAATTCTTTACAAGCTCAAGCATGTCCCGGCGGTAAAGAATCATCTTTCTAAGCTCAAGCGTTGCAAGCGAAATTGGAGGGTGCTTTTCCTCATCATCAAGGTAGGATGTAATAAGTGTTTCTGCATCGGATGCAAGAATTTCATCTATGCGCTCAAAGCTCAAATCCTTCGCGCAGTTTTGGGGACGGGCATCGTACCAGTCCATGTAAGGCTCAAAACCCTGCTGAATTTTATTCCATTCATCTTCCGTAATAGACTTTTTGCCTTCTCCAAAAATTGCTTCTACGGTATTTTTCCTAAAGGCATCAACAGCGTCTTTCCATGCTGGATTTATCTCGCTGCCAAGGGGAAGTTCCTTTTTACCGTCTTTGCAAACAGCAAGCGGCAGTTTGGAAAGCTCTTCTTTGCACAATACTTCCTTGGAAAGAACAGAATCCTCTTCCTTTTTGCGCAGAGAAAGCTCTACTTCCGTATTGTAACATTCAAGTGAGCAGCGCAAAAAGTATTCGTTAACCTTGTCCCTTACAGCCATGTAGGACTCTGCAGCCGCATCAGTCTGGTATTTAAGGAAGAAAATCTGGGGGGCATTCTGCTGGGCTCCGTTTCTCCAGTCCTTTACAGCGCGGAGGGAGTCAAAGAATTCTTCCTTCTGCTCGCGGGTAATGCCTTTGCTGCCGCTTATGTCGTCATCCCCGCCTGTGCAAGAGATTATTTCCTTTATAACAGCCGCACTCAGCTCATCTTTTGCAGCCTCAGGGGGTAGAATTTTGTCTCCGTTAAAGA
>JAILHV010000229.1 GCA_024695625.1 Treponema sp.
ACTTTGAGCCGCGGAGGAAAGATATTCCAAGAATCGCTGGAGTGTCTTTCCCTGGCGGGGCAATATCATAATTCCCTCATATGGCGGTTTGTATGCATACGCCGCCAACAACCCGGTACGCTATATAGACCCGGATGGAAGGTTTTCAATATCATGGGCTATACGGCCTTTAGAAAAAATAGCTTCAAGCGCAGTTGTAAAGGCCGGCTCTAAAACAGCGGCAAAACTTTCTCTCTGTGCAGCAGATGGTCCCTTGCCTGTCGGGGAAATTATTTCCGGCATCTGGACACTGTATGATATTTACCAGTTTGCAAGACATGCGCAATCCCGGAAAAATGACATACTGTCGCAACAGCCGACAGAAACTTCTGCCGCCCCAAATCCGAATTGGCATAAGAATGACATTCCTGAAGAGGACAAAGATGAAATAGCGGAACATTCATACGATGGCGGGCATCAGCATGATATAAACGGCTTAAGCCGGAAAGATGAAAAAGGCATTCGGGATAAAATTGATGAGATTTTGACAAATCCAGAGACCCGGGTGGAAACAAGAAAATCTGACGGAGCAACACTATATATGGATCCAGATGGAAATGCTTTGATTTATAATCCAAATGCATTGGACAATAAAGGAACTTTGTTTTACCCAACTGAAAAAACTCCTGATGTTTTTTTTGAGACTTTTAGAAAACAAAATTATAAATAAAGAACCTTGCTTTACTAAGTGAACCAGGCTTTGGTATGTGCTATTTGATTAGAACAATAAACAAAACATTAATTTTAAGGAGTTTGCAAAATTGATTGAGGACGAAGACTTAAAGAATTTTTTTGCAAGGATGCCAAAAAGACCCCTCCCCACCCTTAGCGAATGTATTGATCGATGGTCAAAAAGGACTCGGGATTATCTTAGGTGGGAAAAGATAGGTATAGACGATTATTTGCTTGCTTTATACGGAAGACAACGAATTGAGGAATTGCTAGACGAGGAGGAAATGTCGGAGGAGCAAAGAAAAGAACTTGAAGCTGCTGACAAAAGATTTATTGAATTAAGCAAGGAAACAAAGAAATCGGTTATTAGCGATATAAAGGCAAGTGGGTCTGCTAAAAAGAAGAGGTATTGGTTTGCATACCGTCTTCTTTCTTCGCATTATGAAGAGTGGCTTTTATATGCGCGATTTTAACTAATGAGAGGATATGTTAGCCTAAATTGCAAGTTATCAATTTTCCAACTTTCTATGCAAAAAAGAATTTTTCTGGTAGGATATAACAAAACAAATTTGGAGGCAAAGAAAAGACAGGAAAAGCTTGCATAAAACTGGCAGAAAGCCCCTGCCAGTCCCACATATGGCGGTTTGTATGCATACGCGGCCAACAACCCGGTACGCTATATAGACCCCGATGGAAGGTCAATGTGGGATGGTATCCCTTTTGGCACAAGAAGTATTATTGGGTCAAATGTTCATACGATAATTGAATCAAACCTGTTGATACGATTTCCAGGAAGTGAGACTGAAGTTCGGATCCCTGGCGGAGGAAGGTTCGGCACTGATGGCCGCGCAGATTTTGTCTATAAGAATGAAATTTATGAAATTAAGCCTGTTACTCAGGCTAATGATCCGGATGCAAAAAAACAGCTGGAAAAGTATGTTGAGCATATGCAAGGATATAAAAAGGGAACCAGCAAGCTTTTAGAAATTGGAGCAATTGAACTGGAGGATCAGGTTATTTTTTCAATACCGGGATGTGGCGAAATTAGGGCAGACATAAAGCTGTATACATATCCAGGGAATCCAGCTCAGGAAGGCATGATCTACTATTCACTTTCAAATAAAAAGGATAACTTGGATTATAAAAAGTTAAAAGCCATAGGTGCCGTAACTGGCTTGGTTACGGCAGCTGTTGTCGTTATAAGCGTTGCCTCTGGCGGGGGAGCAACACATACTGCGACAGAAATCGGAAAAAAGATCATTAAGGAATCAGCTGCTGCAATAATATTTTGAAATATAAGAGGAGAATGTATGACACTGGAAAAATTATTGCATTTAAAAGACTACGCGGATTTTTTTGAAAAAGAAGGAATACAGATAAAGAAACAGTGCGGAGACATAACGTTCTGGCTAAAGAACAAAACTTATATTGCTGTCCACAAAAAAAGTCACGGCGGTTACGACGGAACCATTTATCTTGACACAAACATTTTTGCATTTGGTCTAGAAAAATTCAGAAGAAACTTTACGGAGCAGGATAATATAATAGGTTATATAATTTATGAATGCATTCCACTGTTAAAGGTTTTAAGTGATGTAGGTAAATATTCTTTTGATGAATATAGAAATGAAATCGTAAGAGTCCTGAATGAAAAAAATATTTCATTTGAACATACTGAAAGAAGTAAAATGAACATTCAAAGCTTCTATGATGGAAACTATGAAAAATATATTGATCATATAGATGCGGACACTTTTGTTTTTTATCTTGGCGGGAAAAAATTGGGAATTGGACTTCAGCCTTCTCGCGGTCTTTTCCTTCTTGAATATGACGATGAAAGCGACCTGATTGTCAATCACTATCTTTCCTATATGTTCACAAGCCCAACCATCCCAGGAGAGCAATACATAGCCGACGTAATAGGGAACTTTCTCCAGTATGAAAATAAGTTAATTGCAGGCAGTTGATTTTAACAGCAGAGAGACATAAAAAGCAAAAGTAAAGCCTTCCGAAGCTGTGAAATTTTAACAAAGAAAATGAGACTTTTGTCCGGGCTTTATGCTATACTTTTTTTACAGGGCAGCAGCCCAGTGATTAAAAAGACTTGCCACCCGCACCCATGAATGCAGGGACGGCAAGGGCGTTTTTTGACATTACAAGGAATTGCGCCTCAAACGTGCTTCATGGAACTTTGAGCCGCGGAGGAAAGATATTCCAAGAATCGCTGGAGTGTCTTTCCCTGGCGGGGCAATATCATAATTCCCTCATATGGCGGTTTGTATGCATACGCCGCCAACAACCC
>JAILHV010000043.1 GCA_024695625.1 Treponema sp.
TTAAAAATGGTCATCTGCTTCGATCCTGTTGACCAGGCAGAAATTGACCAGTGCAAGGCATCGGGAATGGAGTTCTACCAGTTCTACGACGTAACTGCAAGCGGCCACGAATGGAGAATCAACCACCCCGATTACGTAGAAAACGAACTTGACAAGGGCCAGTGGGACGAGCTTGCCACAATCATCTTTACAAGCGGCACAACCGGAACCCCAAAAGGAGTAATGCTTACCCACGGCAACATAATCACTCAGCTGGACGAAGTTTGCGAGCGCATCTTCCTTAACCCAGGCGAAAGGGCTGTCTGCTGCCTACCAGTATGGCATGTCTTCCAGAGGGCAATTGAATACGTAATCTTTACCCAGGGAGCAGGCATCGTCTACAGTAAGCCAATCGGCTCCATCCTCCTTTCCGACATAGCAAAAATGAGCCCGGCACTCCTTCCGGCAGTACCCCGCGTATTCGAAGCAGTCTACGACGGAATCTGGCGTAAGATGAGAAAAACTGGCGGCATAGTATACGCAATGTTCCGCTTCTTTGTAGCAGAATCACAGCTCTGGTGCGCAATAGACCGCAAGCTAAGAAGACGCAACGCCCGCTTTGGACACGACTACCTTGGCTTCTGGTGGCCAGTACTCGTATTGCCATGGCTCCTCCTCTACCCACCAAGGCTTTTGGGTAAATGGCTTGTATTCGGCAAGATTAAAAAAATGCTGGGCAAAAACTTCCGCGCAGGAATTGCAGGCGGTGGGGCATACCCGGCACGCATAGACAAATTCTTCTGGGCAGTTGGAATCAACATCGTGGAAGGCTACGGCCTAACAGAAACATCCCCGGTTGTTGCAGTACGCCCCATCGTTGAGCCTGTTCTCCGCACAGTAGGAACACCAGTACGCGGCGTCCAAGTCCGCATAGTAGACGACGACGGTCTAATCCTTGGCAAGGGCAAAAAGGGAAGCCTACAGGTAAAGGGTGGCACCGTAATGCAGGGCTACTACAAGAGGGACGACCTTACCGCAAAAGTAATGACGGCAGACGGCTGGTTCGACACAGGAGACCTTGCAATACTCACCGTAGACGGAGAAATCCAGCTGCGCGGACGCAAAAAAGACACAATCGTACTCATGGGCGGCGAAAACATTGAGCCTCAGCCAATCGAACAGAAAATCTGCACCTCCCAGTACATAGACACGGCAGTAGTACTCGGCACAAACGCAAAGGGCGAAGACCAGCGTTACCTTGTAAGCCTAATCCTTCCCAACCAGGAAGAAATAGAAAAATATGCCCGCGACAACAGCCTAATCTACGACACCTACGAAAACCTGGTCAAAAGCGAAAGCATAGTAAAACTCATCGGAAAAGAAATTGGCGAACTTGTAAGCACAAAGAACGGATTCAAGCCATTCGAAAAAATCAACAAGTTCGAAATAATCACCAAGCCCTTTGAAGTTGGAGTTGAACTTTCAGCCAAGCAGGAAGTCATGCGCTACCGCATAGCAGAAATTTACAAGGAACAGCTTACCAGGATGTACGCAGCCCAATAAACTCTTTTTTGTAATCTGGAGCACACTGCTTTTTCCACTGTGTCCGGTCCTGCGGAACCGTCCAGCATCCGCGGTATTCCCCGCTTTCCAGGGTTCCGGCTCCCGCCTCCATTGCCTAACGGCAACCGCTTCGCGGCCCTTACAATCGGGGCTAGGCTTAATATCCTCCTATTTTCGCCATTGCAAATCTCCCTTTCATACCTTAAACTGTAAGCATGATGCGAGCAATTGTTGCAGCCATACTGTCACTGTTCTTATGCATAACAGTAGGAGCAAAAGACATGCAAAAAAAGAAGTTCATAAAATGGAGCCCCCTAATAAGCGCCCCCTTCAACTTTCCTGCCAACGGCCAATGGCTTTATGTAAGGTACGGCTTGGGCAAAGCAGTTACCCCCTATCTTGGCGGAGCAGAATTGCTAAATTCAGGAATCACAAGACACTACCCCAAGACCCCCACAATCACTTTTTCTGCGCCAAGCGGAGTAGACCTTCTATGGGCTTCGTGGACAGAGCACAAATGGTACGAGGCAAACATAAAATTCAACCGCAAGGAAAAAGCCATAATCCAAGAGGCTCTTCTTTCCACCTTTCCAAGCTACGACGACTTTGACGACTACCTTAACCCCAAGCCCAAAAAAGGAAGCTACGAAATCTTCCACGTCTGCTGCTTTCCCGATGGCAAGATACGCTACTTTTTAGAAGACGGTGACTACAACCGACTAATTGTCTTGGACATAGTTTCCCAAGCAAAAGAAACCCACAAGCTTGACGAATCTTTTCTTTACGGCGGAATCGGAATGATACCCAGGTCAAAAGAAAAATACTGGGACAGCATGGAAGACTATTTTAACGATATGATGAACGAAGGAAAGCATTACAAAAGCCTTGATTCAATAGAAGAAACTTACGGAAAAGATTACCGCCAGCGCGCAGAATATTACCGAAAGCACGGAGCAGCAAGCCCAAGCCTTTGGGATCCATATTTTAAACGCTACGACTACCGAGTATCAGTCGTAATGGAAAAAAGCGGGGACAAGCTTTGGCAAGAACACTGCTACTTTACAAATGCAGAAATGTACAAGCGACACCTTTCCGTAAATCCGGACAATATAATTGAACACCCCTCAGCCCTAAAAAACATCTATTTTGAATGGGACGCAAATGGTTTTGCATACTGCTCCGCCATATACTTTAACGAAGAAGAAACCTTCCGCATATTCAAAAAAGCCTTTGGCAAAGAAGACGGCAGCAAGGGAGTCTTGCAAATAATCGTAGGCAAAGACAGCGGCAGCATACGGGCAGTTCTAACCGTAGGAAAAAATTCCTATGAATTCAAGAAGAACCAACTTTACATAGAACGCTGCAAAGAGCACGGCCTTGTGGGAAAAATCATCTACAAAAACTACACGGAACCCCACCAAGAATTTGTGGGACGCTAAGCAGGAAAAACAGTCATCTAATCAAGATTCAGGATAAAAGCTCCGCTTTTCCAGTCTGTCCTCATCTGGTACTTTGGCATACGGACGGAATAGCTTTCCCCGGAATGAAGGGCTGTCTGGGTAACAACAAGCAAAAGCCCTTCAGAGGAACAGGCATAGTAGCCAGTACGCTCACCGGGCAGCCTAATGGGATCGCTTGCAATGCGGAAGGAAAGGAATTCCTCCTTATGCAAAGAATCCTTCTTTTTTTCCCCACTTTCTGCCTTTGCTTCTCCGGCACAGGCCAAAGCTACAAAAGAAAGAACAGCGCGTTCCTTGGTAAGGTTTGACTGGTCGGAAAGCTTAAGCAAGACCTTTGGGGCGTCTTCCGTTGTAAAGACATAGTTGCACCACTTGCCACCCTTGCTCTTGTCCTCTCCGTTCATGGGGCATTCCGCACAGTGGGTACAAGGGGAAAGCGGCACAAAGTCTTTGCGTATAAAGGCATCGCGCAAAAGGGAAATGAACCTTCCAGACTTTGGAACACCAGGTTCAATAATCAAGAACTTGGCAGAATGGTTTGCCTTGTCGGTATAGGCAAGAAGCTTTTCCGCAAATTTCTTTGCAGTGTATTCAGGCGGCATATCGGTATTCTCGTTTGCCTCGTTGAACATATTGGCGCATGTTACAAAAGACGCATCCTGTTTTATCCTGTCACCAAATTCACCCTTCACGCGGACAATTTCCCAAGCCTCACACTTTAGGCGGGCTGCAACAGAAAGAAAAATGTCCATACCAAACTGGAGTGCCTGGCTCGAAATATCCATGCAGTACCACTTGAGCCTTACGCTGCGAAGTTCCGGGCGGGCAAGGAAAAGGGCGATGGGGACGGTCAAGGGGCCGCTTCCAATGTCAAGGCAAACATCATCCTGTGAAAGCTTAAGAAAGTCCTTGGGCAGGTTCGAAAAAAGCCTTGTAAGACGCACAAGGTTCCACCAGAGGTAGTAGTGGACATAGGCACTCAAACTTGTCGTTTCGTTCATGTAGCCAAGCCAACGGTCCTTGCGTTCATCCGTAAGATAATGGCTAAGTACGCGGATATGCTTGGGAAGAAGGGCCCTCTGCCTCGAATTAAGCGGATGTGAATCTGCCACCACGTCCATAAAATCAGCTATGATTTCCTTTGCATCCTGGGGAACAGAGTCTATGTTATAGAGAGAGTCAAGCGAACGCACTACAGGAGGATTGCGCTTTTTAGAAGGTTCCCTACGCGGGCGGGCAGTCTTTTCCGCTTTTTTTGCAGCAGCGTCGCCTTCAGCTTTTTTTTGCTCAGCAAGTTTTTTCTTCTGCTCGCGCTTTTCCTTTTTCTGCTGTTCGGCCTTTGCCTGTACCTTCTTTTGGTACAGGCAAATCCCCTGCCTCTTTTCCCACCACTTGAGCTCTATCTTTTCTGGATTGCCAACTTCCTTATTCTCTTTGTCCTTGCCGTCCATTTTAATTTTCTCCTGTCTGGGCCACTTTTCCCCTGGAATTAAGTTCAAGGTAAACATCATTCAGGTCTGCCCGTATTTGCCGTACTGCAGCAAGGGCGGTTGCCACTGCATCCGATGCCTGGGTTTCCTTTATAATCTGGCTTCTAGCCCCATCTATAGTATAGCGCTCGGTGTAAATCAGGTACTTGAGGCGGCGGATCATGTCTATGTTCCGTTGAGAATACAGGCGGCGGCCATTAACATCCTTCTGCGGCGTAAAACTGGGAATCACCTCTTCCCAGTAGCGCAGGATATAGGGCTTTATTCCTGTAAGCTGCTCAACCTCACCAATAGTATACTGTGCCATGGCTTACCTTTCGCCCAAATTCCTGTCCTGCCACTTCTGTCGGCTTGCCTTCATCTCTATCTGCACCGGAATCTGGTCAAAGCCAAGGTCTTTGCGGATCCTGTTCTTCAGGTAAGTTACATAGCTTTCCGGAACATTATCCGGGCGGGTTGCAAAAATCATAAAGTTAACAGGATTAACGCTGGTCTGGGTCATGTAGCGCACCTTAAAGTGGATGGCCTTTGTTGCTGGCGGCGGATACTGGGTAAGCCAGTCGCGGAGTGCCAGGTTAAGGGCTGCAGTGTCAACCTTACGGGTAAGCTGTTCATAAAGCTCAAGAGCCGTGTTCATAAGGTTCTTTATTCCGTCAGAATTCTTTGCACTGATGGGAACAACAGGAGCCCAGTTCATCTGGCCGAACATAGTGTGGATGTAGTCGGTAACGCTTCGCACAGCCTTGTTGCCCTTGTCTTCCATAAGGTCCCACTTGTTAAGCACAAATATAACCCCGCGGCCTTTTTCAAATGCAAGCGAAGTAATTTTTTTGTCCTGATCGCTAAGGCCTTCCTTTGCGTCTATCATGATAAAGGCAATATCGCATTCGTCAAGCGTCTTTATTGCACGGTTTACGGAATAATACTCAACGTTTTCGCTAACCTTTGACTTTCGCCTTATTCCAGCTGTATCAAGAATTTCTATGCTGCGGCCGTTGTACAAAAAGCTTCCTTCCACAACGTCACGGGTAGTTCCAGCGTAGTCGCTTACAATGCTGGCCTGGGTGTGGGTAAGGGCATTGGTCAGCGTAGACTTTCCAGTGTTGGGTTTGCCAAGAATCGTAATGCGTACGGAACGATCCTCTTCCTTGCCCTCTGTTACACGGCTAAAGTCCAGCCCGCTCACGAGCCTTTCCTGCAAGTCGCTAAGATTGTTGCCCTTAAGAGCAGAAATCGTCATGAATTCCTTAAAGCCAAACTTAACCGCTTCGTATGCAGCAGCGGAAGTCTTTTCGCTCTCGCACTTGTTTGCCGCAACAATAATCTTGTCCGAATACTGCCTAAGGTGGGAGATAAGCTCTTCGTCTTCCGCAGTGATTGCCTCTGCATCCAAAAGCAAAAGAATCTTGTCTGCCTTTACAAGCATTTCTACTGTCTTTGCAACAACAAGGTCATCCATTTCGCTTTCGCGTGAGGCGTAGTCGCGGGTAAGCTTGTAGCCGCCTGTGTCCATAAGGTGAACTGGCTTGCCTGCAATAAAGCATGTTCCTTCAACAGGGTCGCGGGTAACACCTGGAGTTGGGTCTGTAATAGCCCTCTTGGTGTGGGTAAGCGCATTAAAAAGAGTGGACTTTCCCACGTTGGGGCGGCCTGCTATTACAATCAGTGGAAGGTTGTAGTAAGTCTTGTCCGGGTAGAATTTCTGGGTCTGCTGCTTCCTTCTGCTGCCTATTTCTTCCTCTTTGCCCGGCTCTTCTTCCGCAGCTGAATTTGATTCATCAGAAGGGACACCATCTGCCCCTCCATCCGACAAGGAGTCAAGTTCCTCGGATTCATTCTGCTGTTTTACCGGCTTGGGCTTAGAAAAATCGGGTTTCTTCTTCTTTTTCATGTTTTTCCTACAGTTAAAAATCTCTTAGACAAGCGACTGGCTGGAAATAGCTTCCAGTTCCCTTATTGAAAATTGCGAAAGGGTTTCTTTTATAAGGGGAATCTGCTTTGGCGACATGCTAAAGCGGCGAATTCCCATTCCTGCCAAAATCATTGCACTTTCCCGGTTTCCTGCCATCTCTCCGCATACAGAAACGGGAATGCCCGCGTTAACGGAGGCCTTTATCGTGTTCTTGATAAGACGCAGGACTGCAAGGTGGAATTCATTGTAGTTTGGCGCAACGGTGGGATTTTCCCTGTCTATGCCAATCGTGTACTGGGTAAGGTCGTTGGTTCCAAGGGAAAAGAATGCGCTGTGGGGAGCAAGACAGTCTGCACAAATTGCAGCGGCGGCAGTTTCCACCATAATTCCTATTGGAATGTCAGGCTTAAAAGGAATGCCCTCTGCCTTGAGCGACATCTGAACACCCTTTGCAATACCAAGGGCTGTTTCCACCTGGGCAACATCGGTAATCAGAGGCAAAAGAATGCGCAGGTTTCCGTAAAGGCCAGCCCTGTAAAGAGCGCGCAGCTGGGTGCGGAAAACATTGGGGTAAAAAAGCGACATCCTTATTGCCCTCAAACCCATAAGGGGATTTTTTTCTGCAATAGAAGGAATGTCCTTGCTTGCAATCAGCTTGTCACCGCCAGCATCAAGAGTGCGGATCGTTACCGGACGGCCATCCATAATTTCCAAGACCTTCTTGTATGCCTGGAACTGCAACTCTTCGCTTGTTGCGCTGCTAAAGATGCCGCCTTCCTGGTTCATCGCCTGAATCTCGTTCATAAAAAGGAATTCTGTGCGGAAAAGGCCAATTCCGTCTGCCCCTTCTTCCAAAGCAAGTTCTGCTTCTTCCACAGTTCCTATGTTTGCATATATCTTAAAGCGGGTTCCGTCCTGGGTTTCTGCAGTCTTGTCCTTAAACTTGTGCAGGGTGGCAAGATATTTTTGTTCCTGTAAAATCTTTTCTTCGTAGTCGGCAAGAGTCTTTTCGTCCGGAGAATCTATAACCTCTCCGTGGGTGCCGTCTACAATCATCGTGGTTCCTTCCTGAACCAAATGCGTTATGTTTCCAAGTCCAACAACAGCCGGAATTCCGTAGCTCTTTGCAAGAATGGCAACATGGCTTGCAACACCGCCTTCCGTAAGCGCAAGACCGGCAATTTTCCGCTTGCTAAGGATAACCGTGTCGCTGGTTTTCATTTCTTTTGCAACAATGATTGAACCGTCGGGAACATCGTTTATGTTAAATGGATGGTAGTCCAGAAGAATGTTCATGACCTTGCCAAAAACATCTTCTATGTCGTGGGAACGTTCAGCCAAGTAGTCATTTCCGCTGCTTCTTAGCTTCTGGGCATATTCTACGGTCTTGTTCTGAAGAATGTATTCTACATTATAAAGTTCCGCTTCCAGGGCCGCCTTTAATTCCTTTGTAAAAACAGGATCCGTAAGCATAAGCTGGTAGGTCTCAAAAATAACGCGCTGAAGGTCTTCCGAACCAAGAGACTTTTGATGGCTCTCAATTTCTTCCTGAACATCTTCAACGGCATCTTCAAAACGCTTCCATTCTTCCGCCACGTCTTCCGAGGAAATTTTATTTTGAGGAATTACAAGCTCCTGCCTTTCGGGCAGTATAAAAACTTTGCCAATTCCAATACCACCGGCAGCAGAAATTCCTAGTATAACATTCATCGCTTCTATAATATCAATAGTTCAATGAATAGTCAACGATAGGTTTTTTCTCTTTTTTTCTGTGGCAGCTGTTTTTTGGCAAAAAATATATTTTAAGCTACCTTTAAGGCATTTTATATGGGCTTTCCGGGGTTCCGCGGGTCCCTTCCCGCTCCATTGCTCCACTTCGTTCCGCAACCCGCTAGCGCGGGCCCCTACAATCCCTGCCATGTCTTAATATGCTAAGACGTTTTAACAGTTCTCCCATTTGCTTTCTTGCAATTTTCTTCCATATATAAGATAATCATTTTTATGAAGACAGTTACAGTAGACGGAGAAACCTTAACCATAGAAAAAGTATGCCAAGTTGCCGAAGGAAAAGCCGGCGTGGCACTTTCAGAAGAGAAATCATTTTGGGAAACCCTGCGAAAATCCCGCGAATTCCTTATGAGCTACATTGCAAAGGGCTTACCCACTTACGGCGTCACCACAGGATTCGGCGATTCCTGCGACGGACAGGTGAACCCGGAAAAAGCCGCCGCCCTGCAGCATTCAATCGTAAGCTACCACGGAATAGGCCTTGGGCCAAAATTTGACAGGGAAACAGGACGCGCAGTTGTCCTTTGCCGCCTAAATTCAAATGTAAAGGGAGGCCATTCTGCAATCAGGGAAGAGCTTGCCCGCATGATGGAAACCCTCTTAAACAAAGACATAATTCCTGTAATTCCCCAGCTGGGATCTGTCGGTGCATCAGGAGACCTTACCCCCCTTGCCTACCTGGGTGCAGTAATGTACGGAGAGCGGGACGTATACTACAAGGGCAAAATCGTTCCCACAATGCAGGCCTTTGAAGCAGAAGGCATAAAACCCCTTCCACTGGAGGCAAAAGAAGGCCTTGCCATTATGAACGGAACTTCTGTTATGACGGCAGTCGCAGCCCTTGCATGGAAAAAGGCAGAGCGCCTTGCAAACCTTTCGGACTTTTTAACGGCAGCCGCATCCGAAATCCTACAGGGAAAAGACGTACCCTTCCGCGCAAAGGTCAGTTCAATAAAAAACCATCCGGGCCAGTGCGAAAGTGCAGCCTACATCTACAACATTGTAAAAGATGCAAAACGGGTCTACAACTACGAAGAATTCCTTAATTCAATGAAGGCAATAGGCAACAAGGGCTACCGCAAGACAGAAAAAAAGATTCAGGACCGCTATTCAATACGCTGTGCTCCCCAGATTAACGGAGTGCTCCGCGACACCCTGCATTTTACCCACGACCTTATAGAACAGGAACTGAATTCCGCAAATGACAACCCCCTTGTAGACATAGAAAGCCAGAGCCTCTTTAACACAGGCAATTTCTACGGCGGCCACATCTGCGCAAGTTGCGACTACCTCCGCATAGCCTTGGCAAACATAAGCGACCTTGCAGACAAGCAGGCAGAGCTTTTGATAGACGGCAAATTCAACGGACTTACGCCAAACCTTATTCCGGTTACAAAAGAAGACGACCCGCAGGCAGGCCTCCGCTTTGGATTCAAGGCGGCACAGATTACAATGAGTGCCATCCGTGGAGAAGTCCAGACCTATGCAGCCCCGGTCAGCATAACAAGCGCACCAACAGAGGCACTCAATCAGGATAAAGTTTCCATGGGAACCATTTCTGCCCGCCACTTGGCAGAAGAAATTGAGCTGATTTTCCTTCAGTTTGCAGTACACGTGCTTGCTGTATGCCAGGCAATGGATATTGTAGGAAAAGACCAGTTCAGCCCCTTCCTGCAAAAGGTTTACGCAGAAGTAAGAAAGATTTCTTCCTTTGTAGAAGATGACCGCGCTCTGGACAAAGAAGCGGAGGCACTTGCCATCTGGCTCAAGCAGACGGAACTCTTTGCCTAATGCCTGCCTACTAGCTATTGGTGTCAGCTCAAGGCCTTTAGGAGCAAAAGAGTGTCCCTGGTAGCGGCAACATCATGAACGCGGACCCAGCTGGCACCTTTTTGAACCGCAATCATGTCCGCAGCAAGGGTTCCCCAGAGACGCTCATCTTCCTTACGGCCTGTAATTGCACCAATGCAGGTCTTTCTGGAAAGTGCCATCATCACGGGGTATTTTCCGCCGCAAAGCCTGCCGCAGTTCTTTATGAGGGCAATGTTGGATTCCAAGTCTTTACCAAAGCCAATTCCCGGATCCACAATTATTTTTTCTTTTGCAATACCGGCACTCTCCGCAAAGACTGCCCTCTCCCGCAAAAAAGAGTCCACTTCTAAAAAGACATCTTCGTAGCCACCGTTATTCTGCATGGTGGAAGGAATGCCCCTCTTGTGCATAAGTATTACAGGCAGTTTTTTTTGCGAACAAAATTCAGCAAGAGCAGGCTGGTCCAGCATGGCAGAAACATCGTTTAGAATGTCTGCACCTTCTTCAAAAGCGGCCTTCATTACGCCAAGCTTTCTTGTGTCCACGGAGATTGGAATCTTGCTTGTCTTTCGGATTTGCCTTATAAGAGGCACAACGCGGTTAATTTCTTCTTCTTCGCTAACATAAGAAGAACCGGGCCTTGTGCTTTCACCGCCAATGTCAAGAAGGTCCGCACCCTCGTCTATTAGCGCAAGGGCACGATCTATCCCGCCGCGGCTAGAAGCATAAAAGCTGTCCGGCGTAGCATTTACAATTCCCATAATAAAAGCGGGAAGTTCCGTTGAAATTTCTCTGTCTGCCAAATTAAATTTTAAATTCATATTTTTGTTTATTAAGGGGAGGGACAACTTTTTTAACGTTAAAAAAGTTGCCTACTCCGAAGCGAGGGTTTTCCCTGCTTGAAACTTCGTTGCAAGTTCCCCTTAGCCCCCTCCCTTTCCCGGCACGGCTTAGGGGCCATATCGCTCAACGTTTCGCGATATGCCTAAGAACCCCCAAATTTTTGGTTAACATGCATCTTATTCCATGCCAATAGCTGTTTATAAAAAGACCGCTCCCTGAGCTTGTCCAAGGTGTTACCTGAGCTTGTCGAAGGGGCGGTCCTTATCTAAGACAATTATTGCTAAAAACCAGCTTGGTGCAGATTAAACTTTGAACAAGTCAATCTGGCTACCGATCTTGTTGATTGAATTCTGTACGTTCTGGGAGATGTCGTTGAGCTGCATACCAGTCTCGTTAATCTTGCGGGCACCGGATGCCATCTCGTCCATACTCTGCATCATTCCGTCGGTAGCATCGCGCAAAGTATTCATTTCGCTTACGATGCGTGAACTCTTTTCTGCCATTTCCTGTGAAGCCGTATGAACCTGGGCGGTACTGTCGTTCATGTTCTTAAGGGCTTCACTAATCTGGCGGCTACCAGAATTCTGCTCTTCCATAGCAGCCTTAATCTGCATAACAAGTTCATCTGTCTGCTTAATCTTGTTGGTAACAGAAGTAAAGGCTTCGCTTGCGTCGTTAGAAGCAGATGCAACGGAAACGATTGAATCCTTAATGTTGTTAAGCTGTTCACCGATTGTCTTTGACTGTGAAGAAGAAGTTTCGGAAAGCTTACGGATTTCGTCTGCAACAACAGAGAAGCCCTTACCAGCCTCACCAGCGTGTGCAGCTTCGATAGCGGCGTTCATAGCAAGAAGGTTTGTCTGTTCAGCAATGCTAGAGATTGCAAGGTTAGCTTCCTGAAGCATTTCTGACTGGGTTTCTATCTGGCGGATACGTTCGTTAACGTCCTGCTGCTTTGCAAAACCGGTCTGTGCGTCCGCATTAAGCGTTGTAAACTGGTCTGCCATCTTATCTACAGACTGGTTTACAGAAGAAATGTTGCTAATCATCTCTTCTACAGCGGCAGAAGCCTGTGTAACACCTGTTGCCTGGCTGTCAATAAGGCCGCTTACCTGAGAAATTGTAGCAGAAACACCCTGAACTGCGGCAACCGTCTGGCCTACAGTCATGTTCTGGGAAGAAATCTGCTTGTGAACGCTTTCTATGTTGGCAATAATCTGGGTAATTGCGCTTGCTGTGTCGTGCGTTGAATTTGAAAGGTCAATACCAGTGTTGTTAAGCTCAACATTGGTTTCCTTAATCTCCTTAACGATTTTCTGCAGCTTGTCACAGAAGGCGTCAAAGTGGATGATAAGGTCTCCAATTTCGTCACGTACAAGGAGCTTTACGCGGCGGCTAAGGTTTGCATCCTCGGATTCAAGTTCAACAAGAACCTTGGTAATGTTGTTAAGACGCCACATAAGCCATCTTACAAAGCGGCCACCAAAGAATATTGCTATAAGGAATACCAACAGGGAAATAGGAATAACAACCTTAAGGGTAGCATTCTTTACCTGTCCAATAACAGCAAGGCTCTTTGCAACAAAGAACATACCGACAACCTTGCCTTCATGATTCTTAAGCGGAATATAGACACAGAAGTAGTCCTTACCACCAATTATAAGCTCACCGTTAAAGCGGACACCCTTGTTGAATACGTTGTCAAGAACGTGCTTGTCTTCCTGCTTGGTACCAGTCAGCTTCTTTCCGTTCATATCCGTAAGCGTAGTGTTTACGCGGACATTTTCGCGGAAAATAGTACAGTCCATATTGAATATCTTGTTAACAGACGGAAGCAAAGAACCGCCAACCAAGTCGTAGGCAACAATAACCGAACCTAGAATCTTTCCGTCCTTGCGTATAGGAGCCGCACAAACCATTACAAAGTCATCGTCAGCAGCCCAACCGTAGGACTTTACGACATTACCTGCAAGGGCTGGCTTTAGCGTTGAACCTTGCATAAGGTCAAAGCTTTCGCTCATACCAACGGCTCCACCGGGAACAATCTTACCCTTTGCATCCGTTACCGCAACACGTTCAATCTCAAAACCGGGAACCATGCCCTGCAGTATTTTTTGCAGCCTGGCCGAATCATGCACTTCCAAGCATTCTATAACATCATAAGACTGTGACAGGGAAAGCGCGGCTCCGTAAAGGGTCTTCATCCAGTCTTCAAGGATGAATTCCACACCGTCGGCTGTGTCTTTTAGAGTATCCGTAGTATCTGTGCGGAGGTTTCTGTTAAAAATATAAATGGAAATAAATGCAATTCCAAGGCAGCAAACAAGCGCAACCGCACCAATAACAGCAGTCAGTTTTGTTGCAATCTGAACGTTGCGCTTTGCATTTGTATCAAAGCGATTTAATTCTTTTATCGCCATAAAAACTCCTAAGCATCCAATATATGGAATCTAAAATTCTTCTTAATTATACTATGAAAATACAAATCAGTCTACATTAAAATAGCCGAATTGTTAGAATTCCCCAAGGGGGAAGGTCTTCCCCTCGCTCCAGCCACGAGTCGCTGCGCTTTGTCGTGTCTTCCGCTACCCCTTCTCCTAGCACAAACAAAGCAAGTGCGTATGTTTGTGGCTCCTAAAACCCCGGTATTCAACAACATTCATTATCGGAAAAAAAGGCAAACATATTGAGCACAGTTAAAGTTTTGCATACTTGCACTACCCTGTAAAACCATTAATTAAAGACATGCCTGTAGCCAAGAGTGAATTCAATAGAAGAAAAATCAAATCCGCTCGTACACTTGTAATACCTTCCGTTATACCAGTAAGAACAGTCAAAATACTCGTCATAAGAGGCATTTTCGTGGTTGGCAGATTTTGACGTACCTTCAAGGGTTTGAATTGCCGTGCATTCAGCCGCAAAGACAAGCTTGTCTTTTTTGGAAAGCTTGTATGCAAAGTCCACCCCGGCCTTTATTCCGCCAAAATTGTCCTCAAATTCATCAAGATAATAGACCCCCGTAACCAAATGGGAATCCAGCGACTGGGCAAAAGTCCACAGGTTCATAGCCAGGGAAAAGCCCATGTCTAGCTTTGTGGTAATTCCCATGTTAAAGCGGCCGCCCAGCCATGCCTGAATCACAATTCGCTCAAGGCTAAGCACTTCGTCACCGCTCATCTCTATATCGTAGCTGCTATCTGCGTCATTGTAGTAGCCGTAGTAACCGTTAGACTCGTGCTGGTTTTTGTTGTAGTAGGAGCCGTCCGCACCAATTGCAGAAAAAGAAGAGTGTACGTAGGAAAGCTCTGCAAAGGGAGAAAAAGAAAGCGAATCAGCTACCTTGAACATGTAGGAAAGCTCGCCTGAGAATTCATAGTAGTAGTTCGTCTTACAGTCACTCTCGGTAAAATTTGTCTTTATGCTTGCATATTCGTCTGGGCAGTTGGGAAACTCCGAAACGTTCATCCAGTCGGAGTCAAATACAGAGCCGCACCTTGCCGGAATTGCAGTCCTGGCACTTGCAGATATGTAGAGGTTCTTCCAGCCCGCGCTCACTTTTGCCCGGGGCATAAAAAGGGGTTTTTGCTCCCATTCCAGGTAACTAAGAGTGCGCCTGCCAGCAGAATCTACGTTCAAAAAAACATATTCGCCCTGTTCTGCCAAGCGCAGTGTAACATCCGCCTCCACAGAAAAATGAAAGTCCGAGGCATTTGCATACAAATTTGGGCATGTTAGCAAATAAAAGAGGGCAAATACCAGCAGAAACAAGGGCTTACTATGCCCCGTCCTACCATCTTTATTCCTTGTCATGATTATCTTCCTGCTCAAAGGGATTTACCTTGAAAATCTTTGCAAACTGTTTTCGCACAGCTTCCATGTCGCGCGGATAGGGGGCTGTAAAACTCATTTCGTGGGCATTGCTTGGATGCTCAATCTTTAGGCTGTAGGCATGAAGGGCAAGGCGGCTAAGAAGGGGCTTTTCCGCTTCCACGTCCCCGTTCCACTTGCGCTTAACGTCACTAAGGCGTACAGGCTTCTGGTTTCCGGAATAAAGCGGGTCGCAGACAATGCTAAGTCCCAGCGACGCAAGGTGTACGCGTATCTGGTGTGTGCGGCCGGTACGGGGGCAGGCTTCTATCCAGCTGTAGGGGCCGCAGTTTCCAATCAGCCTAAAGTCCGTTATGGAAATTTTTCCTCCGCGGGGGTTTACAATCGTGCGGTGCTTGGAATCTCCGTCAGGCTCAAGCTTTAGGTCAACGGTCTTTTGGTCCCAGAGAGGATGACCGTTTACAAGGCAGTGGTAGGTCTTTTTTACGCCCCTCTCCTCAAACTGAACGCTCAGGCTGCGGTGGGCATCTGCATTGCGGGCGTAGATTACAAGTCCGCTCGTGTCCTTGTCTATGCGGTGGACTGCAAAAAGCTTTCCAAATTCCTTGGACGCTTCCGTATCAAGGCGCGGAGCATCCGCATCGTAGCGGTCTTGGGCAACCAAAAGCCCTGAGCGCTTGTTAAGGACCACAATGTCGTTGTCGGAGTAAATAACTGTGTAATTTGGCACTGCTTTCATAGAGGCAAGTATATACGATAGTTGCAAAATATTCTATAGAATAAGCGTTTGCCAAATACCAATTTCACCGCTTTACTGCAACTGCCTTTACGATTTTTAGTGCAGTGGTAAGACCAGAAGGAAGGGCATGTATCTTTCCGTCGCTACCGTCTGGGGAACCGGTGCCGGTTAGATTCAGTCGTATTTCGCTTTCTTCAAATGAGGAAGGGATGCTTGCCGTGTAAACCACAGATGGCTGGCCGTTTACGCCGCTGTTTTTCTTTGTGTATGTGTCGTTGTAGTCAAAGCTGGTGTTGAATTCCGCAAAGATTTTGCAGTTGGCGTTACCGATTTCAGCCGTAAAAATCACGCCGCCTTTTGGGGTTGCGCTTGTAACGGCATCAATGTCTGCTTCACCGCCTTTTTTTGACGATGAGGAATTTGCCTTTGGGGCTTCATTTCTGGATTTGTGATACCAGACAGGAAGAGACTCCGGGCGGCCTTCCTTGGGGGCAAACCACCAGTTCTTTTTTCCAGCCCGCTCGGTTACATAAAGAGTGCGGATAAAATTTCCGTTTTCGTCTTCAAGCCATATGGCAAACTGAGGTTCTCTTTTCTGCTTCCAAGATTGGCCCGCTCCAACGGAAACAGTAACTTCCTTTGCAAAGGCAAAAGAGAATGCAAGTGTAATTCCAAGTGCTAAAAATGTAACAAGTTTTTTCATTCTATTTCTCCAGTTTTTTTGCGAGCTTTTCTGCACGCCTAATTATTTTTTCCGGTAATGCCTGCATGTTTTTTGTTCCTGCAAGCATAATCTTTCCTTTTATTTTTACACCAGAATAATAAAGTATTTCTTTTACGGCCGCATAAGCCTTTGTACTCTGTCCGGCAAGAATGTTGAGCGGGAAAGGCGTTGTGCAGGCGTTTACAATCAGGGCTTTTTTTCCTTTTAGCAAGGGAATTGGAATGCCCATTTTGCTTTCACCCATCATCAGGGCAACCTGGCGGTCAAAGAGGCTTTTTAGCTTTCCACTTATGTTTCCCCAGTAGACAGGGGAGCCTACCACAATTGCATCGCAAGCTTTAAGCGAAGCCCCTATGCGGTGGGCATCGTCTTTAGGAAGAATGCAGTCTCCCTTTTCGCGGCACTTCATGCATCCAATACAGCACTTAAAGTCCAGCCCGTTCACTTCCACAAATTCTGTTTCGTGGCCGTCTGCCTTAAGCCTTTTTTCCATTGCACCAAGAATTTGCGAAACCTTGCCTGTCTTTCTTGGCGAAGCGTTTAAAATCAGCACCTTCATTTTTCATCTCCAAAAACAGATTTTATCCACAGCTTAACAAAAGCATCCGTAAACTTTTTTCCTTTGTCCCAGTATTCAACGTCACATTTTTTTAGGATGACAGCTTCTATGCAGCCCCACAGTCCCGAAACCAAAAGGCCAATATCAAGGCGGGGATTGGCAGAAGAAGCGCTTCCTTCCGCAATTGCTTTTTTTAGGATTTCCTCTCCGGTGCGGTTGCAGATGTAATATTCCTCTATCAGTTCCGGCGGAAGATTGTCTGCGGATTTTATTCCCTGCATTACAAGAAGTGCAAGCCTTGGGTTTTCAAAGCTCCAGTCGCAGAAGGCGTTAACGGCATTCCTTACCTGGCTCTTTGCACTCCGCCCCTTTACTGCGGAAGCCTTTATCCTTTCGTTAAGCTCCCGGATGCAGTCGAGGGCTATGGCTTGTAAAAGCGTATCCTTGTCCTTGTAATAGTGGTAAATATTCGTTGCAGTTATCCCGCAATTTTTTGCAATGTCCCTCATTCCAATCTGGGAAGGCTCTGCTTCCATAAGAAGCTCCAAAGTTTTCTGCTTAATCATTGGAATTATCTGGGTGTTGGCATTCCGCATGGCAAACCTCGCTAACTTTGAATTACAATGTTAATATAACACTGTTAAATTATATTGTCAACAGATTTTCATATTGCAAGCACGGCAAATTTTGGATATTATGGGATTATGATAGAACTAAGCAGTAAGCAGCGCCACGGTCTTGAAAAACTGGCGCATCCACTCCAGCCGCTGGTTATTGTTGGCCAGGCAGGCGTAACGGAAGCCCTGGAAAAACAGGTTGGTCTTTTTTTGAACGACCGGGAGCTTGTCAAGGTAAAATTCAATGCCTTTAGGGATGAAAAAAAGGAACTGACCCTAAAGCTTGCAGAAGACACAGGTGCAACGTTGGTGCGCATTATTGGAAACATTGCCATTCTTTTTAAGGAAAGCGACGATCCGGAAAAGCGCAGGATTTTTATAGACAGGCTCAAATAGTCAGGCGGAATTTTTATGCAGAAAAAAGTGGGTATTATTGGCGCAATGGACGTGGAAGTAAAGACGCTCAAGTCTGTGCTTTTGCCTTTGCCGGATGAATCTTCCGTCCGCACTACGGTTGCAGGTGGCTGTGAATTTTACGAAGGGCTTTTGGACGGAGTTGCCGTTGTTGTAGTAAAGTCCGGGGTGGGAAAGGTAAACGCCGCCCTGTGTGCCCAGCGTCTTGCCATTCAGTTTGGGGTAACACATGTAATAAACACTGGAATTGCAGGTGCAATGGCTTCTGGCCTTAAGGTGCTTGATTTTGTTGCCAGTACGGATGCCCTTTACCACGATATGGATGCAACTGGCTTTGGCTACAAGGCTTGCGAAGTTCCGCAGATGGAGTGCTCCGACTTTCCTGCTGACAAAAAGATGCTCGATGCGGCAACGATTGCATTTGCTTCGCTAAAGGAGGCAAAGGGTCACGAACTGATTGCAGGCCGCATTGCCACAGGTGACCAGTTCATTAGCGACAAGGAAATAAAAAAGCACATCCGTGAGATATGCAACCCTGCCTGTGTGGAAATGGAGGGGGCTGCGATTGCCCATGCCTGCTACCTGAACGGCATTCCCTTTGTGATTATCCGCTGCATGAGCGACATGGCTGATGACATGCAGGAGAACGCCTACAACTTTAACGAAGGAACTGCCGCTGAACTGAGTGCAGCTCTAGTGCGCAATATGATTCCCCTATTTTAGGGGGAGAAACCTACGCGGGATTGGAGGGGTGGCGCAGCCGTTGCCGCAAGGCAATGGAGCCGAAAGGCGGTTCTCGCAACGAAGTTTCGAGCGACCCCGGAAAGCCCGGGAAAAATGCAAGTGCCTCTTTTTGGAGGGGCATACTTGTAAAAAAAGCAATGCCGTCCAAAAAATTAAAAAAAAGATCATATAAATTCTGGAGGAAAATATGTCAGAAGAAAAGAAAAAGTACAATGTTGATTCATTCAATCTGGACCACACAAAGGTTACGGCTCCATTCGTAAGGCTTGCTTCCGAAAAGACAGGACGCAAGGGGGACATTGTTTCCAAATACGACATCCGTTTTTGCCAGCCCAACAAGGAGTTTATGGAAAACGGTACAATCCACACGCTTGAGCATCTTGTTGCTGAATACATACGCGACGAAATGCCCAACATCGTGATTGACTTTAGCCCCATGGGTTGCCGCACTGGCTTTTATTTTACGGTCTGGGGAGACCACGAGGAATCATGGATTGCAGAACGCCTTGTTAACGTGCTTAAAAAAGTTGCCGTCTGGGACAAGCCAATTCCTGCCGCTACGGAAAAGGAGTGCGGTAACTACAAGGAACACAATCTTGAAGGCGCAAAGGAAATGGCAAAGAAATGGGTTCAGGGCATTACCGAAAAAGGCTGGAACTGCTACAAATAAATTTCTACGACAATTAAGAATTAAGCCATGAACCTGTTGCAAAAGCTAAAAGAAACAATTTCTTCTGTTCTACCCATAATGGCTATAGTCCTTATCCTGGGTCTAACCCTTGCCCCACTTGGCAGCGACCTGCTTGTAAGGTTCATCCTTGGCGGAGTCCTGCTGATTCTGGGGCTTACAGTTTTTCTTTTGGGCGTAGACATAGGAATCTTGCCGATTGGAGAGCGAAGCGGTGCAGCCCTTACTGCAAAGAGGAGCCTGCCGCTTTTGCTTGGGGTTTCTTTTGCGATTGGTTTTATGGTAACGGTTGCAGAGCCCGACGTTCAGGTACTTGCGGGACAGATAAAAAATGTTTCCCCGGCCGTGAACAAATGGGCTCTTATTTTTATGATTGCGGCGGGAATTGGTCTTTTTGTTGTTATAGGCCTTTTGCGCACAATGCTTAGCCTAAAGCTAAAATACGTCCTTATGCTTTCTTACGCTGCGGTTTTTGCCATGGCGTTTTTTTGTCCTTCTGAATTCCAGGGGATTGCCTTTGACGCTGGCGGTGCAACAACGGGGCCTATGACAGTTCCATTCATAATGGCTTTGGGCGTGGGTGTTGCGGCTGTCCGTTCCAAGGGGCAAATTCACTCTGGGACTTCTTTGGAAAAATCAAAAAATTCAACGGAAAATTCATCGGACGACTCTTTTGGTCTAACAGGCATAGCTTCCGTTGGGCCTGTTGCGGCTGTTTGCTTTTACGGAATATTGCAGAGCTTTACAAATTCAAACAGTTCTCTGGCAAAGGATGCATTTTTTGCAGCCCAAAACAGCGGGAATGATGCGGCCACAGGGCTTTATGTTTTTCTTAGCGAGCTTCCTTCTGTGTTTAAGGAAGTTAGCATGGCTCTGCTTCCCCTTGTTGCAATGTTCATAGTCTTCCAGATTTTTTTGCTTAAGATGCCACCTTTCCAGGTAAGGCGAATGATAAAGGGTCTTTTGTACAGCTTTGCAGGGCTGGTGCTCTTTCTTACCGGTGTGAACGGAGGTTTTATGCCGGCAGGACAAAGCTTGGGAGCTCTTCTTGGAAGTTCTGCTTCTAGCGAGGGTGGCTGGTGGCTTGTACTTCTTTGCGGAACAGGAATTCTTTTTGGTGCGGTTGTTGTTTGCGCAGAACCGGCTGTCTGGGTTCTTACGGAACAAGTGGAAAGCATAAGTGGCGGTACAATTAAGCGCAAGGTTATGCTGGCTGCCCTTTCTGCAGGAGTTGCAGTTTCCATTGGGCTTAGCATGCTTAGGCTTCTTTTTTCTTTTAGCATTTGGTACATTCTGCTTCCGGGATACGCACTTGCTCTTTTTCTTTCATTTATTTGCCCGCCTCTTTTTACGGCCATTGCCTTTGACTCAGGCGGAGTTGCAAGCGGTCCAATGACAAGCACATTCATTCTTTCTTTTACATTGGGAGCTTCCCTTGCCTGTGGAGGAAACCCTGTAACGGATGCCTTTGGCGTTATAGCCTTGGTTGCAATGACACCCCTTATTGCAATTCAGCTTTTGGGAATAATATTCAGACTAAAACAAAGGAGGGCTAGGACAAAATGAGCAGTTACAACTTGCTTATTGCCGCAGTTCCGCACAACAAGGCAGAGCTTGTTTCTGACGCAGCAGTCGGGGCAGGCAGCTGGGGAGGAACAGTTCTGATGGGAAGGATGATTAGCGCAAGCCCTGTGCTTTCCGTTCTGGGGCTGGGTGGAGCCACTCAGGATATTGTCCTTATCCTTAACGAAGAAAGCGGAATGAAGAAAATAATTGACGCCGTAAAAGATGCCTGTAAAAAAGAGAGGCGGAATTTTGGCATTATGTTTACGCTGAATGCAGATACTTTTTTAAAGAAGGGAATTATTAGCGGAGGAGACGGCTCTATGAAAGATTCAGAAGCAAGGCAGGATTTGATTTGTGTGATTGTAAACAAAGGCTATGCAGACGATGCAATGGCTGCCGCACGCAAAGCAGGAGCTGGCGGTGGAACCGTACTAAACGCAAGGGGAACAGCCCGCGAAGACGACGAAAAATTTTTTGGCATGCACATTGTTCCAGAAAAAGAAATGCTGATGATTGTTACCGAGCACGAAAAAAAGGCATCTGTAATAGAAGCAATCCGTACCCTACCCTGCCTTGAACAAACAGGAAGCGGAATTACCTTTAGCGCAGGGGTTGAAAACTTTACGGTTCTTGGAAAAAACTAAGATGGAAAATCCCAAGACGGAAGACTTATTTACAGCCCAGGAGTTCTGGAAAGACTTTGATTCAATAAAAAATTCCTCCGGGGCACTTTCCGACGGACTGTTTTCTAGGGAGAAGGTCTTTTTATACGACACAATCGGAAGCACAAACACTGAACTCCTAAAGCAGCTTAATGAACAGGTTTATTCAAAAGGAAATTCCCTGCTTTGCGAAAGTGATGGAGTTTCCACACTTACAAAAGAAGGGCTTTGCTTTCACAAAAGACTTTTGGCGGCAGCAGAACAAACAGCTGGCCGTGGCCGGATGGGGCGCAAATTTTATTCGCCTACAAAGAGCGGAATTTATTTTTCCTTTGCATACGTTCCGAACGCAGGCGTAAAAGATCCCTATCTGTACACGATAACAAGCGTTGTTGGCGTATGCAGGGCAATCAGAAAAGTTTTTGGAATTCAGTGCTCAATAAAATGGGTGAACGACATTTATCTTGGGCAAAAAAAAATCTGCGGAATACTTACGGAAGGAATCACCAACCCCAAAAGCGGGAAACTTGAATGTGCAGTCGTAGGAATTGGAATCAACATCTTGGCCGATGAAAATTTACCGGATGAACTAAAAGACAAAGCAGGCGGAATTCTTGACGGCAAAAAAGAATCGCAGGCATCCAGAACAAAACTTTTGGCAGCATGCATATACGAAATCCTAAAAAGCCTTGATTCCCACGAAAATATTATGGAAGAATACAAAAGTCATTCCATGCTCACAGGCCGCACCGTAAGGGTAAGCCCCACAATCGGAGACAAAAGCTCGGAATACACGGCAACCGTCCTTGGCATAAGCGACAGCGCAGCTCTTATCGTGCAAAAAGAAGACGGCAGCCAAGCCCAGCTAAGCACCGGGGAAGTTTCGCTAAAGATGAATTGATAAAAGCAGGAGGGGAAAGCCTATACTCCAGATATTTTTACTGTCAGCGAATTTGATGCAGTGACTGTTGTTTGAGGAAGAAAAGAAACCTACGCCCGATTGGAAGGGTTGCCAACGGCAAGACCGCCACAGGCGGGCCGGAGCGGTAGCGTAGCCCTGGAAAGCGGGTGACGCAAAGGCACTTTCTGTCGGATTAGCCAGGAATTTAATGGTAGAGCCTAAAAAAGTACCGTCCAAAAAACTGAAATTAACTTGATAGAATCAAAATCCCATGTTATAATTTTCTATATATTAGTGGAGAATTAAATATGAGCGACAATGATGATATTGACCCTGGCATTGCGGCTCTTTTGGAGCAGTCAGAAGCCAGTATGGAGCAGGATTATGACGACAGTGCTGATAATGCTGCAAATGGCGACAACTCCCCAATGGGCTTTGAGGTGACCACTGAACGCTATGCAAAAGATGATGATGACGACAAAAGCGACCAGTCTCCGCTCCCTGTAGACTTAAGCAAAACCCAGTTCAAGCCAATAGAAAAATACTTTGAGGACACCCCCAGCGCTGTTTTTGACGATACCACCTATTACAAGACCTGTCTTAGCGGTGAAGGTGAAAGCGCACAGAGGCTTCACATGCTGCTGTCCAAGTACCTTAAGACCGAGGACAAGAAGGACCGCGCCGTTTACCGCCAGAATATAGTTGCTTCATGGTGGAATTTCCTGCGCTCGCTTGCACCAAAAATGGCAAATCCAAAGTCGCCCATGCCAAAACGTATGGCAATGCGCTTTGGCGTAGTGCTTCCGTCTTTGTTCACCGCAGAGCAAAAGGACTTTTTCTCCCGCTCAATCTTCCAGAACGTTACCGGCGAACCGATTATGTATGCCGATGAATGGATTAAGGAAGTTGCATCAGGCCGTCTTACATTAAGCGTTACGGACGAAGTTGGTCCTTCCAAAAAGAGGGGTCCCGGTGCTGACCAGGCACGCCTTTCACAGCTTATAAGCAAGAACAGCGGTAAAATTGCAAGCGCAGACAACCTTGTTTCTGCAAAGGAACACGAGCGTGAGCGCCTTGAAAACCAAATCCGCGACCGCTTGAACGATATTTTCTCCCACTCACCCTTTATTGGGCTTGAGCCACACGTTCACCCCTACGACGACACCCAGCGCAAGGCTTTTTCTGAGATTGCCAACTTGATGCGCACCGTACAGAAGGTTGACCGTGACTGTGCAGGCTACATAAAGGAACTCTTGGAAGCAAGGGAAATCCGCGAAAGTTTGGACGAAAAGGCCCAGGGTATGCCGGAAGAAAGTGCAAACGTTGGCCTTGAAGACATTTTGCAGGAAATGACGACTATCCGCCAGATGGCAAAGATGACTTGTGGCCGCCAGGGTAACCAGTTCCCTGTCCTTACCCGCGAATTTAACCACTGCAACGACAAGGAAACAGGCTTCCGCGAGAACGTACTTCGCGAGCTTGCCTGGATTGAGTCGATTGACCCGGGTTGTTTCTGCCGCATCCACAGGAACGTGCCAAACCGCATAGTTCCTTATGTTCTTTTGGTACCAACTTACGGTGACAACGGCTTCTGCTGGGAACCATTTGACCGCTACAACCGCATAACAAGCCGTGGACGCATTGTAATTCCTATGTATCCCCGCAACCTTAAGATTGCATGTCTTACGGCTGTTGCAGACCTCAGGTGGCAGGTTGCAAAGGAAAAGGCTTCCTTTGACTGGATGTCCGAAGGCTTGACCGGCCAGTACTACCAGTACATTGACAACAAGAAGCTCAAGGGCGACCTAAAGTCATTCTTTATTGAAGACTACATCTTGTGGATGACAAAGGAAGCAAACGGAACCCAGAAGCTTGAAAAAGAAGTGCGTGCTATCTTCTGGAGATTCTTGCCCTTCCCGCAGGAGCGCAAGGACGAGCTCAAGAAGCGCAGCATGGTCTATCAGGAACTTTACCAGAGGGATATTAACCGCAGCATGAGCGACGGTTATTGATAAGGACGAAAAACCATCAGGTTGGCAGGCTGTAAAGGCCTGCTTTTTTTATAGACAAAGTCTTTTTTTCACTTTTTTCCACGTTTTTTGATAAAAAATAATTAAATTTCGATATAAATTCAAAAAAAACAATATTATTCCGATTTAAAAGATATATTCTAAATGTTGTAAGGATAAAAAGTATGATGAAAAAACGGTATTACATTCCATTGGTGGTGGCATTTTTAATATTGCTGATTGTTTCCTGCTTTGGCACAAAGGCTCAATTCCAAGGCAAAGGTAAGAGAGTGCTCCACAGTTCAAGCCAGAGTACCATGCAGCTAAGGAACCAATAGCATTATCCGTTTGACTTGCCTTTTTTAGATTCTTCCCACGCCCGGGCTTCTTCTTCCCTTTCCTTTATGAGAGCCTGGGCTTCTTCATTATTTTTTTCAAGACCGCGTTTAAGTTCATCAATGCCAAAATTCTGGTAGGTTGGACTTGCTCCATTCCATTTTTCTTCTTCCTCAGGCTCAAGTACGGACTGGGGCATTACAGTCTTTTTCTTTTTTTCCTGGGGGAGTTCTTTTGCAAATTTTGCACCGTCTGGAAGCTGACGGGCCACAAAGCTGCTGTTAAGCTTTGGAGCAAGGTTGAATTTCTTTACCGCCCAAACAGTAAGCTTTGAAAAGAAATAGAAATTCAGGAACATTCCGACGACAAAGCAGACCAAAAGGCCCATGTAAATAACGTTGCCGTCCTTGCAGCCCAGCATCTTGCATGCAAACATAAAAATCACTGCGAGAAGTGCAATCGTAGCCACGGTAAGGATTATGTTTATTACCGTAGATACAAGGGTAAAAAGAAGGGTAAATGTATTTTTATTCATTTTTTGCCCCCTTGCGCTTTGAGTTTGAAGGAATATAGAGGACGCAGGCAATTACAAAAAGAATTCCGCAGACGACCACCGCAGTGTCCGCAATATTGAATGTGGGCCACCTTTCAAGTCCAAATAAGTTCCAGAAGTAGCAGCTTATAAAGTCAACGACCCCGTCCGGCCTAAAGAAGCGGTCTATGAGGTTTCCGATTCCGCCGCCAAGGATTCCGCAGATGGACCAGCGCTGAAGGCTTGAAAACTCGTTGTTGCGGAAGTAGATTCCGAACACCAGCAGTATGATTATGAGGGGGATTGCCGCAAAGAGGATTGTCCTTAGACTTGTGGGGAGCGATGAGCCCATGCTGAATGCCACGGCCTTGTTGCGCACGTGTATGAACCAGAGGTACTTGCCGCAGACTTGTATCACTCCATCAAGTGAAGTTCCGAGCAGAGGTATATACTTTACCACAAGGGCTTTTGTTATCTGGTCAACCAGGATTACAAGCGCGCAAAGCGACAAGGGCCATATTTTTTTTGAACTGAGTTTTTTTTCTTCAGGCATCGGATTCCTCGGATATTGTATTATAGAGCCGGCTTCAAAAGTCTGTCTCTGTTTGAAACCGCCCAGATATTATATAGAATAAAATAATTATTGTCGATTACCATAAGGCTTTTACCACCGGGCGCATGCAGGAGCCTTTCGCTCAGTCTTCCTTGCTGCCAAGAACTTTTGCCGTTATTTCCTGTGTCACACGGATTTTTTCTTCGGCGACAGTTGCAATGTGGCTGGGCATGTAGAGAGAACGGTCCCTTTTTAGCCCAAGGAAGCGGGCAAAGACAGGATCCGTCTGCTGAACAGGTCCGTAGCCGGGAGTTGGGTTTCCGGGAACGTCCCCTATGTCAAAGCTGCCAAAAATAATGTCGGGACTTGCCGAATGCAGGGCGGCTCCACCGTCATTAAGGCCGTCGTCAGAAAGGGCAAAGACAAAAGTTCCCTTTTTTATGTCCAGCATCTTTGCAAGGGAATTATAGGAATCAAGGAGATTCTGGTGCTTTTGCATAGTGGCCTCCTTGTAAGCCTTCTTGTTGTAGAGCTTTGCCCACCGCATAAAGGACCTTCTGAATGGCTTAAAGTCCCGCCAATCATTGAACCAGTGCAGGTCCTCCGGGAAAAAGTCCGCCGCATAGACCGTATAGCCGTCGTGTGCAAGCTTTACGAGAATCGGCTCATAGTCCTGGATATTGCTGCATTCATTGGGAACAAAAAGCACGATGTTTTCATCATCTGGCGAAGCTGAATCTCCGGCGGAAGCGGATCCGTCTTGAGATTTTAGAGAAAGTGCCTGATACTTTTTTACCAGCGCTGAATTCATGGCGAAAATTTTATCGATTCGCTTAAATCCCTGGGAAAAATTGCCGTAAAATGAGTAAGAGGATTCCTTCACATTGAATTTCTTTAGGTTTGCTTTTGACGGCCTGTAGTAAAGCACAAAAATCACAAGCAGAGCCACGAGAATCAAATTCAGTATGGAAGCAAGGATGAAAAGTATGCTGTAGTGGTCAACAACCAGCTTGGCTCTAAAGCGCAGGAGCGAGCGGAAGTTGGTTACAAAGGAAAAGATTGAAAGCGCAAGGTTTGCAATTTCAATTGGTCCGCAGCCGAATGCCACAATGCTCAGCAGAGAAACTATTACAGCGATGGACGGAACGGCTGCTATCGGATCCGAGCGGGAATCCTGTATAAAAAAAATGCGCATGCTGGTAATACCGCAAAGGAGCAATACCAGGAGTTGGCTTAAAGTTTGGCTTGTCATGATAAGTATTTTAGCGAAAAAATCATAATTCTGCCAGATGTTATTTGAATATTTTCTTAATTGTGGTATAGTTAATAAAGGGACCTGTAAAGCAATTTTGCATCATTGGCCCTGAGTAGAAGGATATTAAATGGCACAGGAAAAAAGAATAAAAGTAGACGTAGAAAAAGTACGCAAGGCCATAGAATCTGGCATTCCGCTTACAGTCACAACTTATACTCTTCCCCATGAAATTGAGGAATATGCGTGCGACATTCTAAAGACATTCCTGACAGAGCTGGATCAGGCCCAGATGGCAGACAGCCTTATCTACTGCCTCAAAGAACTTGCCAACAACGGTAAAAAAGCCAATACCAAGCGTGTTTATTTTGAAGAAAAAGGCTTGGACATAAACAACAAGGCCGATTACGATCTTGGAATGAAGAATTTCAAGATGGACACCATGTCGGACATCAACCACTACCTTAACCTTCAGAAGGACAAGGGTCTTTACATAAAGATTTCCATGCAGACCCGCAACAACAAAATCAAGGTGGAAGTTAGAAACCGCGTAGAACTTACGAATTTTGAGTACAAGCGCATCCACGACAAGATTACCCGCGCCCAGATGTACAATTCCGTAGAAGAAGGAATCGCATCCCTTCTGGACGACAGCGAAGGTGCAGGCCTTGGTCTTGTAATCATGATTCTTGTACTAAAGAAAATCGGCGTTACGGAAGAAAACTACCAGGTCATAAGCGAAAACGGCGAAACCATAACCCGCATGATTCTGCCCTTTACCGGCAAGTCAACCGAAGACATCACCGATATTTCAAGTGAATTTGTCAAGCTCATTGAAGGTCTTCCTGAATTCCCGGAAAACATTACGGAAATCAACAGGATAATCAATGACCCCAACAGCCAGATGAGCGACATTGCGCTTAAGATTTCCAACGACGTTTCCCTTACCGCTGAATTGCTCAAGCTTGTAAACTCTGCGGCCTTCTCTTTGTCTACACCATGCCATTCAATCGGAGAGGCAGTAAAGCTTGTAGGCCTTAGGGGAATCAAAAACCTTCTATATAGTATTGGCTCCATGAAAGCCCTTACCGAAGATTCCAACGAAGAAATTAAGGCTCTCTGGACCCACGCATACAGAATAGCCTTCTATTCATACAACCTGGCACGCAACTTCCTGCGCACCGACAAAAAATGCGTTGACGACAGCTACGTTTGCGGTCTTTTGCATGATATGGGTAAAATCATCTTTGAGACGGCCCATCCCGAAGTTCTGGACAAGATAAATGCCATGTGCGACGAACGCGGCGTTTCCAAGAACCTCTTTGAGCGCATGTTTGCAGGTGTAAACCACGGTGAGGTAGGCTCCCTGATTGCAAAGAAGTGGAACTTCCCGGAAGTAATCATCAATGCAATCCGCTACCACCACGACCCGCTTAGCGCACCGGAGGATTTCCGCAAGATTACAACGCTCATCTACTTTGCAGACATGCTTTCACATTACAGCGAAGGAAACTTTGACTATTCCCTCATTGAACCTTCAGCAC